>DAINBU010000093.1:0-20467 GCA_036732755.1 Planctomycetota bacterium
CTCGGCAGCTCGAACACCTCCCCGTCGGTGCTGACGCGGCCGTCCTCGAGCGCCTCGAGCAGGCTCGACTGCGTGCGCGGCGGCGTCCGGTTGAGCTCGTCGGCCAGCAGCACGTGCGCGAAGATCGGCCCGCGCTTGAACTCGAAGGTGCCGGTCTCGGGCCGGAAGACGGAGACGCCGAGCAGGTCGGCCGGCAGCAGGTCGGACGTGAACTGGATCCGGTGGAAGGAGAGGTCGAGCGAGCGCGCCAGCGCGCGCGCCAGCACGGTCTTGCCGACCCCCGGCACGTCCTCGAGCAGGACGTGGCCGCCGGCGAGCAGCGCGGTGAGGACGTGGTCGAGGACCTCGGGTTTCCCGAAGATCGCGCGGCCGAGGTTCGCGCGCAGGCGTTCGACGAGGGGGCCGTCCATGGGCCGCGAGTCTGCCCCCGTGCGCGCGGAACTCAATTCCCGAAGCGGGGAGCCGCTGCGGCGGGCCGCCCGCCACTTACCGGAGTCCGCGCGAGTTGGCATCCTCGTCGGACCCCGTCCTTGCTGCGCAGGAGTCCATCCGCATGATGCTCGCCTCCTGGGTCGTCGTGGGTTGCACCGTCCCGTTCGCGCTCGACCCGACCGGCGTCGACTTCGCGATCGAGCACGTCCGCCTCGCCGGTCGGCCGGCGGCTGCGAATGCGGCGGGCTCGGAAGGGGAGGTGACGATCCTCCTGCGCGCCGGTCGCATCGCGGCGATCGGGGCGAACCTCGCGATCCCGCCCGAGTCGGAGCGGATCGACGGCCTCGGGCTCACGGCGTGGCCCGGCTTCATCGACGCGTTCTCCGACCTCGGGCTCGCGCCGAACGAACGCGCGCCGGCGGCGAGCGCGAGCGAGGGCGCGCCGCAGAACACCGGCGCCGACGCCTTCGCCGACACGGCCGAGGCGTCGCGGCGCGGGCTCTTCCCCGAGCGGCGCGGCCGCCTCCTGCTCGCCGCCCTCGACAAGGACGCGACCTCGAAGCTGCGGCTCGGCGGCTTCACCGACGTGCTCACCGCGCCGGTCGAGGGGTTCCTGGCCGGGCAGGCGTGCCTGATCGACCTCTCCGATCTGCCGATGCGCGACGCGGTCGTGCGGGAGCCGGGCTGGCTCCACGCGAAGCTCGGCAGCGGGATGCACGAGCGCGGCTACCCGTCGACGACCATGGGCACGCTCGCCCATCTGCGGCAGGCGTTCCTCGACGCGCAGCGGCTCCAGAGCTGGCGCGAGAGCTACCGGCGCGACCCCGCCGCGGTCGCCCGCCCGCCGAGCGACGACTGCCTCGACGCGCTGATCGCCGTGCTCGACCACCAGCTCCGCGTCGCCTTCGCCGCCGACCGCGAGGGCGACCTCCGGCGCGCGCTCGCCCTCGCGCAGGAGTTCCGCTTCGACCTGGTGCTGATCGGGGCGAAGGAGGGGTGGAAGTGCGCGCCGGAGCTCGCCGCCGCGCGCGTGCCGGTGGTCGCGAGCCTCGCCTTCCCCGATCCCCCCGAGCGCAAGGGCGCCAAGCTCAAGCCGCCGTCCGAGGCGAAGCCGAACGCACCGTCCGAAGCGAAGCCCGACGCTCCGCCTGCGGCGAGCAGCGCGACTGCCGCGGCGCCGGCTCCCGCGTCGGAGCCGCCGCCCGTAGCGGGACCTTCGATCGCCGAGGCGTGGGAGGTCGCCGACCCGGTGCTGGCGGAGCCGCTCGAGCTCTTCGAGCAGCGGCGCATGCGCTGGGAGGAGGAGGTGCGCAACGTCGAGCGCCTCCTTGCGGCAGGCGTCCCGGTCGCGCTCACGACGCGCGGTTCCTCCAGCGTCGCGGACTTCTTCGCCGACCTGCGCACCGCGATCGAGAAGGGGCTGCCCGCCGACGCGGCGCTGCGTGCATTGTCGGAAACGCCCTCCGAGCTCTTCGGCGCAGCGCAGGAGCTCGGCGCGCTCGCGCCGGGCCGCGCGGCGAACCTCGCGCTCGTCGAGGGCGACCTCGCCGACAAGGAGCGCTCGGTCCGCCACGTCTTCGTCGCGGGCCGCCACTTCGAAGGCGCGCCCAAGAAGGAGGCGAAGCCGGAAGAAAAGAAGGAAGGGAACAAAGAGGGGGCGGCAGCGGACGCGGCGGGTCTCACCGGCACCTGGTCGCTCAAGCCCCTCCAGCCGGGCGCGCACACGCGCGGCTTCGAGTCGACGCTCACGCTGAAGCAGGAGGGGACGAAGCTCTCGGGCCGGCTCGCGAGCGAGATGGGCGAGGGCGAGCTGAGCGGGAGCGCCGACGACACGGCGGTCCGCTTCACGATCGTCGCCCAGTTCCAGGGTCAGCGCTTCGAGTTCAAGTTCGAGGGGAAGGCGGAGGGCGCCGACCGGCTCACCGGCACGCTCGAGACGCCGTTCGGCAAACCGATCGAGGTCGAGGCGAAGCGGGCGCCCCGCGGCGCCCGCGGCCAGGAGGCGTCGCGATGAGCCCGCTCCTCTTCACGCCCGCGCTCGTCGTCGCCCTGCTCGCGCGCGGACCCGGCGACGGCGGCGCGTCCGGCGACTTCGAGACCGAGGCGGCGCGCAAGCCGGCGCTCCACACCGGTGGCTCGCTCCTGATCCGCGACGCGACGCTGCTCACGGTGAGCCACGGGACGATCGAGCACGGCGACCTCCTCGTGAAGGACGGGAAGATCGCGGCGATCGGGAGCGGGTTGCCGGCGCCGGACGGGATCGCGACGCTCGACGGGAGCGGTCTCTTCGTGATGCCGGGCCTGATCGACTGCCACTCGCACGCGGCGATCGAAGGGGGCGTGAACGAGGGGACGCTCTCGATCGTGCCCGAGGTGAAGATCCGCGACGAGGTCGACCCGACCGACGTCACGCTCTACCGGGCGCTGGCCGGCGGCACGACCGCGATGAACCTGCTGCACGGCAGCGCCAACGTGATCGGCGGCCAGAACGCCGTGATCAAGGTGCGCTACGGCCGGAAGGCGTCGGAGCTCCTCTTCGAGGGCGCGCCGCTCGGCGTCAAGTTCGCGCTCGGCGAGAACCCCAAGCAGAGCAACGTCGGCTCCGGCTTCGCCGGCCCGCGCCGCTACCCGGCGACGCGCATGGGCGTCGAGGCGGCGCTGCGCCGCGCCTTCACGCGTGCGACCGAGTACCGCGAGGAGTGGCGCCAATTCGCGGCTTCCAGGTCGCGCGGCGAGGTGCGCCTCGAGCCGCGGCGCGACCCGCGCCTGCAGGCGCTGGTCGACATCATGGAGGGGAAGATCCTCGTCCACGCCCACTGCTACCGCGCCGACGAGATCCTCATGCTGCTGCGCGTCGCCGAGGAGTTCGGCTTCAAGGTGCGCACGCTGCAGCACGTGCTCGAGGGCTACAAGGTCGCGACCGAGATCGCCGAGCACGGCGCCGGCCCGTCGACCTTCAGCGACTGGTGGGCCTACAAGCTCGAAGCGTACGACGCGATCCCCTACAACGCCGCGCTTCTCGAGCTCGCCGGCGCCCACTGCTCGCTCAACTCCGACTCGGCCGACCTGACGCGGCGCCTCTACCACGAGGCAGCCAAGACGCTGCGCTACGGCGGGCTGAGCGAGAGCCAGGCGCTCGCGCAGGTGACCATCAACCCCGCCTGGCAGCTCGGCATCGACGGCCGGGTCGGGAGCCTCGACGTCGGGAAGGACGCCGACCTCGCCCTCTTCGACGGCCATCCGCTGAGCGTCTACTCGCGCTGCGAATACACCTTCGTCGACGGCGAGTGCCTCTTCGAGCGGCGCTACGCGCCGGGCGAGGCGCGCGCCTCCAATCCGACCGGGCCGGCCTTCGGGCCGATCGACTGCCCCGATCCGTCGCAGCTGCCGCTGCCCGGCAACGGCGGCGTCTACGCGCTGGTCGGCGGGACGGTCCATCCGGTGAGCGGGCCGCCGATCGAGGGCGGCGTGGTCGTGATCGAACGCGGTCGCATCGCCGCGGTCGGCGCCGGCGTCGCGGTGCCGGAGCGCGCCGAGGTCGTCCGGTGCGACGGCCTCTCGATCTACCCCGGCCTCTTCGATGCGGCGACGCGCGTCGGGCTGGGCGAGATCGGGTCGGTCGCCGGCTCCAACGACGCGAGCGAGATCGGCGGCAACCAGGCCGACCTGCGCGTGACGGCGGCGATCCACGCCGCGAGCGCGCACATCCCGGTGACGCGCTGCGACGGCGTGACGAACGCGCTGGTGCTCCCGCAGGGGGGGCCGATCGCGGGGCGGGCGTCGCTGATCCAGCTCGACGGCTGGACATGGGAGCAGATGGTCGTCGGCGATTCGCTCGCGCTGCTCGTCCAGGCTCCGGCCACGGGCGGCGACGAGCCGCCCGAGAAGGAGCTCGAGAAGGACGACTGGAAGGGCCTCGCGGCGCGCTTCGACGAGTCGCTGCGCTACGCGGACGCCCGCGCGGCGGGCCGGCCCGACGTGCGGCGCGACCTGAAGCTCGAGGCGCTCGCGCCCTACGTGCGCGGCGAGAACGGCGCGCCGCCGCGCGTGGTGCTGCTCGCGGCCGACTCGCGCCATGCGCTGCGCGCCGCCGCCCTCTTCGCCGAGCGGCGCAAGCTGAACGCGCTGCTGCTCGGCTGCGGGGAGGCGTGGCTGGTCGCGGAGTACCTCGCCCAGCACGGCGCGCGCTGCCTCGTCTCGCAAACGCTCGGGCTGCCCGGCGCCGACCAGCGCTACGACGCGCAATTCCAGAACGCGGCGCGGCTCCATTCCGCGGGGGTCCCCTTCGCACTGGTCACGCTCGAGCAGGAGAACGTCCGCCAGCTCGGCCACCACGCCGGCATGGCCGCCGCCCACGGGCTTCCGCGCGACGTCGCGCTGAAGAGCGTCACGCTCGCGCCGGCGCAGCTGCTCGGCGTGGCCGACCGCCTCGGCTCGCTCGAGACGGGCAAGACGGCGAACGTGATCGTGACCGACGGCGACCCGCTCGAGCTGCGCACGCACGTGCGCTACGAGTTCATCGCCGGGAAGCCGATCCGCCTGGTGAGCAAGCAGACGGAGCTCTACGAGACCTTCAAGCGGCGCATCCTCGAGGCGAAGGCGGCGCGCATCGCCCCCGCCGCGTCGGCCGCGGGAGGACCGTGAACGGGCGCGCGGTCGCGCGCGCTCACTGCTCGTAGCGGTCGTCGTCCTGCGGCGGGGCGTCGTGCGGATGGCCCGGTCCGGCGCCGCCCTGGCCGCGGCGGCGGCGGCGCCGCCGGCGCGGATGGACCGTCCCGGTCGGCGCATTCGGGCTGCGGCCGTCGCCGACGGCGTGTGGCCGCTCTTGCTGCCGCTCGTGATGCGGGCGCGATTCCGCCGCAGGCGCGTGCGGGCGCGCGGCGGGGTGGCGCGCCTCGCGGCCGAGCTCGAGCGCGCGCTGCTCCCAGTCGAGCACGGGGCCGAGGTCGCGGCGCTCCGCGACCGCGACGATGCGCATCAGCAGCAGCGCGTCGTGGAAGAACTCGCGTCGCACGAACTCCGCGAGCCCGCCGCGATGGCGGTGCCGCCGCGCGTCGGGTCCGGCCAGCTCGGGGTCGACGCGGCGCAGCGCGAGCACCATCGCGCGCACGCGCGCCGTGTCGCGCTTGGCCATGCGGAAGCGCATGCCGATCGGGCGCAGGAAGGCGTCGAGCGCCTCGCTCGGCGGGTGGTGCGGCCCCTCGGTCGGGACGTCCTCGCCGACCACGCGGCGGCGCAGCTCGTCGTAGAAGAGGACGGCGAGGTACATGGCGGTCGGCAGCGCGCGCCGCCCGCGGTCGACCTCGGCGAGCGCCGCGAGCCGCTCGAGCAGCCGCGCGAGGCGCGGGTCGTCGTCGGTCCCGTGGGCGTGCAGCCCGAGCTCCGGCAGCAGGACGCGCAGCACGCCGAGCCGCGCCAGCAGCTCGACCGACTTCTGCGGCTGCGGGCCGCCCAGCATGCGCAGGATCTCCTCGAAGACGCGCGGCGCCGCGCTGCGACGCAGGTCCTCGTGGTGCTCGGCGATGGCGGCGGCGAGGTCGGGGTCGAAGGTGAGGTCGAGGCGCACGGCGAACTTGACCGCGCGCAGGATGCGGACCGGGTCCTCGCGCACGCGCCGCGCCGCGTCGCCGATCGTGCGCAGGACGCGGCGGCGCAGGTCGGCCACGCCGCCCACGTAATCGAGGACGCACTGGTCCTGCACGTCGTAGAAGAGGCCGTTGATCGTGAAGTCGCGGCGGACCGCGTCCTCCGCCTCGCTCCCGTAGACGTTGTCCTCGCGGATCAGGAGGTCGGCGTCTTCGTCGTCGTCGCCGTTCGGCGCGGTCGCGCCGTCGTCCTCGTCCCCGGAACCGCCGCCCGGCTCGGCGGCCGCGTCGCGCTCCCACGCCTCCGCGTCGTCCTCGGCGGGCGCCGCGTCGGCGGCCGCGCCGCGCGGATCGAGGGTGCCGGCGACGTCGCCCTCCGCGTTGGGGTCGCGGCGGAACGTCGAGACCTCGAGCGTCTTGTTGCCGCCGAACATCACGTGCACGAGGCGGAAGCGGCGGCCGATGATGCGGCTGTTGCGGAAGATCTTCTTCACCTGGCGCGGGCGCGCCGACGTCGCGATGTCGAAGTCCTTGGGCGTGCCGCCCAGCAGCAGGTCGCGCACGCAGCCGCCGACGAGGTAGGCGCGGTGGCCGGCCCGGATCAGCCGGTTGAGGACGGAGGTCGCATCGGGGTCGAGCGCCGTCGCCAGGATCGGACAGAGTCCGTCCGAGATCTCGGTGGCGGCGAAGATCTCGGGGGACGGGGAGCTCATCGGGCGTACATCGTTCCGATCGAACCTTCAGGGGGGAACGGGGCGGTGGGGCGCAACCGAATACCGCCCCCGTCCGGAGCGCGCAAGCTCATCGCTTCCCGTCGCGGGCGCGCGCGAGCCGGCGCACGCGCGCGGAATCGACCGGCGCCGCGACGTCGCCGCCGCGCTTCGCCCACGTGCCGACGATCCAGCCGGCGGCGTCGGCGCGCGTCGCGGTGACCAGCTCCGGATCGACGCCGCTCGCGAGCAGGAGCGGCGCGCGCGGCAGCGCGCGGCGCAGCTCCGCGAGCGCGGAGCGGTCGGGTCGCATGCCGGTCGCCGGCCCGGTGAGCAGGAGCGCGTCGGCGCCGGCGCGCTCGAAGAGGTCGCGCGCCTCGTCGACGAGCGGCCGCGGCGCGAGCGGCACGGCGTGCTTCACGCGGAGGTCGGCGAAGAGGCGGGCGGAGCAGCGCAGCGCGGCGCGCTCGCGCAGCGTCTCGTCGGCTCTTCCGGTCAGGACCCCTTGATCCGTGAGCGCGGCGCCCGCGTGGACGTTCACGCGGAAGAAGGCGAGGTCGAAGGCCGCCGCGAGCGCCAGCGCGGAGCGCGCGTCGTTGCGCAGCACGTTCACGCCGAGCGGGAGTCGGACCGCCTCCGCGATGGCCGCGAGCGCGCGCGCCAGCGCGGCCACGGTGACCGGCTCGACGCGCTCGGGACGAAAGGGCCGGTCGCCGAAGTTCTCGACCAGCAGCGCGTCGGCGCCTCCCGCGGCCCACGCGCGCGCGTCGGCGAGCGCGCGCGCCAGCGTGCGCTCGAACGCGACCGCGCGCGGCGCGCCGGGCAGCGGCAGCAGATGGACCATCCCGATCAAGGCGCGGTCGGGCCAGGGACGTCGCGGCAATGGAGCGCTCCGAACGGGGGAATTGCGCTTCGGGGCCAGGAGGGGCGGCCTATGATCCGCCGCCTTCGCGTCGAATGGAAACGGCCCGCCGCGAATCGGGAAACCCCAAGGAAGCCCTGGCCGTCCGCCCCCGTCGGATCCGCAGGACGAATGGTGGACGCTGCACCGGGCCGGGCCGGCGACTTCCTCGCGGCGCGCACGCGCGCCGGTGTCGACGTCTTCGTGCTGCCCACGCGCAAGTTCAAGACGAAACTGGTGCGCCTCCATTGGCGGACGCCGTCGTCGCGGCGCAATGCGGCGCGCGCGCTCGTCCCCAACCTGATGCGGCGCGGCACGCGGCGCCACCCCTCGATGGCGGACGTCTCGCGCGCCTTCGAGAGCCTCTACGGCAGCAGCTGGTCCTCCTCGGTCTACAAGCACGGCCAGGCGCAGATCACCTCGCTGCGGCTCGAGACGGTGGAGGAGCGCTTCCTGCCGGGCAAGCCGGCCATCTTCGCGCCGGCGGTCGCGCTGATGCGCGAGCTGCTCTTCGAGCCCCACCTCGTGCGCGGCGCCTTCCCCGAGGACGTGTTCGCGCAGGAGCGGCTCAACCACCGGCGCGAGATCGAGGCGCAATACAACGACAAGATGACCTGGGCGTTCCAGCGCCTCCTCGACGTGACCTTCGGCGAGGAGCCCTACGGGCTGCCGGTCCTCGGCACCGTCGAGCAGGCCAACGCGCTGCAGGGCGGCGACGCGATCGCCGCCTGGACCGACCTGAAGGAGCGCCTCCCGGTGCGGATCTTCGCGGTCGGCGACTTCGCCCTGGCCGAGGTCGAGGCGATCGCCGACGAGTTCTTCGCGCCCGCGCGGCCGGACGCCGATGCCGCGGCGGCGGTGCGGCCGCCGCCGGCGGCCGGCGAGCCGCGGCTCCTGATCGAGCGCGACGACGTCTCGCAGAGCAAGCTGATCACGGCGCGCCTGGTCGATCTGAGCGACCTCGACGAGCGCGAGTTCGACGCGCTGCGCGTCTACGCCGGCGTGCTCGGCGGCGGCTTCCATTCGCGCATGTTCCAGTCGATCCGGGAGAAGCACAGCCTGGCCTACTTCGCGTCGGCGTCGCTCGACCGGCTGCGCGGCGTCCTCTTCACCTCGTGCGGCATCGACGCGTCCGACCGCGAGAAGGTGGGCGAGCTCACCGAGAAGGAGATCGCGTCGCTGCGCGACGCGCCGCCGCGCGACGACGAGCTCGAGCAGACGCGACGGCTCATGATCTCGGGCGCGCGCGGCATGTTCGATTCGGCGGGGGGCATGGTCGAGACGCTCGAGGCGGGGCTGTCGGCGGGGCGCGTGCGGACGCTCGACGCGATCTGCCGCTCGCTCGCGGCCGTGACCGCGGCCGACATCACGCGCGTGGCGCGCCGCATCGGACCGGTCCGGACCATCTACTGCCTGGAGGGCGCGGCCCGCCACGCCGCCGCCGACGAGCCCGGAGGCGGGGAGGCATGACGAAGCTCGAAGCGGTCCCGAACACGATCGGCGAGACGCTGCTGAAGGGCGTCCTGCCGCACGGACTCACGCTCTACCTGAACCCGCGGCCCGAGTTCTCGCGCAGCTTCGGGATGCTCGCGACGCACTACGGCTCGCTCGACTCGCGGCTGCCGGCCGCCGGCGGCGCGCCCGGCGAAGCCGTCCCCGAGGGGATCGCCCATTTCCTCGAGCACAAGCTCTTCGAGGACCAGCAGGGCGACGTGAGCCTGCGCTTCTCCGCGCTCGGCGCGAGCTGCAACGCGGGGACGGAGTTCGCGAAGACGTCGTACCACTTCTCGACCGCGGAGAAGGTCGAGGAGAACCTCGAGACGCTGATCCGCTTCGTCTACGACCCGTGGTTCACGGCGGAGTCGGTGGCGAAGGAGCAGGGGATCATCGAGCAGGAGATCCGGATGTACGACGACGACCCCGACTGGGTCGTCTTCTTCAACCTGCTCGAGTCGCTCTACCACTTCCATCCGGTGCGCATCAACATCGCGGGCACCGTGCAGACGATCCGGCGCATCACGCCCGAGCTGCTGCACCGCTGCCACACCGCCTTCTACCACCCGGCCAACATGGTCCTCGTGCTGGGCGGCGCCTTCGACGCCGAGCGCTGCGCGGCGCTGGCCGACCGGACGCTCGCGTCGATGAAGATCGGCGTCGGCAGCGCGTGGTCGCGGCCCGCGATCGGCGAGCCGCCGACGGTGGCGCGCCGCCGCAGCGAGCGCGAGTTCGCCGTCGCGCGGCCGCAGCTCGCGCTGGGCTTCAAGGACCTCGACCTGCCGAAGTCGCCGCGCGACTTCCTGCGGCGCGACCTCACCACGCGCCTGCTCCTCGACGTCCTGTTCTCCCCGAGCTCGCCGCACCACCAGCGCCTCTACGAGGCGGGCCTCATCGACGACGCCTTCGACGCCTCCTACTCGGGGGAGGACGACTTCGGCTTCACGATCATCGGAGCCGAGACCGACGATCCCGACCGACTCGTGGCGGAGCTCTTCGTGCTGCTGCGCGACGCCGCGGCGAAGGGGATCCCGGAAGCCGACTTCACGCTGGCGCGCAACCGCTTCCTCGGCCGCTTCGTCCGCGCCTTCAACTCCGCCGAGTCGCTGGCGGGGGCGCTCGTCACCTGCCACTTCCGGAAAGTCGCGCTCGACGACCTCACGGGGGTCGCGATGGAGCTCACCACGGCCGACCTCTCGCGCCGCCTCGTCGCGCACCTGCGCGAAGAGCAGTCGGCGGTCTCGATCCTGCGCCCGAAGGCGGACGCCGCGGCGCGGTGACCGGCGACCCGGGTCCGCTCCTGCTGCTGGTCGGTCCGACCGCGTCGGGCAAGAAGCGGATCGCACTCGAGATCGCGGAGGGGCTGCGCGCCGACCTGCTCGCGCTCGACTCGATGAAGGTCTACCGCGGCATGGACCTCGGCACCGACAAGGCCGACGCGGGCCGCTTCGCGCTCACCGACCTCGTCGAGCCCGACGAGCGCTTCTCCGTGGGGGCCTGGGTGCGCGCGGCGCAGAGAGAGGTCGCGGCGATCCGCGCGCGCCGCCGCGTGCCGCTCTTCGTTGGTGGGACTGGCCTCTACCTGCGCGCGTTGGTGCGCGGCCTGTTCGAGGTGCCCGAGGTGTTGGCGGCCGTTCGCGAGGCGGTCATTCGCGAGATCGATGAGCAGGACGTCGTGGTGGCGCATGCGCGCCTTGTTGCCACCGATCCAAAAACAACAGCGCGGCTCCATCCGAGCGACCGCAAGCGCATCGCGCGCGCGCTCGAGATCGAGCGCGCGACGGGGCGGACGCTCACGGCGTGGCAGGAGACGGCGACGCGCCGGCCGATCGACGGCAGGTGCGTCGCGGTGGGGCTGCGCTGGTCGCGGCCGCGCCTGCGCGAGCGGATCGAGCGGCGCGTCGACCGGATGTTCGACGCCGGGCTGGTCGAGGAGGTCGCGGCGCTGCGCCTCGAGGGCCGGATCGGGCCGGTGGCGGGGCTGGCGATCGGCTACCGCGAGACGGTCGCGCTGCTGGAGGCCGAGGCGGGCCGGGGTGGAGTCGCGGGCGCGCCGTCCAGGCTCGATGAGCCGCGGCTCGCCGAGCTGCGCGCCGCGATCGTGCGCGACACGTGGACGTTCGTGCGCCGCCAGGACAACTGGTTTCGCCAGTTCCCCGAGATCACGTGGATCGACGTCGAGGCCGATCCCACGGCCGCCGCGCCGCGCGTCGCGGCAGCCTTCCGCGCCGCCCTCAGTTGAGGTACGGGTCTTCCCAGTCGTAGTTGAAGAAGTTGCGGTCGATGCTGCGGTACAGGTCCTTCATGTCGCGCTTCAGGACGTACCAGTACCCGGCCAGGTTGTCGCCCCACCAGGCCGACGTAGACGTTCGGTCGTCGCCCGACTCCTGCTCCTGCTCCTCCGCCTCGGCCTCCTCCGCCTCGGCCTGTTCCGCTTTGGCCTGCTCCTCTTCGGTCTGCTCCGACCCGTTGGACGAGCTGCAGGCGGCGAGTGCACCGGCCAGGAAGGCCGTGGCCAGGACGTTTCCGAAGATCTTGCGGTTCATGAGGGGCGGGACTCCGTTCCGAGGTCGCCGATTTCCAGGGTCGGTCGCTCTAGCTACGAAGGGGCGGGATGGTATCGCCCCGATTCTTCCCGTCCAAGGGGAAGCCGAGCCGGTTCCCCGGACGATGGACGGCGGACGGCGTTCCCCCCGTCTTCAATGGCCGCCGGCCGGCGTGGCAGGGACGGCGCGCAGCGCCTTCTCGACGGCTTCGTCGAACGCGGGGGGCAGCGGGCCGCGCCGCACTTCGACGATGATCCCCTTCGGGTCGAGCAGCCACGCAACCGGGATCTGCTCGAGGCCCAGCTCCCGGGCGGCCGGGCCCTTCCATTCCTTCTCGCTGCAGTCGACGGGGAAGGAGGCTTCGAGCCGCGCGAGCTCGGCGGAGAGCTTCGCGCGCTCGACGTCGAGGGAGATTCCGACCACCCCGAACGGCTCCTTGGCGTGGGCCCGCGCGAGCTGGACCGCCCGCTCGAGCGCCTGGCGCGACGGGTCGTTCAGGACGTTGAAGGCGACCACGACGACGACCTTGCCGCGCAGCGCCTTCCAGTCGACGGCGTGGCCGGCGAGGTCGGTCAGCGCGAGGTCGGGGAAACGGCGCCCCGGCTGGACGAGGACCTGGCGCGCGACGTTTTCGAGGTGCGAAACCACGGCCGGGCTGGGTTCGGGGCGCGCGGAATAGCTCGTCTTCAAGCGGACCAGCGCGTCGTCGTCGCCCAGCCGGAGCAGCCCGTCGGCCGCGTGGATGGCGGCGCGCGCGGCGGCGTCGCCGCTGGCCGACTCCTTGGTGATGGCGATCAGCTCGTCGACGGCGTCGCGCTCCCGCTCGAGGGCGTCGCGCGTGACGTTGGTCGCGAGCCAGACGCGCGCCGACCAGGCGAGGTCGGGGTCGCTCTTCTCGAAGCGGCGGAAGTAGTCGAGGACCTTCGCGCGCTCGGCGGCGAGGGACTGCTTCTTGCGCTCGTCCGGCGGCAGCGTCCGGTACGCGACGATCTTCGGCGTGAGCTCGTCGGTGATGCTCTGCCACTCGGTCGCGGCCGCCTGCGGGCGGTCCTGGAAAGCGAGGAGGATCGAGGCGAACGCGGCCGCGACGAGCGCCATCGGCATCGGCTCCATACGACGGACGGACGGGTCGATCGGCGGCGGAGTCTACGATGCCCGGGATGAAACGCTGGCTGCCGCTCGTCCTCGTCGCCGTCGTCGTGCTCGCGGCGGCGTGGTTCGCGTTCGCGTCGAAGCGGCCGCCGCCGCCGCTCGAGCCGACGCTCGCGCGCTACGTCTTCGGCAACGCGCTGCCGGCGGTCCATCCGCCCGAGTCGGCGCTGAAGCCGGCCGTCCTCGCCGATCCCGTGCAACGCGTGCTCGCGCGCGTCGAGTGGGGGACGCCCGAGGTCTTCCAGTGGACGCAGCACCACCTCCCGACCGATCCGGCCGTGCGCGCCGAGATCGCGCGCGGGCTGGTGCGCCGCTACGACCAGGTGGTGCGCGGCTCGCCGCTGCTGGCGGCGCGGATGCTCACCGCGATCGGGCTCCTGGGTGATCCGGTCGGCCTCGACACGGTGGTGCGCGCCACCGCGTCGCCGCCCGACTATCTCCGCATCGCCGCCATCCAGGCGCTCGCCGGCTTCCCGGTCACCGAGGAGCTCACGACGCTCTACGCGCGCCTCACCGGCGCGGCCGAGGAGGAGGTCAAGCGCGCCGCGCTGAACGAGTTCATCAAGCGCGAGGTCCTCGGCGACCCGGAGATGGTGCGCGCCATGCTCGAGTCGGACCCCGACGGGAACATGGCGGTCCCGTGGCTGCAGCAGGTGGCGACGCGCCGCCTGTGCGACCTCGCCGAGGCGTGCGCTCGCTACCTCTCGAATGCGAAGCCGCGCGTGCGGCAGAACGCGATCCTCGCGCTGCTCGTCTGCGGCGACGCGCGCGGCGAGGCGGCGGCGCGCGAGGAGCTGCGCTCGGACGACTTGAACCGGGTGGTCGTCGGCCTCTCGATCTACCGCGACGCGCAGCGCCTCCCGCCGCTCGACGAGGCGCGCACGCTGAGCGGCCATCCGGGCGGCGACGTGCGGCGCTACCTGGCGCAGGCGCTCGGCGCGAAGGGCGACGGCCTCGACGAGGAGGCGGCGATCGGGCTCTTGCGCGGGCTCACCGGCGACCGCGACCCGGTCGTGGCGCGCGAGGCGGTCTACGACCTCTGGAAGCACGGCCGGCAGGAGGGGGCGGCCGGCTGGCG
Organism: Planctomycetota bacterium; assembly: GCA_036732755.1. Lineage (GTDB taxonomy): Bacteria > Planctomycetota > B15-G4 > B15-G4 > SIAN01 > DASRRB01. The sequence continues at coordinate 13,899 of DAINBU010000093.1, forward strand.
CGAAACGATGCGCCACGGCCACGGCGGCGAGCTCAAGGAGGCGGTCTCGCTGCTCTGCGAGACACTGAAGGACGAGGAGGCGGCGGCGATCGCGCGCGCGCGCCTCGACAGCGAGCGGCTCGACGGCCCCGACCAGGCGAACCTCCTCTACGGGCTGCGCTACTTCGCGCAGGCGTCCGACGCGCCGCGCTTCCTCGCGCGGATCGAGCGGGCCGGCGGCCGCGACGACCTGCACGTCGGCGACCACGGCTGGCTCTCCGAATCGGCGAGCGTCTACCTGCAGAGCCTCGGCGCGGCGACGCTGCGGCCGACGAGCGACGCGCTCGGGCGCGCCACCCGGCCGCGCGCGCAGATCGTCCTGATCGACACGGTGCGCGGCCTCGTGAAGGGAGCGGCGCCCGACGACGTCGACGAGGCGGCGGGGCGGATGTTCGCGCTCGCCGCCGATCGCGCGGCGGCGCTGGAGGTGCGCGTCGCCGCGCTCGAGTCGATCCCCTTCTTCGAGACCCCGCAGCTCGGCGAGCGGCTCTACGCGCTGCGCGCCGCCGTCGGCGACGCCGAGCTCGCGCGCCGCATCCTCACGATGTACGCCGCGTTCTACTGAGCGGCCGACTCACGACCGCGTGAGGGCGAAGACCTCGAGCCAGCGCGTGTCGCGGCCGCCGGCGCGCTCGTGCTGCTGCACCGGGTTCTCCGAGCTGAAGCGGTCGCCGGGAAAATCGCCCGGCCCGGCCGACATGCCGTTCTCCCCCTGCAGCAGCGTGCCGCCGGTGCTCGCGAAGTAGAGCACGAGCTGCGAATCGCCCGGCTCGGCCGGCCACGCCCACGCCTCGAAGCGCGCGCCGAAGCGCGGCTCGGCTGCGCGGTCCTCCGGCGGGATCCGCAGCGGACGGTTGAGCCGCGTGAGCAGCGAGACGTGGAAGAAGTAGTCGCCGGCGCGGTAGATCTCGAGGCGCGGATCGGCGACGGGGGTGAGGTCGTGCAGCCGCCCCTCCGCGAGCAGCTCGCTCAGGTAGGCGTAGATGGCGCCGTTCGCGCCGGTCGAGCCGGCCGGCGGGTGGAGGCGTCGCTCCTCCTCGGCGCGCAGGATCGATTCCATCACCTCGCGCGCGGCGATCTCCTTGGCGCGACGCACGCGGCCCGCCTCGAGCTGCCTCCCGATGCGCCACGCGATCAGCGCGGCGACGAGGGCGATCGGGACCAGGATCGCGTGGCGCAAGGAGCTCGACTCCGACGGGACGCGGGGGCGCCGTTCACGTGGGCGGGATGAACCGGACCAGCGCGAAGACGGCGAAGAATGCCACGATGGACGCGAAGGCGAGCGGCGCATTCCCGGCCGCCAGCGCCGCCGCGGCGGGCAGCAGCGGCAGGCGCGACAGGAAGAGGCGTGCGAACGCCTCGATCGGGATCAATCCGAAGCCGCCGCTCCGGAAGAGCAGACGCGCGCCGCGCAGGTTCCAGAGGTGCCAGACGGCGACGAGCGCGGCGGCCCGCACGACGTTCGCGCGGTCGGGCGGCGCGGCACCCGAAGCGGCGAGGGCTCGCACGGCGTGCGCGACGATCGCGATGCCGGCGAGCAGGGCGCCCGTGCGCACCGCTCCGATCCGGGCGTCGCGGTCCTCCTGGTGCGCGATGAACGAGGCGCCGGCGACGTAGGCGGCGTAGCAGAGCGCGGCGAAGCCGGCGGCGCGCCACGCGCCGGCCGCGCCCGCGAGCGCGACCGCGCCGAGCAGGAGATCGGCGCCGCGGATCGCGCCGAGCAGGAGCGGCCCGAGCCAGGCGCTGCGCTTGAGGGGCGTGTGGTAGGCGGCGATCGCGAGCGCCATCGCCGCGGCGAACGCGACGGTGTCGCGGCGGAAGCCCCCGGCGACGGCTGCCGCGACGAGCGGCGCGGCGACGAGTCCGGCGACGGCGAGCAGCGTCGCCACGACCGGCGCGACATCCCCCAACGGCAGCGCGCGGCGCGGCCGCGTGCGCCGGTCCTCCTCGACGTCGACGCGGGCGTTGAGCGCCATCCCGCCGACGAAGAGCAGGAGCGAGACCGGGAGCAGGCGCGCCACGTCGGCCAGCCCGCCGCCCGCGCAGGCGACGCCGGCGCACAGGTCGGCGACGAGCGTCGGCGCCAGCGAGAGCCGCAGAAGGGAGAGGAGCGCGCGCGGACGGCGGACGAGCGGACCGTCGCTCACAGGAAGAAGCGGCGCAGGTCGTTGTAGGTCACGAAGAGGAGCAGCGCGAGCACCAGCACGACGCCGATCAGCTGCGAGATGCCGAGCGCCCGCTCGCTCACGGGCGAGCCCTTGAGCTTCTCCACGATCAGAAAGAAGAGGTGGCCGCCGTCGAGGACCGGGATCGGGAGCAGGTTGAGGAACGCCAGGTTGAGCGAGAGCACCGCGAGGAAGAAGAAGAGCGTCGGCAGGCCGTAGTCGACGAGCGAGCGCGAGACGTAGGCGATGGTGAGGATGCCGGAGAGGTTCGACGCGTCGACGTCGCGGACAAGGATCTTCTTCAGCGTCAGGTAGACGTTCTTCAGCATGTAGGCCGCGGAGGAGAGGCCGACGCGCGCTGCCTCGAGCGCGGGGTAGCTGCGCGTCACCATCTCGAGCGACGGGAGCAGGCCGAGGTCGACCGGGAGGTGCTCGACGCGCGGCGTGAGGCTCAGCTTGAACTCGCGGCCGTCCTTCCATGCGACGAGCTGGAGCGGATGCGCCGACCGGTCGCCGTCGTCGTCGGGCGCCGCCTTCTCGATCCGCTGCGGGATCTCGCTCCAGCGGTGGACGGCGACGTTGTCGATGGTCCGGATCTCGGCGCCGTCGGGCAGCCCGCCGAGGTCGGCCGGGTAGCCGGGCATGATGCGGACGACGCAGCTCTCCGGATCCTGGACGAGCGCAACGTCCTTGGCGAGCGCGCGCGTGACGCCGGCGGGGAGCGCGACGTGGATCGTCGCGCCGCCGCGCTCGAGCTCGATCCGGTAGGCCGCGTCGTGCGAGCCGTCGAGTGCGGTCGCGAGCTCCTCGGCGTCGCGGATCGGCTGGACGCTCGCGCCGGCGGAGCCGCTCGCCTCGACGCGCACCAGCGCGTGCAGCACGTCGCCCGGCCGCAGGAAGTCAGCGACGCGCGCCGCCTCGCCGCGCAGCGCCTTCACCACGTTGACGTAGGGACGCACGCCGAGCAGCGTGGTCGCGCGCTCCTCCGGACGCGCCTCGACGTCGACGAGGCGCTCGACGCCGTCGGCGCCGGTGACGCCGAGCTGCACGCTCAGGAGGCGGTTCTCCACGCGGAGCGTGTCGAACTCCTCGGCCGAGGCGATCGACTTGCCGTTGAAGCGGGTGATGCGCTCGTCCTGTTGGATGCCGGCCCGGGCGGCGGGCCCGTCGGGGTCGACCTCGAGCGTCGGCGCGTAGGAGGGGCCGACCCCGATGACGAAGCGCCCCATCTTCTCGTCGCGCTCCGCCTGGATCACGACGCGGTCGATCGCGTCGCCGTGCCCCTGCGCGCGCGCGGCGGCGCGCACCACCTCGACCTCGACCGCGTCGCTGCCCGAGAGCGCGACCTCGGCGATGACGTCGTTGAAGTCGTCGACCTGGTGGCCCGCGACGGAGCGCACCTCGTCGCCGCGCTCGAGGCCGGCGCGCCACGCCGGGCCGCCGGGCTGCACGCCGCCGATGCGGGTGCTGTGGAACTGGACGCCGATGGCGAGCACGATCGGCAGGACGACGATCGCGAAGAGCAGGTTCATCGCGACGCCGGCGCTGAAGATCGCGAAGCGCTGGCCGACCGACTTCGAGGGGAGCTCGCTGCCGTCGAACTCCAGCGAGTCGCCCGGCGCGTCGCCGGCCATCTTCACGTAGCCGCCGATCGGGACGAGGCAGAGGCGGTAGTCGGTCCCGCCGCGCTTGAAGCCGAGGAGGCGCGGACCGAAGCCGAGCGAGAAGACCTCGACGCGCACGCCGCAGCGCTTCGCGACCAGGAAGTGACCGAGCTCGTGGACGAAGACGACGAGGCCGATGCCGCCGATCGCGGCCGCCCAGCCGCCCGCGCTTGAGAAGAACGCGCGGAGCGTCTCGCCGAAGCCGCCGCCTTCGAGCAGGGTCACGAGCAGCATCCGGCAGCCTCCGTCCGCGCGGCGCGATCGGCCGCGAGCACTTGTTCGAGGTCGGGGTCGGCGACGTGGGGGACGCGCTCGAGCGTCGCGGCGACCGCCGAGGCGATGCGCGGGAAGGGCAGCTTCCCGGCCAGGAACGCGGCGACGGCGACCTCGTTCGCCGCGTTGAGCACGGCGCCCGCGGTGCCGCCGCGCCGCGCCGCCTCGAAGCCGAGCAGGAGCGCCGGGAAGCGCGCGACGTCGGGCTCCTCGAAGGTGAGCGTCCGGAAGCGCGCGATGTCGAAATAGGAGCGGTGCGTCGTGGCGCGCTTCGGGAAGGCGAGCGCGAAGCGGATCGGCACCGCCATGTCGGGCACGCCGAGCTGCGCCAGCATGCAGCCGTCCTCGAACTCGACGATCGAATGGACGATCGACTGCGGGTGGACCAGCACGGCGATCTTCTCGACGGAGATCCCGAACAGCCAGCGCGCCTCGACCACCTCGAGCGCCTTGTTCATCAGCGTCGCCGAATCGATCGTGATCTTGTCGCCCATGTTCCAGGTCGGGTGGCGCAGCGCCTGCGCCGGGGAGACGCGCTCGAGCTCGTGCGCCGGTGTCTCCCGGAACGGGCCGCCCGACGCGGTGAGCAAGAGCCGGCGCACGCCGTCGAGGCACTCGTCGCCGAGGCACTGGAAGATCGCGTTGTGCTCGCTGTCGACCGGGAGGAGCGTCGCGCCGGAGCGGGCCGCCTCGCGCACGAGGAGCGGGCCGGCCATCACCATCGATTCCTTGTTGGCGAGCGCGAGCGTCGCGCCGCGCCGGATCGCCGCGAAGCTGGCGGCGAGGCCGGCCGCGCCGCTGATGCCGTTCAGGACGACGTCGGAAGGGATCGTCGCGACCATCTCCGCGGCGGCGCCGGGACCGGCGAAGAGGCGGACGCCGAGGGCGTCGAGCCGGGCGCGGACGCCGGACGCGGCCTGCGCGTCGGCGAGCGCGACGGCGCGGGGGCGCCAGCGCTCCGCCTGCGCGACGATCCGATGGGCGTCCTTGCCCGCGGACAGGCCGACGATCTCGTGCGTGGCCACGAGCTCTTCGAGCACCTGCTCCGCGGTGCGTCCGATGCTGCCCGTCGATCCGAGGACATGGACTCGCCTCATGCGGCGCGGATGATAGTGCGGCCCGGCGATCGTCCGAAGGATTCGCGCAGGAGGACGGCGGCCGGATCGGAGTTTTCCGAAGAGGCGGCGCGCGCGTGGCGGCCCACGACGAGAGGCATTGCACCTACTGCGGCGGCTCGCTGCTCGAGCGGACGATCGAGGGTCGCGCGCGACGGGTGTGCGAGCGCTGCAACCGCATCCTCTACCAGCATCCCGCGGTGGGGGCGGTCGCGGCGGTCCTCCATGACACGAAGGTCCTGCTCGTCAAGCGGAGCATCGAGCCGTTCCGCGGCCACTGGACGCTCCCGGCGGGTTACCTCGAGATCGACGAGGAGCCGTGGGAGGCGGCGCGCCGCGAGACGCGCGAGGAGACCGGGCTCGAGATCGAGCAGGTCGAGCTGCTGGGCGTCCTCACCAACCGCGACGACCACCGCCGCAACGGCATCGTCGTTGCCTATCTCGCGCGGCCGGTGGGGGGCGAGCTCATGGCGGGGGACGATGCCGAGGACGCGCGCTTCTTCGAGATGGGCGCCCTGCCGCAGGATCTCGGTTTCCTCAACAATCGCCGCCTCCTCGAGACGCTGGCGCGGCGACTCTCGGGCGGAGGGCGGTCGTGAGGGCGATCCGGTTCGGTCGGGCCTGCCTGGCGCTCGCGGTCGTCGCCGCGCCGACGCCCGCCCAGGAGGCGGACACGGACGCGGACGCGAAGGCGCTCGAGGCGGCGCGCGTCGAGCGCGGCGCGGGTCGGCTCACCGAGGCCGAGACGATCCTGCGCGACGCCCTGCACGCGCACTGGTCGCCGGAGCTCGGGCTCGAGCTCGGCGGGGTCCTGACCGACCGGGCGGTCGCGCTCGAAGGCAGCTCGGAGCTGATGACGTCGCTGCGCGAGGGGACGCTCGCCGAGGCGCTCGCGATCTACGAGCGCGTCGCGGCCGACGAGGCGCTGCGGGTCGACGCGACGCTCGGCGGCGCGACCTGCGACGTGATCGCGGGGCGGATCGACGACGGAGACGCGCGGCTCGCCGCGCTGCTCGCGACGCTGCGTGGGAGCGGCGGGCCGGTCGAGGCGCGGCGCCGCCTGGTCCACGAGCGGGTGCGACTGCTCGCCGAGCACGAGCGCGTCGAGCGGGCGCTCGCGCAGATCGAGGAGGCGACGCGGGCCGGCGAGATCGACGCTGCCGGCGTCGCGTACGAGCAGCTGGTGGTGGCCGCGGCGCGCCGCGACGACACGGCGGTGGCGAGCGCCGCGGTCGCTGCGCTCAAGGCGGGCGCGCCGCCGTTCGCAGTCGCTTTCACGTGCTGGAACGCGATCGGCGCCGGCGCGGGCCAGC
>DAINBU010000094.1:0-20438 GCA_036732755.1 Planctomycetota bacterium
CCCACGTCTCCCATTCGACGTTGCAGATGTAGAGCTCGTCGATCGGGCCGGTGCCGGGGATCAGGCAGAAGCGGAACGGGTTGCGCAGCCCCAGCGCCCAGACGCGCGACGCGTGGTCGGCCGCGTTGCCGGTCCAGAACGGGTTGTCGGACAGCCCGAGACCGGTCGCGGGATCGACGCGCAGGATCTTGCCGGCGAGCGACGTCGGCGACTGCGCGCGGAACGCGCCGATGTCCTCGCTCGCGTCGAACTTGCCCGGCCCGAAGCCGCCCGGGTCGAAGCCGCCGGGATCGGTCACGTCCCAGTGGGCGCCGTCGCCGGCCGAGAGGAAGAGGCTCCCGTCCGACGCGAAGCGCAGGTCGCCGACCGCGTGCGAGAAGTGGAGCGACGGGATCCCCTCGCTCCAGGTCGCGCCGATCAGGACGAGGCGCGAGGCCAGGTCGGCGACGCGGTTCCCGTTCGCGTCGAGCGCGGTCGTGTAGCGCGTGAGGCGGCCGAAGCTCTCCTGCTCGGAGTCGTTGCCGTCCTGGTTGGGGTCGACCACGTAGAGCAGGTAGAGCCAGCCGTTGCTCGCGAAGTTCGGGTCGATGGCGAGGCTCAGCAGGCCGCGGTCGCCGTTGTTCAGGATCTCCTGCTTCAGGTCGATCACCGGCGTCGCGCGCTTCGCGCCGTCGCGCACGTCCCACACGACGCCGCCCTTCTCCCCGACCAGGAACTCCGTCGCGCTGGCGAAGCGGAAGCAGGTCGGCTGCGAGTAGGTGCCGGCGAGGTCCTCGACCACGAAGTCGGGGTCCTGCATGGTCTGCGCCCGCAGCGAAGGGGCGAGCACGGCGCCGAATGCGACGATTGCAGCGGAGGCGACGAATGCGGGACGAAGCGAGACGCAGTGCGAACCGCTCATGGAACCACCCCGATGCGAGCTTCCGCGACGACCCGTCGCGAAGAATCGACGAGAGAATCTAGCGCCGATTCCCGAATGGTCGAGGTGCCCCCGTGTGCCCCGGCTCACGAACTGAATTCCGCACCGGATCTGCACGAGAGGTCTCGTGCAATGCGCCGCCTCCATGCTGCGCGCGCGGCGGCCGCCGCGCTCAGACGTGCAGGCTCTGCACCAGGTTCATGAGCCAGCTGAGGGAAATGCCGAACCAGAGAGTCCCTGCCGCGAGCGCGACGACGATCGTGGAGAGCTCGAAGGCGTAGGCGTGCTTGCGCGGGCTCGCGGTCGCCTCCTCCTCGCCCTTGAGGAAGAGGCTCTTCGCCATGCGGAAGTAATAGAAGAGCGAGACGATCGAGTTGAGGACGAGCAGCACCGCGAGCCACTTGAGCGCGGGCGCCGTCCAGATCGCCTGCAGCAGGTACCACTTGCCGACGAAGCCGACCGTCGGCGGGATGCCGGTGAGCGAGAGCAGGAAGACGGCGAGCGCGGCGCTCGCGACCGGCGACTTCCAGCCGAGCCCGGCCCAGCTGCCGACCGTCTCGGCGCCCCAGCGGTTCGACAGGTAGGTGACGACCGCGAACGCGCCGAGGTTCATCAGGAGGTACGCGGCGAGGTAGAAGGCGACCGCGTGGGCGCCGGCCGGATTGGCGGCCGTGCCCGTCCCGTCCGCGCCGATTCCCGCGACGAACGCCGCGACGCCGGCCAGCATGTAGCCGGAGTGGGCGATCGACGAGTAGGCGAGCAGGCGCTTGGCGTTCTCCTGCAGCATCGCGGCGACGTTGCCGAACGTCATCGTCATCGCCGCGATTGCGGCGAGCACCGCGGCGATCGCCGGACTGCCGGCCACCGCGTGGCCCGCGTCGGGGACGACCGTCGTCGTTCCGGCGACGCCGCCGAAGAAGCGCAGGATCATCCCGAAGCTCGCGGCCTTCGAGACCACGGAGAGGAAGGTCGTGACGGGCGTCGGCGCCCCTTCGTAGACGTCGGGGCTCCAGAAGTGGAACGGGAAGGCGGCGACCTTGAAGCCGAAGCCGGCGAGCGACAGGATCACGCCGACCGCCACGCCCATGCCGGTCGCGTCGAGGTGGAAGTCGCTCCCGCGCGCGCCCGACAGCAGCAGGCGCTGCACCGCAGAGCCGATCTCGGGCAGGCGGACGCTGCCGGTGAAGCCGTAGAGCAGCGAGAAGCCGAACAGCATCGCGCCGCTCGCCAGCACCCCGAAGACGAGGTACTTCACCGCCGCCTCGGTCGAACGGATGTCGCGCTTCAGGAACCCGGCCAGCACGTAGGAGCTGATCGAGAGCGTCTCGAGCCCGAGGAAGAGCAGCAGCAGGTGGTCGGTCGAGACCAGGAAGAAGGCGCCGACCGCCGCGGTGACGAGGATCGAGTAGTACTCGCCGATGCCGTCGTGGTCGAAGCCGCGGAACCACATCGAGAGCAGCGTGACGGCCAGCAGCCCGGACGCGATCAGCAGCTTGAAGAAGAGCGCGAAGCGGTCGTCGACCATCATCCCGAACACGTGCGCGCCGTGCGCGCCGGCGAAGCTCCGCGCGATCCAGTAGATCGTGAAGGTGACGCCGAGCGTCGTGACCCAGCCGGTCACGCGCGTGTCGCGGCCCTTCAGCAGGAGGTCGGAGAGCAGCGCGACCAGCGCCGTGACCGAGAGGATGATCTCCGGCCAGATGCGTCCGACGTCGGCGTTGGTCTGAGCGAGCCAGTCCACGAAGTGCTCCGCGTTGCGAGGGGCGTCCGTCCGCGACCGCCGGTCACTTGGGCGTGATGATCTGCACAAGCGACTGGATCGAGGGGACCATCCAGTTCAGCAGGAAGGCGGGGAAGACGCCGGCGATCACGCACAGCGCGCCGAACGGCGCGAGGCAGGTCCACTCGCGCAGCGTCACGTCGGGGAAGCCGCGGTACTTCTCCTGCGCGGGCCCGAAGAAGACCTTGCGGATCGTCATGAGGAAGAAGGCGGCGGTGACGATGAGGCCGACCGTCGAGATCGCGGTCAGGATGGGGTAGCGCTCCCACGCGCCGAGCAGCGCGAGCACCTCGCCCCAGAAGCCGGCGAGTCCGGGCAGGCCGAGCGACGTGAAGATGCCGAGGAAGGCGAGGCTCGCGTACACCGGCATGTGGCTGGCGAGCCCGCCGAACCGCGCGATCTCGCGGTGGTGCGCCCGGTCGTAGATCACGCCGACCAGGAGGAAGAGCATCGCCGAGCTGGTGCCGTGGTTGAACAGCGTCAGGTTCGCGCCCGCGAGGCCCTGCGGGTTCATCGCGGCCAGCCCGAGCAGCACGAAGCCCATGTGCGCGACCGAGGAGTAGGCGACCAGCTTCTTGAAGTCGGTTTGCGCCATCGCGACGAAGGCGCCGTAGACGATGTTGATGGTGCCGAGCACGGCGAGCCCGGTCGCCCACGCCGTGGTCGTGCCGTTCTGCCACATGACGTCGGGGAAAACCGTCATGTTCACGCGCATGATCCCGTACCCGCCGAGCTTCAGCAGGATGCCGGCGAGGATGACGGAGATCGCGGTAGGCGCCTCGACGTGCGCGTCGGGCAGCCAGGTGTGGAACGGGAAGACCGGGACCTTGATCGCGAAGCCGATGAACATGAAGAGGAAGGCCCAGTGCTGGAACGTCATGCCGAGCAGCGCCGGCGGCGCCGCCCAGTGGCCGGCCTGCCCGATCTGCGCCAGCTTCACCAGGCTGAAGGTGCGCTGCGCCGGGTCGTCGCTCGACGACAGGTACATCGCGACCATCGCGATCAGGATCAGCACCGAGCCGGCCAGCGTGTAGAGGAAGAACTTGATCGCGGCGTACTCGCGGCGCGGCCCGCCCCAGATGCCGATCAGGAAGTACATCGGGAGCAGCATGAGCTCCCAGTACACGTAGAAGAGGAAGAGGTCGAGGCTGACGAAGACGCCGTTGATGCCGACCTCGAGCAGCAGCAGCAGCAGGAAGTAGCCCTTCACCCCCTTCTCGACGTTCCACGACGAGAAGACCGCGACGAAGAGCAGCAGGCAGTTGAGCAGCACGAGCGGCGCGGAGAGCCCGTCGACGCCGACCTGGTACTGGATGTGGAAGGTCTTCACCCAGTCGAAGACCTCGTGCAGCTGGTAGCCCGCGGTCCCGACCTGGAACTTCGCGAAGTACATCCAGGCGGCGAGGACGAGCGGGATGCCGGTGAAGGCCGCCGCCAGCGTCTTGATGACGTCGGTCTTGGCGCGCGGCGTCAGCAGGATCGCGACCATCCCGATCAGCGGGGAGAGCGTGATCCAGCTCAGCAGGTGGGTGGAGTCCATGGTCTCGATCATGGTTTCGTTCGGGCTCCGGGATCGGTCGTGCGTTCGGGCGTGTCGTGAACCGGCGACCTCGCGCGGCGCGCGTCAGGTGAGGAAGACGAAGAGCAGCGAGACCAGCGCGATCCCGCCGACGGCGAAGGCGAGGTAGTCCTGCGCGTTCCCGGTCTGGAGGCGGCGGAACACGCGCGAGAGCGCGTGCGACGCGTGCCAGAAGAAGTTGACCGCGCCGTCGACGACGACCCGGTCGAACATCCCCCAGACGCTCGAGAACGCGAGGCCGAGCGATGCGACGCCGTTCACCGCGCCGTCCACCACGCCTACGTCGAAGCGGGTGAACGCGCGCGACATCGCGTTGCCGAGGCGCACCACCGTGGCCTGGTAGAACTCGTCGAAGTAGTAGAGGCGGGAGACGGTGGTGGAGAGGCGCCCGAAGCGGGCGTACCAGACGTCCGGTCCGGGGTTGCGCTGCTTGTAGGTGCGGACGTAGAGGCGGTAGCCGGCCACGAGCACCGCGACCGAGACCACCAGCACCACGAACGCGAGCAGCAGCGACTCCCCGCCGTGGTGCGGCGCGTGTCCGACCGCGAGCGACGCGAGCGCGGGCGGCGGCGCGAGCAGCTCGGGCACGTGCAGGCCGCGCAGCAGCGGGATCGGCAGCCAGTCGACCGAGAAGATCGCGAGGAAGCCGAGCACGAAGAGCGGGACCGTCATCGTCGACGGCGACTCGTGCGCGTGCTCGAACTTGTGGTGGTCGCGCGGCGTCCCGTAGAAGGTCAGGTAGAGCAGCCGCAGCATGTAGAAGAAGGTGAGCCCGCCGCCGAAGATCGCGACGACGGCCGGCAGCCAGTGGGCGAGCGTCCCGCTCATGCCCCACTGGATCGCGTGCTCGACGATCAGCTCCTTCGAGAACGCGCCCGACAGGAACGGCACGCCGGCCAGCGCGAGCGTCGCGACGAAGAAGGTGCGGTACGTCGACGGCATCTTCGACTTGAGCCCGCCCATCTCGCGCATGTCCTCGGTGTGGACCGCGTGGATGACCGAGCCGGCGCCGAGGAAGAGGCACGCCTTGAAGAAGGCGTGCGTGTAGAGGTGGAACAGGCCGGCCGAATACCCGCCGACGCCGAGCGACAGCATCATGTAGCCGAGCTGGCTGCAGGTCGAATAGGCGAGCACCTTCTTGATGTTGTTGTGCACCAGGCCGATGGTCGCGGCGACCAGCGCCGTGATCGTGCCGACGATCGCGATGAATCCGAGAACGGTCGGCGTGAAGAGGAAGTAGACGCGCCCGACCATGTAGACGCCGGCCGCGACCATCGTGGCGGCGTGGATCAGCGCGGAGACCGGCGTCGGGCCGGCCATCGCGTCGGGCAGCCAGACGTGCAGCGGCACCTGCGCCGACTTCGCCATCGGTCCCATGAAGAGCAGCAGCCCCATCACGGTGAGCGCGGCGCCGAGCCCCCAGCCGAACAGCGAGGTCTCGACGTTCGTCGCGACCATGTGCTGCAGGCGGCCGTAGATCTCGTGGATGTCGAACGTCTTGAAGATGCCCCAGGCGAACAGGATCCCGAGCAGGAAGCCCACGTCGCCGAAGCGGTTGGTCATGAAGGCCTTCATCGAGGCCTTGGGCGGCTCGTCCTGTTCGAACCAGAAGCCGATCAGGAAGTAGCTGCAGACGCCGACCAGCTCCCAGAAGCAGAACAGCAGGAGCAGGTTGTCGGTCAGCACCAGCCCGAGCATCGAGAAGCTGAAGAGCTGCAGGAAGGCGAAGAAGCGCGGGAAGCGCTTGTCGCCGTGCATGTACCCGACCGAGTAGAGGTGCACGAGGAAGGCGACGATGCAGACGACGGCGAGCATCGTCGCGGTCAGCGCGTCGATCGTGATGCCGGCGTCGACGTGGAGCGAGCCGATGCTCAGGAGCGCGTAGACGCCGCCGTGCTCCTTGCTCGACCAGGCGGGCCGGTGGTCGCCGAGGTCGGCGGGCGGCTCCTCGTGCGCCGCCTTCTCGCCGCCGTGCTCGGCGGTCGGGGCGTGCGCGCCGGCCGGCTCCTGCTCGATCACGGCGTGCTTGAAGATGGAAAGCGCGCAGAAGAGCGCGACGCCGATCGTGGCGAGCGGGACGACGTGGCCGTGCTTGCGCGTGAAGGCGGTCTTCCAGGTGAACGCCGTGAAGAGGAAGCCGGCGAGCGGCAGCAGCAGGATCGCGAGCGCGTACCAGCCGGGCGTCGCGCCCTGGAAGAACGGGCTGTCGAAGGGTTCCATCGCGGGCCCCGGTCAGTCGCCGAGCCGGTCGGGCTTGGAGACGTCGATGGTCGGGAAGTGGTGGTAGAGCTGCAGCACGATGCCGAGCGCGACCGCCGCCTCGGCCGCGGCCAGGATGATGATGAAGATGGCGAACATCTGGCCGTCGAGCGCGCCGGCTCCACCGTGGTGGCGCGCGAACGCGACGAAGTTGAGCGCCGCCGCGTTGAGGATGAGCTCGGCGCCCATCAGCACGTAGATCGCGTTGCGGCGCGTCACCATCGTGAAGATGCCGAGCACGAACATCGCCGAGCTGATGAAGAAGTAGCCGCCCAAATGGCTCACCCCTTCGGCCGCCAGCAGTGGCATCGCTCAACCCCCCTTGCGCCGGCGCGCGAGATAGACCGAGCCGACCAGCGCCGCGAGCAGCACCAGCGAGGAGAGCTCGAACGGGATCAGGTACTGGTCGCGCATCAGCAGCGCGGTGCCGATGGCGTCGGTGGTGGGGGCGGAGGTCACGGGAGCCGCGGGCTTGAGCGCCGCCGCGAGCCCCTGCCACGCGACCGACATCAGGACGGCGACCGGGACGGCGACCAGCACGCCCGGCAGGACGAGCGTGCCGAGCGACCAGCGCGTCGCGTCGCGCGGCGTGAGCATGATCCCGTAGATGAAGAGGATCGTGATGCCGCCGACGTAGACCAGGAGCTGCACGCCGCCGAGGAAGTCGGCGCCGAGCGTCCAGTACAGCCCGGCGACGCCGAGCAGCGAGAGCACCAGAGCGAAGGCCGAGTGCACGAGCTTCGGCATCAGCGCGACGAGCGCCGCGCCCGCGAGCGCGCACCCGCCGAAGAACCAGAACATGAAGGCGTCCAAGCCGCGTCTCCTCCTCTCGTTCCCGGTCAGGTCGCAGCTGGCGGCGTCGGTCCGGCCGCCGGCGGCGGCGCCGGAGGCTTCGCGGCGGGGGCGGCGGGCGCCGCGGGCGCAGCCGCCGGCGGCGCAGCAGCCGGCGGCGTCGGCTTCGCCGCCGCGGCGCCAGCGGCCGGCGCGGCACCCGTCGCCGGGGCCGCGGGCTTCGCCGGCGGCGTGACGATCCCGGCGGCGCGGTCGGACACGATCTTGTCGACGGTCTTCTGCTCGGCGTCGGAGAGCCCGACGAAGGTGAGCAGGTCGAGGTTCAGCGTCGAGCGGTCGTCGGTGACCATCGCGTAGCGCGCCGTGCTCGAGCGCCGGTCCATGTGGATGCAGTCCTTCGGACAGACCTCCACGCACAGGTCGCAGAAGAGGCACTTGTTGTAGTCGATGCTGAACTGCTTCCAGGACAGGAACTTCTTCTCGACGCGGTCCGCCTCCATCTCGATGCACTCGACGGGGCAGATCTTCGCGCACTGGAAGCAGAGGATGCACGCCTCCTGGTCGAGCGTGTGGAAGCCGCGGTAGCCCTTCGGGATGACGCACTCCTCCCGCGGGTACTGCACGGTCGTCTCGGGCCGGCGCAGGTTCTTCCAGGTGACCTGCATGCCCTTCACCGTCGTTCTCACGGTGTCCACGATGTTGCGGACGTAGGTGATCATGGTGGGCTTCTTCGTTGGTTCGCGGCGCCGGCCGATCAGCCGATGCCCGGGACGTAGCGGATGCCGTAGGCGACGTAGCAGGCCATCATCGTGAGCGCGACGAGCGTGATCGGGATCAGGTACTTGTAACCCATCACCATGACCTGATCGACGCGCAGGCGCGGCAGCGTCCAGCGCATCCAGATCTGCACCCAGACCAGGAAGATCGTCTTCGCGAGGAAGACGCCGACCGCGAGCAGGTGGCCGACGAATCCGAGCGTCGCGAAGTTGATCGAGAGCCACGGCAGCGGCTGCCAGCCGCCGAGGAAGACCGCCGTCGCCACCGCCGAGACGACGAACATCATCCCGTACTCTTCGAGGAAGAAGAACGAGAAGCGCAGCCCGGAGTACTCGGTGTGGAAGCCGGCGACGAGCTCCGACTCGGCCTCCGGCAGGTCGAACGGCGCGCGCTTGCACTCGGCGAGCGACGCCACGTAGTAGACGATGAACGCGACCAGCGTCCACGGGCTGTAGAGGGCGAGCCAGCCGTTCGGCGAGAGGTAGACCAGGCTCGCGGCCTTCAGGTCGCCGTCGGACGGCATGCACTGGAACTCGACGATCGAGCGCAGGCCGAGCGAACCGGTCACCAGCACCGGGATCATGAGCGCGAGCGCGCTCGGGATCTCGTAGGAGACGAGCTGCGCCGCCTCGCGCATCGCGCCGTAGAGCGACCACTTGTTGTTCGACGACCAGCCGGCCATCAGCACGCCGATCACGCCGATCGCCGTGATCGCGATCACGAAGAAGACGCCGAGGTCGACGTCGACGACGTTGAACGCGGGCGAGAAGGGGATCGCGACGAAGGCCGCGAACGCGCCGCAGAAGGCGACCGCCGGCGCGAACACGAACAGGAAGCGGTCGGCGTCCTTGGGGACGAGGTCCTCCTTGAACGCGAGCTTGAGCCCGTCGGCGAGCGACTGCAGCAGGCCGTGCGGCCCGACCTCCATCGGTCCGAGGCGGACCTGGAAGTCGGCCGAGGCCTTGCGCTCGAGCCAGACGCCGAACATCGCCCAGACCGAGATGAAGGCGACGATGAAGAGGACCGAGATCACGAGCGCGACGCCGAACGACGTGCCGGCCGCCCAGTGCCACGAGTCGCGGAACAGCGAGACGAGCGCGTCCATCAGCGATCCACCTCGCCGAGCACGATGTCGGTCGAGCCGATGATCGCGACGGCGTCGGCCAGCATGGTCCCCGGCAGCAGCTTCCCGAGGATCGAAAGGTTGCAGAAGGACGGTGCGCGGATGCGGCTGCGGTAGCTGTTCGGCTGCCCCTCGGAGATGAGGTAGTAACCGAGCTCGCCGCGCGGGTTCTCGGTCCCGAGGTAGCCCTCGCCCGGCTTGCTCTTGAAGGCGAGGTGGCGCACGTTCTTCGCCATGATCTCGCCGGCCGGCATCTGCGTGATCGCCTGGCGGACGATGCGCGCGCTCTCGCGCATCTCGAGGATGCGGACCCAGTAGCGGTCCCAGCAGTCGCCGACCTGGCCCTTGATGCCGGTGCCGATCGGGACGTCGAACTCGAAGCGGTCGTAGAGCAGGTAGGGCGCCTCGCGCCGCAGGTCGTAGCGCAGGCCCGAGCCGCGCAGCATCGGTCCCGTGATCCCGTAAGCGAGCGCGTCCTCGAGCGTGATGACGCCCACGTTCGCCGTGCGCTGCACGAAGATGTGGTTGTGCGTCAGCAGGTCGTTGAATTCGTCGAGGCGCGATTCGAACAGGTCGAGGAACTTCAGGATGTCGGGGATCCAGCCCTCGGGCGCGTCGCGCATCACGCCGCCGATGCGGATGAAGTTGTAGGTGAGGCGCGCGCCGCAGATCCACTCGAGGATGCGCAGGATCTCCTCGCGCTCGCGGAAGGCGTAGAAGAACGGCGTGAATGCGCCGACGTCGAGCCCGTAGGTGCCGACCGCCATCAGGTGCGAGGCGATGCGGTTCAGCTCGACCGCGATGGTCCGGATGTACTGCGCGCGCTCCGGCACCTCGACCTCGGCGATGCGCTCGACCGCGAGGCAGTAGCCGAGGTTGTTGTTCATCGCCGCGAGGTAGTCGTAGCGGTCGGTGTAGGGCACGTACTGGATGTTCGTGACCGACTCGCCGATCTTCTCGGCGCAGCGGTGCAGGTAGCCGATGTCGGGGTCGGCCCGGGTCACGATCTCCCCGTCCACCCAGATCGCGACGCGCAGCACGCCGTGCGTCGAGGGGTGCTGCGGACCCATGTTGATCTGCAGCTCCTGCGTGCGCACGTCGACGTGCGTGTCGGGCGGGCGCAGCGGGTCGCCGGGGAGGATGAAGGTGCGCGCCGGCGACGACGACGAGGGGGCGGTGGTCACGGCGTCGGCCATGGCGGGTCGACCTCGAGGTTGATGTCGCGGTACGCCTTGGGGTAGGCGTAGTCCTTCCGCAGCGGATGGCCCTCCCAGTCGTCCGGCAGCAGGATGCGCCGCAGGTCGGGATGGCCCTTGAACGTGATGCCGACCAGGTCGAAGGTCTCGCGCTCGTGCCAGTCGGCGGCGGGCCAGATCGCGCTCACCGAGTCGACCGTCGGGTCGCCGATCGGCAGCTTGACCTTGAACGCCAGCAGCGCGCGGTTCTTGACCGAGCGCACGTGGTAGATCAGCTCGAAGCCCGGCTCGCGCACCACGACGCCCTTCGCGTCGCGCTTCTCGATCATGTGCGTGCCGGTGACCATGATGAGCAGGTCGAAAGCGAGGTGGCGCGCGTCGCGCAGGTGGCGGGCGACCTTCACGAGCTGCTCGCGCGGGACGACGATGGCCGGGTCCTTGGGTCCTTCGAACAGCGAGAGCCCGGCGCCGAGCCCGTCCTTCTCGAGCGCCTGCTTGATCTCCTGCGTCGTCACGCCTTGCTCCCGGCGGGGAGCGGGACGGGCGGCGGCGCGGCGGGGCGCACGGTCGGGTCGAGGATGCCGACGGTGCCCGGCGAGACCGAGACGCCGGCGAGGTCGGGCGTGCCGTCCAGGCCGCGCGTGAGGACGCGCTTCGCGCGGATCTTCCGCTGCAGGAAGCGGATGCCCTCGATGATCGCCTCGGGGCGCGGCGGGCAGCCCGGCACGTGCACGTCGACCGGCACGAACTTGTCGATGCCCTTCACGACGTTGTAGCCGTGCTTCCAGTACGGTCCGCCGCCGACCGTGCAGGCGCCCATCGCCATCACGTACTTGGGCTCGGGCATCTGGTCGTAGAGGCGCCGGACGACCAGCGCCATCTTCGCGTTGACCGTGCCCGCGACGATCATCAGGTCGGCCTGGCGCGGCGTGGCGCGGAAGGCCCCGGCGCCGAACCGGTCGAGGTCGAACTTGCTCGCGCCCACCGCCATCATCTCGATGGCGCAGCACGCGATGCCGAAGGTCATCGGCCAGAGCGACGACTCGCGCCCCCAGTCGATCGCCGCGTCGGCGAGCTTGAGGAAGTGGATGTCGGGGAGGCTGCGCTCGAAAAGTCCCATCGCCGGCTCCTGTGCCGCGGTTCAGTGGTGGCCAGGCCCGTGGTGCTCGTGCACCGCGGCGTGGTGGGTCGGCGCGATCGAGTCGGAGACGGCGGCGACCACCTCTTCCGCCTCGACCTCGGCGGTCGTCTCGGCTTCGTGCGCGCCGGGCAGCGGGAGCACCGGCGCGACGCCGGCCGTCCGCACGAGGCCGCGCTGCTCCGTCAGCGACTTGACCCAGTCGATGTCGCCCTTCACCCAGACGTAGGCGAGGCCGAGGGCGAGCACGCCGACGAAGAGGAGCCCCTCGACCAGCGCGACGCCGGTCATCGGGTGGCCGGCCGGGTCGCGCAGCGAGCGGAACACCTTCGCCCACGGAAACATGAGGACCGCCTCGACGTCGAACACCACGAAGATCAGCGCGTCGGTGTAGAAGCGCAGGTCGAAGCAGACGTGCGCGTCGCCGATCGGGTCGACGCCGCACTCGTACGGCACCTCCTTGGCGACGGACGGCTTGCGCGGCCGCAGCAGCGTCAGCATCACCATGGGCGCCGCGACCATCGCCACGCCGACCAGGAGGAAGATCAGCGCGACCTGGTAGTGCTCGAGAACGTTCATCGCCGGGCTTCCTCGCCAGAGCTCGCGGTGGCGCGCGCCACGCCAGTGCGAACGGGGAGGAATCGCAAAGCCCCGTCCGATCGCCGCGCGGCGCCGCGCACCCCCGCCGCCGGGAAGGCGAGAGCGGGGAGTCGCCGCCGGTCGTCGCGGGCGCGGCTTCTTTCCCGCGCCCCCCGGAGGTTTCCACGCTGTCCCGTCGCGCGGCGTGCGTCCCGACCCGAGGCGGACGCGGCGCATCGAGCCGACGCACCGGCTGTCGACGCGCCCTTCTCCCCCGGGACGGAAAGGCGGCGCAGCATAGCAGTGGCGCGCGCGCCGATCGTGCGCCCGGAACGACGAAAAAAGCGGGCGGCGCCGGCTGCGGCCGGTCAGGCCGGCACCGCGACCGGGATCGCGAGCTCGGGGTGGGGGAAGACGCGGAACGGGATGCCGTAGGCCGCGGCGAGGTGGTCGGCCGTGATCACGTCGCGCGGGCTGCCGAGCGCGATCGGCCGCTCCGGCCCGAGCAGCAGGATGCGATCGGCGTAGCGCGCCGCGAGGTTCGGCTCGTGCAGCACCGCGACCGCCGCGATGGCGCGCTCGGTCGCGAGCCCGCGCAGCGTCGCCATGACGTTCACCTGCCGGCCCGGGTCGAGGTGCGCCGTCGGCTCGTCGAGCAGCACGAGCTCGGGCTCCTGCGCGAGCGCGCGCGCGAGCAGGACGCGCTGCCGCTCGCCCGCCGACAGCTCGTTGATGCCGCGCGCGAGCAGTCCGTCGATGCCGGTGATCACGACCGCGCGCGCGATGGCGCGGCGGTCGTCGTCGCTCTCGCGGCCGAAGAGCCCCTGGTGGGGGTAGCGGCCGAGCGCGACGACGGCGGAGGCGGGGAAGTCGTAGGGCAGCGGCTCCGACTCGGGCAGGACGGCGAGCAGCCGCGCGCGCGCGCGGGCCGGCCGCGCCGCGGGCGGCAGGCCGCGCACGCGCACCTCGCCGCCGAGCGGCTCGAGGTCGCCCGCGATCACCTTCAGCAGCGAGCTCTTGCCCACGCCGTTCGCGCCGAGCACCGCGACGATCTCGCCCGTCTCGACGGTGAACGAGACGTCGCGCACCAGGACGCGGCCCGCGACGCCGATGGTCGCGCCCGCGAGCTCGAGCAGCGGCGCGCTCACGGAGGCGGCTCGGGCGCGACGACGTCGCGCTCCGCGCTGCGCCGGCGCAGCAGCAGCAGGAAGTAGGGCCCGCCGCACAGCGCCGTGATCGCCCCGAGCGAGAGGGTCTGCGGCGCGGCGGCGGTCCTCGCGACCGCGTCGGCGAGGATGAGGAAGGACGCGCCGCCGAGCGCGCACGCCGGCAGCAGGCGGCGGTGGTCGTTGCCGACGAGGCGGCGCGCCATGTGGGGGACGATGAGGCCGACGAATCCGATCAGGCCCGAGACCGCGACGATCGCGCCGACCATCGCCGCCGAGAGCAGGCAGAAGGCGAGCTTCATGCGATCGACGTCGACGCCGAGGTGACGCGCGGTCGACTCGCCCATCGCGAACGCGTTCAGCGCGCGCGCGACGACCTGGCCGAGGAGCACGCACGGCACGACGACCGCGGCGGTCATCGCGATGAACCGCCAGCGCGACTCCTGCAGGCTTCCCATCAGGAAGAGCATCGCCGTCGTCGCCTGGTAGGGGCGCAGCGTGAAGTAGAGCAGGATGACCGCCGAGCCGAGCGTGCTCACGGTGATGCCGGCGAGCAGCAGCGTCTGCACCGGCATGCGCCGTCCGGTGCGCGCGATGCGCAGCACGGCGAGGATCGCCGCGAACGCGCCGAGCGACGCGAAGACGAAGACGAGCGGCGAGCCCGATCCGATGCCGAGCCAGTAGCTCGCCACGACGCCGACCGCCGCGCCGCTCGACGCGCCGAGCACGAAGGGGTCGGCGAGCGGGTTGCCCGACATCGCCTGCAGCACGGCGCCGGTGGTCGCGAGGCCGGCGCCGACGACGGCGGCGAGCACGACGCTGGACAGTCGGATCTCGACCACGAATTCGTTCCAGCCGAGGGTCGGTCCGCACGCGAGCCCGATCGCGGCCGCCGCCGCGAGCAGCGCGACGAGCAGGAGCAGCAGCTTCGGCAGCGAGCGCACGCGCGTCATCGGGCGTGCAGCTTCGCGGCGAGCGCCTCGACGCCGTCGACCAGGCGCGGACTCGAGTGCAGCAGCAGGTCGCGGTCGAGGTCGGCGATCACGCGGTCCTCGCGCACGGCGCGCAGGCGCGCGAAGGCGCCGCGCTGCTCGAAGGCGACGTCGCGCGGGTGCAGCAGGAGGATCCAGTCGGGGTCGCGCGTCGCCACCGCCTCCTCGGAGACGGTCGGGTAGGGGGATGCGACGTCGTCGAAGAGGTTGTCGCCGCCCGCCGCGGCGACGGCGTCGCGCACGAACGAGTTCCGCCCGATGGTCCACGGCCCCTGCGCGTCGACCTCGACGTAGACGCGCGGCCGCGGCCGGCCGGCGTTCGCCTTCTCGACCCGCGCGAGCCGCTCGCGCAGCGTCCGCGTCAGCTCCTGCGCGCGCTCGCCGCGGTGGAAGCGCGCGCCGATCGCCTCGATCGACGCGAACACCTGCGCGAGCGACTGCGGGTCGTCGGTGTAGAGCGCGACGCCGCGCTCGGCGAACGCGACCAGCGAACGGTCGCCCGGGTTCTGCACCGACATCACCAGGTCGGGGCGGAGCGCGAGGACGGCCTCGACGTTCAGGTTGTTGAGCCCGCCGACGCGGACCGGCGGCGGCGTCGTGCCGACGTCGGGGCAGTAGTCGCTGACGCCGACGATCCGGTCGGCGAGGCCGAGCGCGACCAGCGTGTCGGTCATGCTCGGCGCGAGCGCGACGACGCGGTGCGGACCGTCGGGGGATTCGGTCGCGGGCGGCGCCGGCTTCGAGCAGGCTGCGGCGAGCAGCGCGAGCGCGACGGACGCGGCCGATCGGAGGAGGCGCGCCGCGCGCGTGCCGGGCACGTCAGTCCCCGTGGTAGGTCACGAAGGAGTTCGGCGTCTCCCACAGGCGGATCTCGCGCAGCTTCGCCCGCTGCAGCCGCCCGCTCACGCGCTGCCACGCCCACATCGCCACGTTCTCGGCCGACAAGATCGGAATAATCTCGTTAATGTAACGGTGGTCGAGCGCGTCGACGACCTCCTCCTTCACGACGTCGCCGAGGATCGCGAAGTCGAGCGCCATCCCCGTCTGCGGGTCGACCGGTGCCTCGATCGTCACCTGGATGCGGTAGGTGTGGCCGTGGAGCCGCTCGCACTTGCCGTGGTAGTTCGGCAGGTTGTGCGCGGCGTCGAAGGTGAACTCCTTGGTCACGCGCATGGCGGGTACGGCCGTCCTCGCTCGAAAAGGGCCGCCATTATTGCGGAAGGTCCACGCAGCGGCCAGCGCTCGAGCGCGCGCCCCGGGAGCGTCACTCGACGCGCCGGGGGGCGTGGATCAGGGTCATGATCTCGTCGCGCGTCGACTGGTTCTTCAGGACCAGGCCGCGCAGCGCGGAGGTCACCACGGCGGTGCCCGACTTGCGCACACCGCGGACGGTCATGCAGGTGTGCACCGCCTCGATCACGACGGCGACCCCCTTGGCGCGCAGGCCTTCGCTCAGGAAATCGGCGATCTGGCTCGTGAGCCGCTCCTGGACCTGGGGGCGCCGGGCGAACGAGTCGATCACGCGGGCGAACTTCGAGATTCCGAGCACCTTGCCGTCCGGGATGTAGGCGACGTGCGCGCTCCCGTGGAACGGCATCAGGTGGTGCTCGCAGGTCGAGTGGAAGGCGATGTCCTTCAGGAGCACTACTTCATGGTGCTGCTCGTCGAAGACCGCCTTCAGGTGGACCGAGGGGTCGTCGTGCAGCCCGCAGAAGAGCTCGGCGTACATGCGGGCGACGCGCGCCGGCGTGTCGCGGAGTCCTTCGCGGTCGGGATCCTCGCCGACGGCCTCGAGGATGGTTCGGATGGCGGAGCGAATGCGTTCCTGGTCGACCATGGGGCGCGCAGTTCTCGCCGGGGCGGCGGCCCCGACCAAGCGCGAATTCCGGCGTCGACACTTCCCTCGGCGGGAGCGTCCCTGCTTGCCAGACGGCGCTCGCGAGGAGTAAGGTCCGCGCCGGCCACAGGGTAGGGCGCCCGGGCCTCGCAGGAAGAGAAGGAGAACCGGCATGATCGCACGCAATGCCGGCGTCGATTCGAGATTCCCGTCCGCCGTCGAGCCTTTGAGACGCACCTCGTCGGGCGAGCCGACGCTGGTGGCGCAAGGCATGGCCGCTCCGCGCGACCTCGTCGTGCGCGGCCTGCCGGTGCGGACGAAGCCGGTCGCCGTCGAGGCGGCCGCCGCGATCGCGGCGGCCCCGAGCGCCAAGCCGGCATTCAGCGCGGTGGCAGCTGGAGCGTCGCGCCTTCGGTGAGGTTCGCCGGGTCGTTGATGCCGTTCAGTCGCTGGATCTCGCGCCAGCGGCTCGCGTCGCCGAGGTAGAGCGCGGCGATCCGGCTCAGCGTGTCGCCCTTCGCGATCTTGTGGGTGCGCTCGCCCGCCGCGGTCGATGACTTCGCGCCGGTCGTTGCCGGCGCCGAGGCTGTGGCCTTCGCGTCGTCGGGGGAGGAGAGGCGCAACTTCGACCCGATCTTGAACTGCGCCGAATCCTCGATCGCGTTCCACTTGGCGAGGTCGTGCCAGCGCGCGGTCGCGCCGAGCTCCGCCTTCGCGATGCTCATGAGCGTCTCGCCCTTCACGACGACGTGGTCCGCGCGCGGCGCACTCGCGTCCGCTCCGTCCGGCTTCGGCGCCGGTGACGGAGGACGCTGCTTCGCGATCGCCTCGTTCCCGCCGCGCGCGCCGCCTCCCGCCGGCAGGCCGCCCGGACGCGGATCGCCCTTGCGGCCGCCGCCGCCTCCCGCCTCCGGGGGCGGGGCGTCGGGGATCTCCGGGAGCTCGCGGGGCGTCCCGCCGCCGATCACGAGCGAGAGCTGGTCCGAATCGGCGTCGACCTTCACGGCCGGACGCGTGACGAACCGCTCGAGCAGCAGCGCCAGTCCGAACACGCCGCCGAGCAAGCCGAACAAGACGAGCTTGCGCATGGTCCCCTCCCGAACTGCGCACCCGCCGCCGCCCGCGGCTGGCACGCCCGCTCCGCCGACCCCTAGAGCCTAGCGTCGGCGCGCGCGCCCGGGGATTGCCGACCTCGGGGCACGCCCGCGATCCGGGGTGCTCAGACCGCCGCGGGGGTGTTGGAGGCGTCCGCGCCCGACGGCTTGGCGCTCCTGCTCTTGCGCCGGTCCGCGACCTTCCCGATCCAGAGGACGAACGGCGACGCGACGTAGACCGACGAATAGGTGCCGGTGATCACGCCGACGATCATCGCGAAGCTGAACCCCTCGAGCGAGTTGCGCTGGCCGTAGTTGAACGCGAACAGGATGACCATCGAGAAGAGCACGGTCGCCGAGGTGAGCAGCGTGCGCGACAGCGTCTGGTTCACCGAGGCGTCGATCACCTGCTCCATCGTCCCGTCCGACTTGGGCAGGTTCTCGCGGATGCGGTCGAAGATGACGATGGTGTCGTTGATCGAGTAGCCGACGATCGTCAGCAGCGCGGCGATCATCGTCAGGTCCATCTCGAGCTCGAGCCCGCACACGCGCGCGAACGCGACGCAGCCGACCGTGAGCAGGACGTCGTGCAGGATGGCGAGGACGGCCGCGAGGCCGTAGCGGAACTGCGAGAAGCGCAGCCGCCCGTAGATGATCTCGGCGATGAACGAGAGGATCAGCGCCTGCAGCGCCGAGTCGCGCAGGTCGCGCCCGGCGCGCGGTCCGACGTAGCTCTTCACCGGCATCGGGTCGGCGACCTGGACGTCGCCGCCCGTCGGGCTCGCGACGCGCGGCGCGACCGCGGCGCGCGCGGTCGCCTCGGTGCTCGGCTTGCGCGTGAAGCGGCCCGTCACCTTGAAGTGCGTGCCCTGCTCGTCCCCGGTGATCTCGCCGACGGTGATCGACTTCGCCAGCGCCGTCTTGAGGTCGGCCTTGCGGATCTCGGACTCGTACGTGAGTTCGGCTTCGACGTCGAGGCGGCCCTGGTCGTCGGGCGTGCCGAGCTTGAAGTTCGTGACGCCCGAGTCGATCAGGCGGCCCGGCAGCAGCTTCGCGATCCTCTCGGCGAAGAAGTTGGCGAAGTCGGAGGGGGTCGCGTCCTTGGGGACGCCCTTCAACTCCGACTCGAGGTCGGTCGACTTCACCTTGATCTGGAAGTGGGTCGCCTTGCCGCCCTTCGCGTCGATCGAGACGACCTCGGGGGCCTTGAACTCCTTGCGGACGATCTCGCCGATCTCGTCCTGCGTCGCCGGCTCCTTCAGCGCGATCTGCACCTCGAAGCCGCCGGTGAAGTCCATGCCGAACTTCTCGGACGGCAGCCAGAAGAAGAGGCCGCAGCCGCCGACGATGATGATCGTGGAGACGATCAGCAGCTTCTTCGTCCACTTGAGGAACTTGAAGTTCGGGTTGGTGAGGAAGCGCGCCATCGTGATCTTCTTCAGACCACGGGCGAGGCAGCAGTCGAAGATGAAGTGCGAGAAGTAGACGCCGGTCACCATCGACGCCGCGAGCCCGATCATCAGCGACACGGCGAAGCCGCGCACCGTCCCGGTGCCGAACCGGTAGAGGAAGAAGCCGGTGATGAACGTGGTGAGGTGACCGTCGAAGATCGGGATGAAGGCGCGGTCGAAGCCGTTCTTCACCGCCTGCGCGACGGTCTTGCCCTTGTCGAGCTCCTCGCGGATGCGCTCCGCGATGAGGATGTTCGCGTCGACGGCCATGCCGACCGTGAGGATGAAGCCGGCCATGCCGGGCAGCGTCAGCGTGGCGTCGAGCCACGCCATCGCCGCGACGAGCAGCACCATGTTCCCGACCAGCGCGATCACCGCGATCAGGCCGTTCAGGCGGTAGTAGGACAGCATGAACAGCGTGATGATCACGAACGTGACAGCCAGCGCGTACGTGCCGCGCGCGACCGCCGCCTCGCCGAGGTTGGGCCCCTGGGTGAACTTGAAGGCGAGGCGCGGCTTCTCGCTCAGCGAGCCCGAGTTGATCACCGAGATCAGGCGCTTGAGCTCTTCCTGGCCGAAGCCGTCCGAGCCGCCCGTGATGATCCCCGACGACGTGATCGCGCCGTTGATGGTCGCGATCGACTGGATCTGGTCGTCGAGCAGGATCGCCTGCGCCTTGTGCAGGTTCGACTCGGTGAAATCCCCGAAGCGCCGCTGTGAGAGGCCCGGCTTCACGTCGAAGCCGACCGCCGGAAGCCCCGTGTCGGGGTCGCTCGACTGGTGGACCGACTGGATGTACTCGCCGGTGAGGTACTTTCCCTCGCGGCTGTCGAAGCGGACGAGCGACCAGGCGTCGGGCGTGTCCCAGCGCGGATGCGCCGGGTCCATCAGGTTGCCCTTGAGGTCTTTGACGCGCGCGGTCTTGATGTTCTCCTTGAGGAAGCGCTCGCCGTAGGGGACCCAGCGGTACGTGATCGGCTGGCTGCGATCCTTGACGTTCTTGGTGAGCTCGCTGAAGTCGGTCTGGGCGCTGACCTCCTCGCCCTTCGCGACTCGGCTCTCGATCTCCTTAAGAAGGTTGGCCTTCGCCGCGTCCGGGTCGACGCCCGGCTCCACCGAAGCGAGGATCCGGAACTCGAGCTTGCCGATGCTCTCGAGCGTCTTGGTGATGCTCTCCGCCTCGGCCGACGTGATGCCGGGGACCGACACCTCGATCTGGTTGGTCCCGATCGCGCGGAGCGACAGCTCCTTCACCGCCAGCGCGTCGAGGCGGTTCTGGAAGATCTCGAGCCCGGTGTCGATGTTGTGCTGCGTCGCCACATCGTAGTCGTCGTAGATGTTCGGATCGAGGCCGTAGAGGCCGAGGAATTCGGCGCTCGGGCGGAAGCGCGTCGCGCCGAAAAAGTTCTCGATGTCGCGCCGGAAGGCGGAGACGGAGCGCCTGAGGCTCGTTCAGCCGACCTCCTTCAGCATCCGCTCCATCTCAACGAAGCGGGTCCGCAGGTCTGCCACATCCTCGGCGATCTGCCCTAGTTCAAAGGCCGTCCGCTTCTGCGCCACACCCGCCTCCTCGGCCAGCCGCTGGTACGCCTCCTCGCGCTCCACCGACTCGCGTCCTCGCCATGCCCAGAGCCAGACGCAGGCCACGAGTGCCGTCCCTCCGAAAATACTGATGATCGCCACGATTCCGACTGCAGCCTCCAGGTTGTCCATCAGACCTCCTCTTTGCCGGCGTCGCCCGACGCGCTGTCACGTT
>DAINBU010000095.1:0-6002 GCA_036732755.1 Planctomycetota bacterium
GAACTGCTGCGAGTCGTGCCCGAATGCGCCGAGCGCAGCGAGCCCCCCGTTCATCGTTGGTTTGGGGCGAGCGTGTCCCGTCCATCGAGCCTTTTTCCCCTCCGCCCCTCGACCCGCCCTCGCCCGTCGCGCGTTCAACCACGAACCCCCGCTCCCCGCGGCCTCTTCACCCCCGCCCTCGACGTCCGCTCCAGTTACCAGCCGCGGCGTCAGCGCGTCGGCGTCGCGGGATAGGGCAGCTCGGGCGCCGCCGGCTTCGGGGCGCTCGGCACGGGCGGAGCCGCACCCGGAGCCATCGCCCCGACCAGCCCGTCGAAGAGCTGCGCGAGCGTGTCAACGAGGTCGGTGCGCGGGACGATGCGGTCGATCTGCCCCTTCTGGAGCAGGAACTCGGCGCGCTGGAAGTCCTTGGGGAGCTTCTGCTTGATCGTCTGCTCGATCACGCGCGGGCCGGCGAAGCCGATCAGCGCGCGCGGCTCCGCGAGCACGACGTCGGCGGTGGTCGCGAACGACGCCGTGACGCCGCCCGTGGTCGGGTCGGTGAGCAGCGCGACGTAGAGGCCGCCCGCGGCGGAGAGGCGCGCCAGCGCGGCGCACGCCTTCTGCATCTGCATCAGCGAGATCGCCCCCTCGTGCATGCGCGCCCCGCCCGACGCGCAGACCAGCACGAGCGGCGCTCGCCGCTCGAGCGCGAGCTCGGCCGCGAGCAGCACCTTGTGGCCGACCACCACCCCCATCGACCCGCCGAGGAACTCGAACTCCATCGCCCCGAACACGATCGGCCGGCCGCGCAGCCGGCCGGTCCCGATGACGAGCGCGTCGTTGCGGCCGGTCTTCTTCTGCTCTTCCTTGAGCTTGTCGGTGTAGGACTGGCCCTTCGCCGAGAAGCCGAGCGAGTCGATCGCCTCGAGGTCGGCCGCGACCTCCTCGAAGGAATCGGGGTCGAGGATCGAATCGATGCGCTCCTGCGCCGACATCCGGAAGTGGTGGCCGCACTTCTTGCAGACCTTGTGCGCCTCGAGCAGCTCCTTCTGGAAGAGCATCTCCTTGCAGACGTCGCACTTCGTCCACAGGCCTTCGGGCATCTCGCGCTTGCGGAAGCGCATCCACGCCATGTCGGATCCCTCTCAGCGGACCGGGGCGCGCTCGGCCGCGGCGCGCTCGGCGCCGGAACGGAGCTCGCCGATGCGCGCCTTCACGTCGGCGGCGCCGAACACGGCGCTGCCCGCCACGAAGACGTTCGCCCCCGCGGCGGCCGCCGCGGCGACGGTCGACGGCCCGATGCCGCCGTCGATCTCGAGGTCGCCGCGGAAGCCGGCCGCGCGCAGGCGGGCGAACTTCGGCAGCACCTCCGGCATGAACTTCTGTCCGCCGAAACCGGGGCGGACGCTCATCACCAGGACCATCGCGAGCCGGTCGAGGAAGGGCAGCAGGCGCTCGGCCGGAGTCTCGGGGTTCACCGACATCGCCGGCCGCCCGCCCGCGGCGAGGATCGCGTCGATCACCGCGTCGGGCCGGTCGGTCGCCTCGACGTGGAAGGTGAGCCCGGCCGCCCCCGCCTCGACGTAGCGGCGCGCGTACTCGAGCGGGTTCGAGATCATGATGTGGACGTCGAGCGGCTTCTTGGCCACGCGCTTCAGCGCCTCGACCACCGGCAGTCCGATCGTCAGGTTGGGGACGAAGTGGCCGTCCATGACGTCGACGTGGAGCAGGTCGGCCCCGGCGTCCTCGACGCGGCGGACCTCCTCGGCAAGACGGCCGAAATCGGCGGACAGGAGCGACGGCGCGATCCGGATCGGGGGCATGCGGCTCAGTATAGGCGCAGCCGCGCCGCCCTCGGCGCGAGCTCCGCGGCGGAGCGCAATTCCGGCAGGAGCCGCTCGATCCGTCGCCGCGCCTCGTCGAGACCGGCCGCGTCGCCGGCGCGCTGCGCCGCCTCCCCGAGCGCGAGCGCGAACTCCGCGGAGAGGCGATCGGTGCCGAGGTCCTCGAGCACCGCGAGCCCGCGCCGCCACGCCGCCACCTCCGCCGGCGCGTCGCCGCGGCTGCGCGCGACGTCGGCCTCGGCGCGCTCGAGGTCCCACGCGACCATCGGATCGTGCAACTCGCCGCTGTCGCGACGCACCTCGGCGAGGCGCGTCGTCGCGCTCCCGGTCTCGCCGAGCGCCGCCTCCTGCGCCGCGAGCTCGACGGCGACGTAGTGGCGCCAGCTGCGGCCGTGCTCCTCGAGCTCCGCGCGCGCCTCGAGCATCCCGCGCAGCAGCGCCGCCGCTTCGTGTGCGTCGCCGCGCAGCGAGAGCTCGCGCGCCTGCCAGTAGCTGCCCGTGTACTGCAGCAGCCGCGTGCGGCCGCCGGCGAGGCGCGTCCCCTCCCGCATCAGCTCGGCGTCGCGGCACCAGTACCCGGTGCGCCAGAGGATGTCGAGCAGCTCGCTCGCCGGGCCGACGTCCTCGGCGACCTTCGGGAAGATCGACCGCACGCCGGCGACGATCTCGGCGCGCCAGCCGGGTGCGTCGATCTTGTGGAAGCAGCGCAGCAGCTCGAGGTCGGCGAGCGCGTGCAGGATCGAGCCGCGCGACGGCCCGGTCGCGAGGTCGGCGCAGAGCTGCGCCAGTTCCGGCAGCGCCGCCTTCGGCCGGTCGAGCGGGAAGGCGAGCGTCCGCGCCGCGAGATAGCGCAGGAGCTCCTGGAACGGGTGGAGCCCCGCGCGCCCGGCGTCGGCCGCCATCCGGCGCAGCGCGTCGACGTAATGCGGGAGGCGCTGGAAGTCGGCCTCGCCGTCGAGCGCCAGGAAGGCGCGCACCCGCTCCCGATGGCCCGCCGCGAAGAGGGCGGTGAGCTCGCGCTCGGCCCAGCGGCGCAGGCGCTCGCTCGTCACGGCCGGTCTTTCACGGGATGTTCAGCAGCGCCGCGAGCGACGCCATCGCGCTCTCGAAGGCGCCGCGCGACTCCTCGGCGGCGAGCTGCTTGCCCGCGAAGAAGCGCGCCCCCTGCAGCAGCAGGTCGGCCGCCGGCGCGAACGACGGGTCGGCCGAGCCGCGCCGCTCGAGCTCGCCGAGCAGCGCGCTGCCGGCGTTCAGGTGGAGCACCGGGCCCGCGCCGTCGCCGCCGCGCCGCTCGACGTACTCGCGCAGCAGCGCGCCGATCGGCCCCTCGAGCGACCCCTGCTGCAGCGCGTCGCGCACGCGCCGGACGCGGTCGTGCGTCGGCGGATAGATCAGCAGCGCCGGCAGCGTGGCCGGCTCGAAGCGGACGGCACGACACGCGACGCCGCGCCCCTCGAAGTGGCGCACGAGCTCCGGCAGCGCGCCGTCGGCGGCGGCGAAGAGGGCCGTGGACCCGGAGGTGAGCTGGGCGAGCCGCACGTCGGGGCGCGCGGCCGCGTAGCGGCGCAGGAACGCCTCTTCGGCGAAGCGCGACGCGTCGACGACGACCCGGCCGCGCGCTTCGAACAGGAGCCGCTCCTGGTTCAGCCCGGCGTCGTCGCTGAAGTAGTGCAGCTCGCCGCCGTTGACGGCGCGCACCTCGGGCAGCGTGAGGCGGCCGCGCGACGTCTCGAACTGGACGCGGTCGGCCACGCACTCGAAGAGCCGCGGCGCCTGGACGGCCCACCCCTTGATCAGGTCGTTGTGGGCGAAGACGACCTCGTTCCACGCGGCCGGCTGCTCGCGCGCGAGCGTCTCGAAGTGGGCGAGCAGCGCCGCCTCGAGCCCGGCCTGCACCTGCCGGAACGTCTCGTCCTGGCGCAGCGCCTCGCGGCTCACCGTCGGCCGCAGCCGCGGCGACTCGACCACGCCGCGCACGAAGCGCGCCCACGCCGGCAGGAGGTCGCGCTCGCGCTCGCACAGGAACATGCGCCGCACGTAGATCGCGACGTCGCCGTACTCCTGCAGCGACGTGATCGAGCCGGGCGGGACGAAGAGGACGCCCGCGAGCGGGATCGTGACGCGGTCGTCGCCGAGCTTCAGCACGACGTCGGAGAGCGGCACCACCGTGAGCGGCTCGACGCCGAAGCGGGCGCGCACGAACTCGACGTACTCCTCGTGCCTCCCCGCCTCGGTCGTCGCGCCGTCGTCGCCGTGCCAGGGCGCGCGGCCGCGATTGACCGGCTCGTCGTCCTCGCCGTCGCCGAGGAAGACCGGCGTCGGCAGGAAGTCGGCGAAGAGCCGGATCGCGCGCGAGAGGACGTCGGGGTCGAGGAGGAACTGCGCGTGAGGCTTGAGCTCCATGCGCAGGGTCGTGCCGGCGGCGCGGCCCGGCTCCGCCCCCTCCACCACCGTCGCGAGCTCGTAGCTCGGTCCGCCGCTCGACACGAAGCGCAGCGTCGGGCTGCCGGGCCGGAAGGAGCGCGTCGTCAGGACGACACGCCGCGCCAGCAGGAAGGCGGAGAGGAAGCCGAGCCCGAACTGGCCGACGAGCTGCTCGGCCGCCGCGACCTCGTCCGCGTCGCCGACCTCGAGCCGCATGCGCAGCTCGCGGGTGTACGAGCGCCCGATCGTCGCGAGGAACTCGGCGATCTCCCCCTCCGTCAGGCCGCTCCCGTTGTCGGCGAGCTCGAGCCAGCGCTCGCGCGCGCTGAAGCGGACGTCGACGCGCGCCCGGTAGGCTGCCTCCCGGCCCTCGACGCGGCGCCGCTCGCACGAGTCGTGGGCGTTCTGGAGCGCCTCGCGCAGCGCCACCGACGGATCGGAGTAGAGATGCTCGCTCAGGATCGTGAGGAGCCCCGGCAGATGGAGTCCCATCGGCAGCTTGCGCGGGAGGGCGGGGTCGCTCATGGCCGCGGAATCTATCTCCCGTTGCCGAAGAGCTTCTACGCGCGCCCCGTCCACGCGGTCGCGCGCGACCTGATCGGCAAGCTCCTGGTCCGGCGCGACGGGACGAGCCTCCGGATCGCCCGGATCGTCGAAGTCGAGGCGTACGCGGGCCGCCTCGACCCGGCGAGCCACAGCTTCCGCGGCCCGACGCCGCGCTGCGCGACGATGTTCGGCGCGCTCGGCCGCCTCTACGTCTACTTCACCTACGGCGCCCACTTCTGCGTCAACGTCGTCGCCGGCTCGCGCCGCGACGCCGCCGCGGTCCTCCTGCGCGCGGCCGAGCCGCGCGAGGGGATCGAGGCGATGCGCGCGGGACGGCGCGCGCGCACGAAGCCGGGCGCGACGGCCGACGCGCTCGCGCGCGGCGGGCTCGACGCGCGCCTCGCCTCCGGCCCCGGCAACCTGGCGGCCGCCTTCTCGTTCGCGCGCGAGCACGACGGCCTCGACCTCACCCGTGGCGACGTCGCGTGGCTCGCCGCCGACCCGCAGCGTCAGCGCGGAAGCAAGGCGGACGGCGCGGAGCCGGACTGGACGCCGCGCATCGGCCTCTCGTCGCGCGAGGCGAGCCGGTGGCTCTGGCGCTGCGTCGATGCCGCCAGCGCCGCCCCGACGCGGATCCCGGCGACGTGGCCGCGGGCGCGCGCTCCGCAGCCGACGCTCGCGACGTTGCGGGTCAGTCTTGGGCGGCTCCGTCGAGGAGCAGCGCCTGCACGCCCGGCAGCGTCTCCCCCTCCAGCGCCTCGAGGAAAGCGCCGCCTCCGGTCGAGACGTGGGTGAAGCGGCCTTCGAGGCCGAACTTCTCGATCACGGCGACCGAGTCGCCGCCGCCGACCACGGTCGTGTTGCGGTTGGCCGCGATCGCCTCGGCGATCGCCTTCGAGCCGGCCGCGAAGCTCGCCCACTCGAAGACGCCGAGCGGACCGTTCCAGACCACGGTCTTCGCGCCGGCGATCTCCTTCTGAAATGCCGCGATGGTCTTCGGGCCGACGTCGAGGCCGAGCTTCCCTTCGGGGATGTCGACGCCGTCGATCCGCTCGGGCGGCGCGTTCTCGGCGAAGCTCGCCGCCACGACGTGGTCGACCGGCAGGAGCAGGCGGACCTTGCGCGCCGCCGCCTTCGCGAGCGCCGCCTTGGCGACGTCGAGGCGCTCCTTCTCGAGCTTGCTCGCGCCGATCTTCCTGCCCTGCG
>DAINBU010000095.1:6012-20360 GCA_036732755.1 Planctomycetota bacterium
ACGTGTAGGCCATCCCGCCGCCGATCAGCAGCGCGTCGACCCGATCGAGGAGCTGGTCGACGACCTTGATCTTGTCGGAGACCTTGGCGCCGCCCAGCACCGCCACGAACGGCTTCTGCACGTTCGCCAGCAGGCGGTCGAGCGCGGCGATCTCCTTCTCCATCAGGAGCCCGGCCGCGCGCGCCTTCGGAGGGATCAGCGCCGCGACGCCGGTGACGCTCGCGTGGGCGCGGTGCGCCGTCCCGAAGGCGTCGTTCACGTAGCGCTCCGCGCCGTTCGCGAGCTGCGCGGCAAAGGCGGCGTCGCCCTTCTCCTCCTCGGGATGGAAGCGGACGTTCTCGAGCAGGACGACGTCGCCCGCCTTCAGCGCGGCGAGCGCCTTCGCGACCTCGGGCCCGACGCACTCGCGCAGCGCGAGGACCGGCTTTCCGAGCAGCTCCGACAGGCGCTTCGCGCAGGGGGCGAGGCGCAGCCCCTCCTCCGGCCCCTTCTTGGGCCGGCCGAGGTGGCTCGCGAGCACGACCTGCGCGCCGCGCTTCACCAGATCCTGGATCGTCGGGACCGCCGCGCGGATGCGCGTGTCCTCGGCGATGCGACCCATTTCGTCGAGCGGAACATTGAAGTCGACGCGGACGAAGACGCGGCGGTTCGCGACGTCGAGCTCGCCGAGCTTCTGGAAGCGCATCGCAGCCGCCCCGCTCACTTCTTCGCGTGGGCGAGCTTGATCAGGTCGCAGACGCGCGACGAGTAGCCGAACTCGTTGTCGTACCAGGCGAAGACCTTCACCGAGCGCGCGCCCAGCATCATCGTCGACTTGGCGTCGAAGACCGCCGAATGGCTGTTGCCGATGACGTCGCTCGAGACGATCTCGTCCTCGGTGTATTCGAGGACGTTCTTCATCGGGCCGCTCGCGGCCGCCTTGAACGCGGCGTTCACGCTCTCGCGGGTCGCGTCGCTCTTGAGCTCGCAGACCAGGTCGACGATCGAGCCGTCCGGCACCGGCACGCGCAGCGAGGTGCCGTCGAGCTTGCCCTTGAGGTCGGGCAGGACCTTGCCGACCGCGCGCGCCGCGCCGGTCGAGGTCGGGATGATGTTGACCGCGGCCGCGCGCGCGCGCCGCAGGTCCTTGTGGATCAGGTCGGAGACGCGCTGGTCGTTGGTGTAGGCGTGGACCGTCGTCATGAAGCCGTGGTCGATGCCGAACTTGTCGTGCAGCACCTTGGCGACCGGCGCGACGCAGTTGGTCGTGCACGAGGCGTTGGAGAGGATCAGGTCGGTCGGGAGCAGCTGGTCGTCGTTGACGCCGATCACGACCATCCGGTCGACCTCGTCCTTGGGAGGGACCGTGAGCAGCACCTTCTTCGCGCCGGCGGCGACGTGCTTCTGGCAGTCGGCCTTGCTCGTGAAGACGCCGGTCGACTCGACGGCGAAGTCGATCGCGAGGTCCTTCCAGGGCAGCTTCGCCGGATCCTTCTCGGCGATGACCTTGACGCGCCGCCCGTCGACGTCGAGGTAGCCCTCGCCTGACGCGACCGTCCCGGGGAAGCGGCCGAAGATCGAGTCGTACTTGAGCAGGTGCGCGAGGCCGGCCGGGTCGGTCAGGTCGTTGATCGCGACGACCTCGAACTCCTTCGGCTGCGCGCACATGATGCGGAAGACGTTGCGGCCGATGCGCCCGAAGCCGTTGATCCCGATCCGGATGGCCATGACCTGACGTCTCCTGGAATGCCACTTGGGCCCTGGAAGGGGCGAACAGACTAGATGGCCGCGTCCGAACTTTCCATGCGCCTGCAGCCGCCCGCGAGCGGGCCGGTGGTGGTCGCGGTGTCGGCGGGCGCCGACTCGACGGCGCTCGCCCTGCTGCTCGCGGATGCCAAGGTGGGACCCCTCCATCTCGCCCACGTCCGACACGGCTTCCGGCCCGACGCGGCCGCGCAAGAGGTCGCGGCGCTCCGCGAACTTTCGCGGCGGATCGGCGCGCCGCTGCACGTCCTGGACGGCGCGCCGCCGGCCGCCTGGCGACCGGGCGCGAAGATCCCCGAAGCGGCCGCGCGCGCGACGCGCCGCCGCCTCCTCGTCGAGCTGGCGCGTCGCCTCGGCGCGCGCGTCGTCGCGCTCGCCCACCATGCGCGGGATCAGGTCGAGACGCAGCTCTTGATGGTCGCGCGCGGCGGCGGCCTGCGCGCACTCGCGGCGATGAGCGAGGTGCGCGACGGGGGCGGAGTGACGTGGTGGCGGCCGCTGCTCGCGCAGCCTCCCGACGCGCTGCGCGCGCGCCTGCGCGACCGCTCGATCGGCTGGGTCGAGGACGCCTCGAACGGCGACCTGCGGCTGCGCCGCAACGCGCTCCGCCACCGCCTGCTCCCGCGCATCGCGCAGCGCGGCGACCCGCTGCTCGCGCGCGCGCCCGCGCTCTCGCACCTCGCCGCGCGCGCGCTGCGACGCATCGCGGCGGTCGCGGGTGGCGCGCCGTTCGAAGCGCGCCGGAGCGTGCGCGAGGGCGCCGTCGTGCGGAGCGTCGCGGCGCTCGCGCGCCTCTCGCCGGCGCTGGTGCACGAGCTCGTACGCGCGTGGGCCGTCGATCAGCTGGGCGACGCGGCGGTCCGGACGCTCGCGCGCGGTCGCGATTCGCGCGAGCTCGTGCGGTGGCTCCAGAGGTCGCGGCGCGGCCAGCGTCGCTCCGGCGACCTCGTGCTCGAGCGCGCCGGCGACGAGCTGCTGCTTCACGACGGCCGGCGCGCGCCCACGCAGGACGGCGCGGTCCATCGCCTCGAGCCCGGAGGTTCCGTGCGTCTCGCAGGTTCGACCGTGGAGATCGCGGCGGACGACGCGCCGAAGGACGTTGCGGCCGAGCGCGACGGCGCTCCGCTCGCCGTCTGGCTCCCGGCCGGCTCGAGCGTCACGGTCCGCGCGCGGCGCCCAGGCGACCGCATCGCCTTTTCGCCCGGCGGCTCGATGGCGTTGTCGCGCCTCGTGAACGAGCTCGCGCACCCCGGCGAGCGCGACTGCTGGCCGATCGTCTGCGTCGACGACGCGCCGGTCTGGGTACCGGGAGCGCGGCGGATCGCGCGGCCGGCGACGTTCGCGCCGGCACCCGGATCGAGGTGCTACCGCGCCCGCTTCCCCTAGGACTCCGCGCGACTCAGTTCAGCGCGAAGACGTTCTCGCCGTCGCTCGCGATGAAGACGCCGCCGCCCTGGATGGTCGGCACGTGCACGAGGCGGGTCGTCGCGAAGGTGGCGACCTCGGCGCCGCTCTGGGCGCGCCGGACGCTGACCTTGCCGTGGCCCATGTCGACGTAGCAGAGGTCGCCGATGCGCGTGATCACGCGCAGCCCGCCCTCGACCGTCCAGAGCTCCTTGCCGCTGTCGGCCGCGAACGCGTGGAGCGTTTCGTCCGACCGCTGGAAGATCGCATTCCCCGCGATGGTCGCCTCGAGGTGGTGCAGGTCGCTCCCGCACGGGACCTTCCAGCGGATCTGGCCGCTGCGCGCGTCGACGTGGAAGAGGAAGCCGTTCGCCGACCCGAAGCAGAGGCTGTTGCCGGAGATCGCGAGCGGCGTCACGACGTGCGTCCCGGCCAGGCGGCGGAACCAGTTCTCCGTGGGCGCCCAGCTCGTCTCGACGGCCGGGCGGGGCGGCAGCGCGAAGAGGAGCCCCTCGGCGGTGACTCCGATCGTCTGCGCGGTCGCGCCGTCGCCGACCGACACGAGGTCGACGACCTCGGAATTCGTCGGGTACTCCCAGCCCGACGCGCCCGACGCCAGGTTCACCGCCTGCACCCCCATCGGGGCGAGGCGGCCGACATAGGCGGTCCCGCCGACGGTGACTGCGCGGGCCGAAGGAAAGAAGTCGAGGTGCTGCGAGCTGCGCATCTGACGGCGCGCGCCGGTCCGGCGGTCGACGCCGACCACCTCGTCCGTCGACACGAAAGTCGTGCTCGACGAATTGCCGCCGATCGGCAGCGTGGTCGGTCCGGCGAGCGTCAGAACCCAGCGGTGGACGCCCGAGTCGCGGTCGAGCGCGTGGACCTCGTGGACCTGGTCTTCGACCAGCACGAGGTCGCCGTCGATGGCGAGCTTCTTCGCCTGGGTCGGCTTGCTGTTGCGCTCGCTCAGGTTCATGCGCCAGAGCTCGCCGTGGAAGCGGCCGCCCGCGACGAGCGCGTCGATCGTCGGCGTCAGCTCCTCGCGCGTCGGAGCCGGGGCCTTCTCGGCGGCCTCGGCCGACTCGTTCTGTCCGGCCTTCTTGTCCGACGTGCTCGAACAGGAGGCGGCGAGGAGGGCTGCGGCGGCTCCGGGCAGGACGAGGCCGAGGCCGGTCGCGAGCAGTCCCAGGGGGCGCGCAGTCGACATGAGAGACCTCGAAGCCCTATGGTTGAACCAGCTCGCGCCGTCGTACCTCGGGTCGCTGCACGGGGTAACGGCCGGCGCGGAAGGCGCAGGATGATCCGTTGAACGCGCTTTCGAATCAAGGCTCGAGCCCGCTGGCGAGGCGGATCGAACGGACTCGCGCCCTCATCGCCGCCGCCGCCGCTCGCGCCGGCCGGCCGCCTCCGGAGCTCCTCGCCGTGGTGAAGCTCGTCCCCGACGAGGTCGTGGCCGAGCTCTTCGACCTCGGGGTGAGGGAAGTTGCGGAGAACCGGGTGCAGCGCCTGGTCGCACGCCCGCCGGCGCTGCTCGAGCGGGGACGCTTCCACCTGATCGGCTCGCTGCAGACCAACAAGGCGCGCAAGGCGGTCGAGACGGCCGCCGAGTTCCACGCCCTCGACCGCTTCGACCTGATCGAGGTGCTGCAGCGCGAGACGGCCCGGATCGAGCGGCGCTGGCCGGTCTGGATCGAGGTCAACCTCGCCCGCGAACCGCAGAAGCACGGCGTCGACCCCGACGACCTGCCGGCGCTCGCGTGCGGCGTCGCGGCGGCGCCGGAGCTCGAGCTGCGCGGGCTGATGACGATCGCGCCGATCGCCGACGACCCCGAGCTGGCGCGCCCCCACTTCCGCGAGCTGGCGCGCTGGTCGGCCTCGCTGCGCGCCGAAGGGATCCTCCCCCCCGCCGCGAGCGGCCTCTCGATGGGGATGTCGAACGACTACGAGGTGGCCATCGAGGAGGGCGCGACGATCGTGCGCATCGGCTCCGCGCTCTTCCACGACGAGTGAGCGCGCCCGCGGGGGCCGTTTCCAGGGGAGGGTGCGCCCGCTAGCTTCGTCGGATCACCCGCCGCTCCCGGCGCGACGCCCGGAGGTCGGCGGGGAGCGCCGCAGAGGATCCTCGCCCTTGGCCACCCTCCTCCTCGAGAACGGACCCGAAAAGGGGAAAGGTCTCGAGCTCGCTCCCGGCGCCACCTACACGCTCGGTCGCGACCCCAACTGCGACATGGTCCTCGGCGGCGACCTCGTCTCGCGCCACCACTGCCGGCTGAAGGAGTTCAAGGGCGGCTACTTCGTCAAGGACCTCGACAGCCTGAACGGCATCTACATCAACGACCAGCGCGTCACGCAGGCCGAGCTCAAGGCGGGCGACAAGCTGCAGATCGGCGACGCGGTGCTGACGTTCCTCGGCGAGAGCCTCGCCAAGGCAAAGGAGGAGCGGATCCTCGGCGGCTACCGCCTGCTCGAGCGCGTCGGCCGCGGCGGCATGGGGACGGTCTACCGCGCGATCCAGATCTCGCTCGATCGCGAGGTCGCGCTGAAGCTCCTCTCGCCCGAGCTCGTCAAGGACAAGAACTTCGTCGCGCAGTTCTTCCGCGAGGCGCGCGCGGCCGGGCAGCTCAACCACCCCCACATCGTCCAGGTCTACGACGTCGGCCAGGAGGGGGAGGACTACTACTACTCGATGGAGTTCGTGCGCGGCGGCAGCCTCGAGGACCGCCTGCGCCAGGAGGGGAAGCTCGCGCCGCCCGAGGCGCTGCGCATCGCGCTCGAGGCGGCCACGGCGCTCGAGTACGCCGAATCGCGCCACATCGTCCACCGCGACATCAAGCCCGACAACCTGATGCTCGCCGAGGACGGGCGCGTGCGCGTCGCCGACCTCGGGCTCGCGCTCTCGCTCAAGAGCGGCGCGGACCAGAAGGGCCAGCCGATCCTCGGCACGCCCCACTTCATCTCGCCCGAGCAGGCGCTGCGGCGCGACGTCGACATCCGGTCCGACATCTACTCGCTCGGCGCGACGCTCTACCGGATGCTCACCGGCGAGACGCTCTTCAAGGGCGCCACCG
This sequence comes from Planctomycetota bacterium, assembly GCA_036732755.1. Lineage (GTDB taxonomy): Bacteria > Planctomycetota > B15-G4 > B15-G4 > SIAN01 > DASRRB01. Next base: position 12,228 of record DAINBU010000095.1, read on the forward strand.
CCGAGGAGATCGTCAAGAAGGCGGTGCGCGAGGAGCCGCGCCCGCTGCGCGAGCTGAACCCCGCGGTCCCCGAGCGGATCGCGACGCTCGTCCACCGGATGGTCCAGAAGGATCCCGACGCGCGCTTCGCGTCGGCGAAGGAGCTGCGCGAGACGCTGCAGCGGCTGCTGCACCAGCCGGCGCGCACCAAGATCACGATCGCGGCGGGCGCCGTCGCGGTGATCGCGATCGGCGTCGCCATCGCGGTCGCGCTGCAGAAGCCGAAGGAGACCATCCGCACGGTCGTCGACCGCGGCAGCGAAGAGGAGCAGCGCAGGCGCGCCTTCGAGGCGAAGTCGGAGGCCGACAAGCGCAAGACCGAGCTCGACGCGGTGCGCGCCTACCTCGACATCGTCGAGCGCACTCCCGAGCGCGCGGCCCAGAAGGAGCTGCTCGCCGGCTGGCTCAAGGCCTACGACTACCTCGACATCCACGAGCGCGACCGCGCGCGCGGCCGCATCCAGTCGATCGACGAGGCGATCCAGAAGGAGGAGACGGCGCGCGCCGCGGCCGAGGCGGCACGCGTGCAGCGGCTCGAGCAGCTGCGCCGCTCCGTCGTCGAGCCGCTCGGCCGCAGCGACTGGGCCGCGGCCTTCCGCGCCGCCGCCGCGATCGAACCCGAGAAGGAGACCGACGCCTCCGCCAAGGGCGAGCTGGCCGCCGCCAAGCTGAAGCTGGTCGAGGAGACGCAGAAGCGCGTCGACGACGAGGCGAAGAAGCGGCGCGACGACGTCGAGGCGCTGGTCAATTCGGGGGATCTGCGTGGCGCGGCGACGCGCTGCGACGAGGCGGCGGCTGCCTTCCCGCTCCCGGGCGAAGACCTGGTCGAGCCCTACCGCTCGACGCTCGTCGGATTGCACGAGGGCTTCGGCAAGCGCAAGTCGGAGCTCGAGGCGACGGTGCGCGCCCGCTCCGAGTCGCTCATGAAGCGCGACGCGGAACGGCTGACGCGCGCGACCGGGCCCGAGGTGCGCAAGCTGGTGCTGGAGCTCAACTACGCCGGCGCGGCCGACCAGGTCGAGAAGGTCGTCGCCGAGCTCGAGACCGACGCGGCGCGCGACGAGCTCGCGCCGGTCGCGCGCGCGCTGCGCCGCGGCGCCGAGCTCTTCGGCCGGACCGTCCGCGCGCTCGAGGCCGGCTCGCTCCCGGCCGAGCCGCCGATCCGCCTCGCGGGCCAGGAGCGCGGCGGCGAACTGGCGGGCTTCGACAAGGAGAAGCGGCTGGTCAAGCTCAAGGCGCAGACGCGCACCGGCGGCGTCTCCGTGCAGTTCCCGCTGACCGAGTTCGCCAGCGCCGACGGCCTGCGCCAGCTCGTCTTCAACCGCATGGAGCTCACGCCCGAGGAGCGCGCCGACCTCGCCGAGCTCATGACGCTGGTCGAGGTGTTCCGCTGGATCGAGCGCGTCGCGCCGCTCGTCGACCGCGCCGGCCGCTACGACGAGAACGCCGGCTGGGGCGACGCGCAGCGCGACGGACTCGAGGTGCCGCCCGGCCTCGCCCTCGCCAACGACGTGCACGCCGTGATGAAGGACGCCGGCGCCAGCGAGCGCGCCGCACGGATCCTCGCCCGCGCCGACGAGGAGGAGCGCACTCAGGCCGACCTGACCTCCGCGCTCGAGCCCTTCTTCAAGGCGAACGCGACGATCAGCTGGTCGGCGTCGGCCGAGGCGCTGAAGCGCGTCCTCGAGGAGCACAAGTCGACGCTCCTGGTCCGGCTCGCGCGCCCCTGGATCGCGGGGTCGTGAGCGACCCGCTCGCGCACGTCGAGCGGTGGGCGAGGCCGCTGCGGGCAGCGGCTTCGGGAGCGAAGGCGCGCTGGCTCCTGCTCTCGCGCTTCGGCTTCGAGTTCCTGGGCGCCGCGGTCGCGCGCGAGCGGCCCGAGGAGATCGCGGGGCTCGGCACGCTGCGGCGCGCGCAGCTCGGCAACGTTGCGCTGCTCGCGCTCGACCGGCCGGCCGACCAGGGCGGCGAGGCGGGCGACGCCGCGGGCGACGCGCTCGCCGTGTTCGCGGCGGGACGGGCGGGCCTGCGCGGGGTGATCCAGTGCATCGCGGCGGCGTCGCTCGAGGAGCGCGTCGCCGCCCCCACCTTCGCGCTCGTGCGCGACTGGCTGCGCTGGAGCGACGAAGATCCGCTGCGCGGCGGGCCGGCGGCGCAGCCCGGCGCGCGCTTCCCCGACCTGCGCGGCCTCTCCGACGCAGACGAGACGCGGCGCGTCGCGGCGCGGCTGCGCGCGCGCTCCATTCCGGCGGCCGTCGCGGTCGCGCGGCGCGGGCCGTCGGGCGCGACGCGCGCCGAGCTCGAGGCGATGCGGCGCCTCGGCGGCGAGCTCGTCGTCGAGGCCGGCGCCGCCGAGCGGATCGCCGCCCTCCAGCAGGGACTGCGCGGCGTCACGCTCGCGCTCGTCCTCGACGCGGCGTTGCAGTCGCCGCCGGCCGATCCCGGAGCGCTCGCGGCGGCGGCCGACGCGCTCCTGCCGAAGCTCGCGCCGCTGCTCGGCGAGGTCCTCGCGCTGCTCGACGAGGCCGAGCAGGCGGAGGGCTCCAGGTGATCCCCGCCACCGCGGCCGATCCGCTGCGCCTCGCGATCCTGCTCTCCGGGTCGGGGCGCACCTTCGAGAACCTCCACGCCGAGATCGCCGCCGGCCGCCTGCCGGCCCGCATCGTCGGCGTGATCGCGTCGCGCGCCGACGTGCGCGGTTGCGCGCGCGCGCGCGAGCTCGGCCTCCCGACCGAGGTGGTGCGCCGCCGCGACTTCGACGGGGCGCAGCGCTACGGCGACGCGCTCGGCGAGGTGCTCGCGCGCTGGCGCACCGAGCTCGCCGCCATGGCCGGCTTCCTCCACCTCTGGAGCGTGCCGCCCGCGCTGCGCGGCCGCGTCATGAACATCCACCCGGCGCTCCTCCCCGCGTTCGGCGGGCAGGGCATGCACGGCGCGCACGTCCACGCGGCGGTCCTCGCGAGCGGCGCACGCCTCTCCGGCTGCACCGTCCACTTCGCCGACGACCAGTACGACGCCGGCCCGATCATCGTCCAGCGCGCGGTCCCGGTCGCATTCGAGGACACGCCGGAGACGCTCGCGGCGCGCGTCTTCGAGCAGGAGTGCCTCGCCTATCCCGAGGCGATCCGCCTGTTCGCCGCCGGCCGGCTCGAGATCGTCGGGCGGCGCGTCCGCATCCGAGGTTGACGCTCCGGCGCGAGACTCCGCTCAGCGCTACTCCTCGCGGGCGTTCGAGACGAACTGCCCGGTCGGCACGTGGTAGACCCAGCCGGTCGTGTCGTCGGCCGCGGGCAGCGCCGCGGTCGACACGATCTTCACGCCGTTCGAGCCGTTCCACGGGTTCGGCGGGATCCCCGCCCTGAGGTAGGGCCCGAACGCACCGCCGGGCTGCACCTGGCCGCGCGCGTCGGTCGGCAGCGTGAGCTGCCGCACGAGGCGATCCCCGTCGACGTTGCTGTCGTCGTCGAGTCCCGGCATGCGACCGACGTGGTCGTCGCGGTAGCGCTTCGACGCGCCGTTCATGAAGCGCAGGTCGGTGGCGAGCGCGGTGCGCCGCATCTCGGAGCCCGCCTTGAAGTAGGCCGGCACGAGCGCGCCGCCGAGCCCCAGCGTGACGAGCGCGATCAGCAGCAGCAGCTTCTTGGTGTTCTTGGGACGCCGCACCTTCGCGATGCGCGCCGGCGCCTGCGACCGCGCCGCCATCATCGGTTTCAGGGTCGCCGGCGGGAGCGGCGTCGCGGCCACGTCGCGGCGCGGCGCGGAGGGAGCGGCGCGGCGCGGCCCGGCCTCGCGGCGCAGGGGCGTCGGCTCGGCCGGAAGGACCGGCTGAAGCGGCGGCGCGTTCGGCACGACCTGCTGGATGGGACGGCTGGGCGCGGCGGCGTCGCCGGCGCCGCGCAGCAGGTCAGCGACGCGCACCTTCGCCGGCGCGTCGCCACTGGGTGAGCGCAAGCCCGAATCCGCGCTCATCGTCGCATACCTCCCAGACCTCTCCGCCGAGCCGCGCGAGGACTTCGCGCGCGCGCCGGATCGTCGCCCGATCCGCAGCGACCGGTGGCGCCGCGGCGGTGCTGGTGCAGTCGACCCGGACCCGGCCGACCACGTCCCGCACGCGCACTTCCACCAGTGTTCGGCGCGGGACGCGTTCCAACAAATCAGAAAATAGTGCCGATACGACTTCGAGCAGCTCGGCGCGCGCACCGACGACCCACGCCTCGCGCGTGCTTTCGAGCACCCGCACGCGGACGGAGAGCCCCTCCAGCAGGGCGCGGTGGCCGGCCACCGCCTTCTCCACGACGTCGAGGAGGTCGACCGTGTCGGACGGCGGCTCCGGAACGAGCACGCCGAGCTCCAGCGTGTTGGCCACGAAGACGTCGAGCCGCTCGCACTCGCGCGCGACGGCGCGGCCGGCGGCGGCGAGGTCGCCGTCCTTGCTCGCCGCGCAGCGCTCCCCCAGCCGGATCAGCGCGGAGAGCGGGAGGCGGAGCTCCTCCGCCAGGTGGAGCGAGAGCTCCGACACGGACGGCTCCGCCGTCGACTCGTCCTTGCGCCGCGACCCCGGCATCCAACCGCCCCCACCTGCGCATCGGCCCGCGCCCCTCGCGGGCTTCTCTCGCCGCCCCCCTGTCGGCAACCTGGGGCGACGTCTGTTGCGCGCAGCGGCGCTGGACGAAGGGAAAACGCTTCGAGGGGGAGCGCCGAGCATGACGGGCAAGACGGTCGGGATCATCTTCCGCAAAGAGTTCCTCGACATCATGCGCGACCGCAAGACGCTGATCTTCATGATCGCGCTGCCGCTGCTCCTGATCCCGGCCCTGATGACCGCGATCACGCGCATCGCGATCCGGGGGCAGCAGACGGCGCGCCGCACGCCGCTGATCGTCCAGTGCGAGAACGACGGACGCGACCGCTTCCTCGCGCTGCTGCGTACCGCCGCACACCGCTACGAGGCGCAGTTCGACATCACGTTGACGCTGCTCGGCCCCGACGTGAGGGGCAAGGTCGACGCGCTGGCGAAGGACCTCGGCCTCTCGCGCCAGGACGTGCTGCTCGGCCTCAATTCCGACGCGCGCGTCCGCACCCATCCGCGCGTGGCGGAGCTCCGCGCGGCGCTCGCGACGGCGCAACCCGAAGTGCAGAAGAAGCTGCGCGGCGGCGGCGCGGACAAGCCCCTGCCCGCCGAGCTGCTGGGCGTCGGCGTGAAGGGTTGGAACGACGACGCTCTGCGCGACTTGCGGAAGCTGAGCGACCTGCTCTCGCCGCTCACGACCCTCGACTTCCGGACGGCGGCCGAGGTCGCTGCGCTCCCTCCGGGCCCGCGCGCTTCCGCGCCCGACGCCGACCTGCCGTCCTCCGTGCGCGGCGACGCGGAGCGGCGCGCCGCGGCCCTCGCGATCACGTCGCAGCGCATCCACGCGCGGCTGCGCGTCCCGACCGTCCTCGACGACAAGATCGTCGACGGGGTCGACACGGTCGGCCTCGAGGTCGAATGGGACTCGACCTGGCCGCTCAGTGACGAGGCGCACCGCCGCCTGAGCGACGCGATCACCGAAGCGGCGCACTCGGTCCGCGAGGCGCGCCTCGCGAAGGCCGACCTCCCCGGTTCGTTCGTCACGCCGGTCGAGATGACGGAGCAGAACGTCTCTCCGCCGGAGAAGGAGGCCCTGAACATCGTCGGCGGCTTCCTCCCCTACATCCTGATCCTCATGTGCTTCCTGGGCGGCAACTTCCCCGCGAGCGACCTCGGGGCGGGAGAGAAGGAGCGCCTCACGCTGGAGACGCTGCTCGTCACGCCGGCGAGCCGCGTGGAGATCGCGGCGGCGAAGTTCCTGGTCGTCTTCTGCTGCGCGATGACCGCGGCGGTCTTCGCCACGGGGTCGCTCGCCTACACGTTCCAGTCGGGGCTCATGTCGCCGGAGCTCGCCGCCAACATCAAGCTCGACCTGCGGTCCACCACGATCGCGCTCGCGCTCCTGCTGGTCATCCCGCTGGCCGCGGTCTTCTCGGCGATCCTCCTCTCGCTCTCGATCTACGCCAAGTCGTTCAAGGAGGCGGCGACCTACATGGCGCCGGTGCAGATGCTGATCATCATCCCGTCGGCGCTCTCGATGATCCCGACCATCCAGCTCGACCGCGTGACCGCCTGGATCCCGGTCGTGAACGTCACGCTCGGGCTGCGCGAGGTGCTGACGCTCGGCGGCAAGGCGGCGCCCTGGACCGAGCTCGGGATCACCGTCGGCTCGTCGCTGCTGCTCGCCGTGCTCGCGCTCAAGTTCTGCGCGAACCGCTTCTCGCGCGAGGACGTCCTGTTCCGGAGCTGAGCCGACGGCGGCTCAGGACCTGCCGCGACCGGTGCTCAGGCGCGGCGCAGCGGCGCGACGATCCGCAGCGCGCCCGGCTCGAGCGAGAGGTCGAGGTTCCCGCCGGGCCCCGGATCGCCGTCGACCTGCGAGCGCTCGGCGCCGCGGATCGCGACGCGTCGTCCGGTCAGGAGCCTGGCGTCGGGCAGGCGCGCGGCGCTGCCGCGCGCGAAGGACCAGGCGACGCGCAGGAGCCGCGGCGCGACCGGTTCTCGAAGCGCAAGCACGTGGAAGAGCCCGTCGTCGCAGCGCGCCTCCGGGCAGGCGTGGAAGCCGCCGGCGTAGCGCCCGCAGTTGAAGATCGCGACGTAGCGCACCTCGAGCGGCGGCGCGCCGTCGACGGCGACCGCGAAGGGCGGCTCGTCCGTGTCCTTGCAGGCCCGCATGGCCATGACCCAGTCGATGCGGCGCATCGGGCCGCGGCGGCGGCGCGCGACGTGGTGGACGACGGCGGCGTCGAAGCCGGCGCTCACCATGAAGGCGAAGCGCTCGCCGTTCACGCGGCCGACGTCGAAGGGGCGCGCCGCGCCGCCGCGCGCGACGGCGAACGCGCCGCGCAGCGAGAGCGGGATCGCGAGCTCGCGCGCCACCACGTTGCCGGTGCCGGCCGGAAAGAGCGCCGCCGTCGCTCCCGGCGCCGCTCCATCCTGGAGCCAGCGGCGCAGCGTGCCGTCGCCGCCGAAGAGCCACCACTCTCTCGCGCGCGCGGCGGTGTCGTCGGCGCGCCCCGCCTCCTCGACCGAGGACACGATCTTCGCGTGGCGCCCCGACCGCTCGAGCTGGCGGCGGACCCACTCGGCCCAGCGGCGCGCCCGGCCGCGCCCCGACGTGGGGTTGACGAGCAGCAGGAGCTCCGCGCCCGCGCTCGCGGTTCCGCCGCCGACGCCGCCGTCGACCACCTGGCCCGCGCTCGTCCCCATCGCGGCCAGTTTACGGGCGCGCGCCGACGGCGATCGGCGTCCCGCGGCGGCCGGTAAGCTCCCGCCCGATTCGCGCGGGAAACCGGCCAACCTCCGCACCCGTTCTTCGTTGAGAGCCGGTTCGACCGCGACCACCGCGCGCGGGGCCGCCCCCTCGCCGCGGACGGCCCGCCCCCCTTCCCGGAGCCCTTCCGATGGTGTTGCGACGGATCGTCCTCTCCCTCCTCCTCGCCGGCGCCGCGCACGCCGGCGCGCACGCCCAGGGCGGCGGCCTCGGCTCGATCATCGACGAGGGCCTCGCCGAGCTGGCGCGCCGCCAGCAGCCCAACGGCTCCTACGAGAACGACGTGCACGTGACGGCGCAGGCGATCCTCGCGCTCGCCGAATCGCCGCGGAAGTACACCGAGTCGGACGGCCCCTTCATGAGGAAGGCGGTCGCCTGGCTCGCGAGCCAGGTCGGGCCCGACGGCAAGCCGGTCGGGCTCGACGGCGGCGCGGCGGTCGGCGCCGCGAAGTGGATGCACGCGGCGCTCGCCACGACCCACAGCGAGGCCGGCAAGGCGGCGACCGACAAGCTCGCGACCTGGCTCGCCTCGCCCGCCGGCAAGATTCCCGAGGGCAAGCCGGCCGACCATCTCTGGACGGCGACCGTCACGGCGGGCAAGGACGCCGGGGAGGCGGCGAACACCACGGCCAGCCTGCTCGCGTCGCTCGCCACCGTGCGCAGCGTCAATCCGGCGGACTTCGACTGCTTGCTCGAGGCGCTGCCGACGGTGCTGACCGACGTCGCGGCACGCTTCCCCGACCTGAAGCTC
>DAINBU010000096.1:0-19878 GCA_036732755.1 Planctomycetota bacterium
CCGCCCGTCGCGCGTTCAACCACGCCCCCTTCTCCCCGCGCCCTCTTCACCCCCGCCCTCGACGTCCGCTCCAGTTGCCAGCGAGCGGCGTGCTCGCGAGCGCCGCCATGCGCGCGCGGTCCTCCTCGGGGATGCGCTTCGGCTTCAGGTCGCGGCCGACGCACGCGAGCAGCGTGTGGCCGCGGCAGAGCACCTCGTCGGCTCGCTTCACCTCGTATTCGAAGAGGACGCGCACGCGTTCGACCGAGCTCAGGCGCGACTCGACGGTGAGGAGATCCCCGAAGCGCGCCGGCTTCAGGTAGGTGAGCCCGACGTCGGCGACGGCGAGCAGCACGCCGCGCCGCTCCATCTCGGCGTAGTCGAGGCCGTGCGCGCGCATGAACTCGGTGCGCCCGAGCTCGAAGTAGTTCACGTAGTTCGAATGGTGCACGACGCCCATCTGGTCGGTCTCGTGGTAGCGCACGTGCAGCGGGGTCGAGTGCGTCCGTACGGCGTCCATGGGCGGGATGGTATAGAGGCGCGCTCGAAAGCCCCTCCGTGCGACGCAACCCGGGAGCCGCCGCGACTTGACCGCCGATGGTGACGCCACGATCCGGGGCGGCACGCGTGCCGCCCACGCGGCCCTGAGCCCGATCACCGTGTTCCTCTGCGTCGTCGCGACGTGGATCCTCCCGGGCGCCGGCCACTGGCTGCTCGGCCGGCGCGGCAAGGCGCTGCTCTACTTCGGGCTGATCGCGTTCGCCTACGCGTTCGGGCTCTGGCTCGCGGCGGGGCGCAACGTCCGCCTCGACCAGGACACCATGGACCTCTACTTCTTCGGCGAGTCGTTCTGCGGCGGCTTCACGCTCGTCGCGTGGTGGCTCACGAGGGGGCTCGAGCTCGCCTTCGAGCAGCCGCTGCTCGACGCCGGCCTCCTCTTCTCGACGGTGGCCGGCCTCCTCAACCTGTGCGTGATGGTCGACGTCTACGAGACCGCGCGCCCGAGGCCCGTGGCGGCGCACGCATGAAGAGCGAGCTCCTCTTCGAGCACGTCGGCCTCTTCGTACTGCTCGTGCTGATCGTCAGCGTGGTCTACAACGGCCTGCGGCGCGAGCGGGTGTCGGAGATCGTGCGCGTCGGGCTGCAGCGCGGCCTCTTCTTCATCCTGGTCTCCCTGATCGTCTTCGGCGGCGGCGGGTACCTCCTCGCCCAGTGGCTGTAGGAGCAGCGCGGAGGAGCGGACGTCGAGGGCAGGGTTGAAGAGGCCACGGGGAGCAAGGCTTCGTGGCGGATCGGGGTGCCCTCCGCCGCCAGAACCAACTGCGAAGAGGCGGCTCCGGCTGACTCGCGGCCTATGGGACCGTCGATCGCATCTGATCGGGAGAAGACGGCCGCTCGTGCCCCTCTCGCCGTGAACCTTCTCCCCGCGGCCTCTTCGCACGGTCCTCGCACGACGTCCTGACGTCAATGCTGCGCCACGGGCGATGAACCGACCCTGAAATGCAGGACGTGTACAAGGTCGTGAGCGCCAATGCGCAGCCCGCGCCGATTGGATGGGGCCTCGCTGCCATTCGCGGGCCGAGTCGATCCTGAAGTGCGTGGACTTGCAGAGCATGTTCGACGTCATCGCGCGGAACGACGAGTCGATGCCCGTCCACGGTGCGTCAGTATTGAAGATGGGATCGGCGAGGTCCGCGTCGCACTTGCGTCGTCGGTGAAACGGCCCCAAGCGTCCGGACTCGTCTCGCCGCCGGTCGTGCGCGCGCCGTCCATCGTCCGAGGCGCAGCAATGATGTCGGACGTCGTTCGAGAACGTTGCGAAGAGGCCGCGGGGAGAAGGCTTCGTGGCGAGAGGGGCTCTAGCGGCCGTCGGCCGCCGTTCAGATGAGGACCACGGTCCCATAGGCCGCGCAGTCCGCCGAGGCCGCCACCGTCCAGATGATTTGTGCGGCCGAGGGCACCCCGATCCGCCACGAAGCCTTACTCCCCGCGGCCTTCTTCACCCGCGTTCTCGACGTCCGCTCCTTCTTCTTCTTCGCCCTCGGCCCCTTATCGGCTCGCCCGCCACCTTCCGCTCGGCGTCACGGCACCCGCGCGTAGAGCCCTCCGCCGAGCCGCGCGACCCGGCCGTCCGCCTCGAGCTCGACGAGCCGCACCAGTAGGCGGTCGACGGCGACGCCGAGCCGGTCCGCGAGGGTGTCGGCGCTCGCCGGGGCGGCGAGGGCAGCGAGCAGCTCGTCGTGGACGTCGCGCCGCGCGGTGCCGCGCGGTGAATGCAGCAGGAGGTCGAGGTCGCCAACCTCGAGGAGGGGGTGGGCGCCGTCGCGGATCAGCCGGTTGGTGCCGCGGCTGGTCGGCGCGTCGATCGCGCCCGGGACCGCGTGCACGCCGCGCCCGAGCTCGAGCGCGCGGTGGGCCGTGAGCAGGGAGCCGCTTTTCACGTCGGCCTCGACGACGAGCGTCGCCTTCGAGAGCGCCGCGAGCAGCCGGTTGCGCCGCGGGAAATGGGACTTGAGCGGCGGCGTGCCGGGCGGCATCTCGCTCACGATGCGGCCGCGTCGCTCGATCCCGGCGGCGAGCGGCGCGGCGCCGGGCGGGTAGATGCGGTCGGCGCCGCACGCGAGCACCGCGTAGCAGGCGCCGTCGGCCGCGAGCGCGCCTTCGTGCGCCGCCTGGTCGATGCCGATCGCGAGCCCCGACACGACGCTGCCGCCGCGCTCGGCGACGCCGGCGCCGAGCTCGCGCGCGAAGGCGCGGCCGCGCGCCGTCGACGAGCGCGCGCCGACGGTCGTGACCGGTTGCTGCGGCGGCCACGGCCCGCGCCCGCGCAGCCAGAGCAGCGGCGGCGGGCCGGCGAGGTCGGCGAACGGCTCGGGCCAGCGCGCGTCGCCCCACGGCACCAGCTCGAAGCCGAGCCGCTGCGCCCGCTCGACCTCGCGCGCGGGCGCCCGCTCGCGCTCGAGCGCGCGCAGCCAAGCGCGCGCGCCCGGGGAGAGCCCGGCCACCTCGGCGGGAGCGTGGTCCGGCGCCTCGCGCGCCGCCCGCCAGAGCAGCGCAAGGTCGCGCTCGTCGGGGACGGCGAGCGCGACGAGCAGCGCCCGCTCGAGCAGCTCGTTCGAATGCATGCCGGAAGAGATGCGGGTAGCGCGCCGCGGTGACACCGAGCTGCGACGCAACGCTCACGCGGCCGGCGCGTCCTCCTCGCCCTTCTTGTGGATCGCCGCGAGCGCGCGCTCGATGGTGGCGGCCAGCGGATCCTCGACGAGGCCCGCCTTGCCCGCCGACTCGACGACGACCCAGCGCGACTTGCCGGTCTTGCGCTTCTTGTCGCGGCCGAGGAACGGCAGCAGCCGTTTCGTCTCGATCGAGCTCGCGACCGGGAGGCCGAAGCGCTCGAGGACCTCGGTCACCTCCGCCGGCAGCGTCGGCGGCGCCGCGCCGAGGTCGACGGCCAGGAAGGCGGCGGCCACCATCCCGATCGCGACCGCTTCGCCGTGCAGGAGCGTCGCGTGGCCGTCGGCCGCCTCGAGCGCGTGGCCGGTCGTGTGGCCGAAGTTGAGCAGCGCCCGCTCGCCCGTCTCGCGTTCGTCGCGCGCGACGATCTCGACCTTGATCTGGACGCAGCGCGCGACCAGCTCGTCGACGATCTCGGGCTTGGCCTTCAGCCCCTCGAGGTCGCCGGCCTTGCGCAGCAGCTCGAGGATCTTCGGCTCGCGCACGAAGCCGTACTTGACCACCTCGGCGAGACCGGAGCGCAGCTCGCGCTCGGGCAGCGTGGCGAGCAGGTCGGGGTCGACGACGACGCGCGCCGGCTGGTGGAACGTCCCGACCAGGTTCTTGCCGAGCGGCCGGTCGATGCCGTTCTTGCCGCCGATCGCGGCGTCGACCTGCGCCAGGAGCGACGTCGGCACCTGCACCAGCGGCACGCCGCGCAGCAGCGTGGCGGCCGCGAATCCGGCGAGGTCGCCGACCACGCCGCCGCCGAGCGCGAGCACCACCGTGCCGCGGTCGGCGCCGGTCGCGAGGAGGCGGTCCCACAGCGTGCCCAGGATGCGCAGCGACTTCGCCTCCTCGCCGGCGGGGACGAGGACGGCGTGGCTCGCGTAGCCCGACTCGGTCACGATCGACTCGACCCGCTCGAGCCAGAAGGGGGCGACGTTGCGGTCGGTGACGACGACGATCTTGCGGGGCGGGGGAAAGGCCTCGACGAGGCGCGCACCGAGGCGCGCGATCTCGCCGCGCCCGACGTGCAGGCGGCACTCGGCGCGCGTCGTCGTCGCGAACGAGAGGTCGGCCATCGGGCGGGGGAGGATAGCGAGACGCGGTGCGGCTCGCGCGTCGAGTAACGTCCCCCCATGCCGCGCGCGAACTGGCTGGAGGAGCTGCCGCCGCCGGCGCGCGACCACCGCGCGTTGGAACGGCTGACGCGCGCGCTCACCGATTACGAGCGCTCCGCGGCGTTCCATCGCGGCGAGGTCGGCTGGTCGCTTCGCCGCATGCGCCGCCTCGTCGCCGCGCTCGGCGATCCGCTGCGCGGGGTCCCGGTGCTCCACGTGGCCGGCTCGAAGGGGAAGGGGAGCGTCTGCCTGCTCGCCGAGGCGCTCCTGCGCGCGCACGGGCTCCGGACCGGGCTGTACCTCTCGCCCCACGTCGACCGCTGGACCGAGCGCATCCAGGTCGGCGGGCGCGAGCTGGCAGCCGGCGAAATGGGCGCGGGGATCGAGGCGGTGCTGCGCCGAGCGGCGCGCGCCGGGATCGAGATGCCGACGCTCTTCGAGACGCTCACGGCCGCCGCCTTCGTCGCGTTCCGCCGCGCGCGCGTCGACGTCGCCGTCGTCGAGGTCGGCATCGGCGGGCGGCTCGACGCCACCAACGTCGTCGCCGCCGACGTCTCCGTCGTGACGGCGCTCGAGCTCGAGCACACCGCGGTGCTCGGCCGGACGCTGCGCGCCATCGCGGCCGAGAAGGCGGGGATCCTGCGGAGGGGAACGTGGGGCCTCTCGGGAGTGCCCGCGGAGGCGCCGGTCGCCACGGTGCTGCGCGCGGCGGCGCGGTGCGCCGGCGTCCCGCTCCTCGAGCGCGGGCGAGGCATGGAGGTACGCGCGCGCGCCGACGCCTTCGAGCTCTCGCTCGCGGGCGCGGAGGGTGGCGCCCCGACGGCGCTCCGCCTGCCGGCGCCGGCCGCCGGCCCCTTCTCCGTCGCCAACGCCGCGCTCGCGACGGCCGCGGTGCTCCTGCTCTCGCGCCGTAGGCCGAAGCTGCTGCCGGCGCTCGATCACCTCCGCGCAGCCGCGGCGTTGCGCGCCGCGCGATTGCCGGCGCGCTGCGAGACCGTTGCGCACGATCCCCGGATCGTGCGCGACGGCGCACACACGCCGCGGTCGCTGCGGGCCGTCGCCCGGGAGATCGCCCGGGACTGTGCGCCGCGCCGGCCGGTCGTCGTGCTCGCCCTGAAGAGCGACAAACCGGTCGCGCGCTGCCTCCAGGCGCTGCACGGCGTCGTCGGCCCGGTCGTTGCGACCACCGTTCCCGGTGGACGCAGCCGGGACCCGGAAGAAATCGTGGCGGCCGCGCGCGCGTCGGGGATCATGGCGCTCGCCGAGCCCGACCCCGCGCGGGCGCTCGCGCGGGCCGTCCGCCGCGCCGGTCCGCGCGGGGTCGTTCTCGTCACGGGCTCCTTCTGGCTCGCCGGACTCGTCCCGCGCCTCCTCGCGACGTTACGCGCTTCCTCGCGCAGCGATGCGACCCGGGACTCCCGGCGCCTCCCCTCCGGGCGCAGTCGCCAACCATGGACGTCGCGATCGTCAACCATCTCTTCCTGACGCAGCGCTTCCTCGTGAAGGGGAACGTGCGGACCGGCGAGCTGCGCCTGTCGAGCTTCCTCAATTCCGTGCGCCGGCCGTGGCTCGCGGTGGAGGACGCGACGATCCTCGAGTTCGACCGGCCCGACCGCGTGACGACGAAGCAGTACGCGCTGCGCCTCTCCGACGTCGTGCTCGCCCACGAGTACCTCGACCTCTCGGGCGACCCGCTCCGCAAGAGCCTCGCGCAGTCGGAGCGGGACGACTTCAGGAGCTTTTCGATCCACTTCCGGGCGCCGTGCCGCCTCGAGATGGTCGGCCGGATCCGGAGGGAGGCGCTCGAGTCGGGCCAGGGCGACGAGTTCTTCGTCGCACTCGACCCGCTGCTGCGCGGCTTCGAGGAGAAGGAAGACGAGCAGCTCCCGGCCGAGGTGAAGTCGCTGAAGAGCCTGAACTACGCCATCCTCAACCGCGCGCAGGTGCACGCCTTCTTCCCCTATGAATGAGTCCTCCGCCCCCGCGCCGGCCGCGCGCGCTCTCCCGATCGATCCGGCGGTCGCCGTCGCCCTCCTCTTCTTCGCGTCGGGCGGCGCCGCGCTCCTGCTCGAGACGGCGGCGGTGCGCGCCTTCGTCGACCTGTTCGGCTCGACGGCCGCCTCGCTCGGCGCGATCGGCGGCGCCTTCCTCGCCAGCCTCGCGCTCGGCGCCGTCGCGCTCGGCCCGCTCGCCGACCGGACGCGCCGGCCGTTGCGGCTCTACGCCATCCTCGAGGCGATCGCGTGCGCGGGCGGGCTGCTCGCGCTGTTCGCGCTGGCGCGGCTCGACGCGCTCGCCGACCCCTTCGCGCGCGCCGAGATGAAGGGCGACGCGCGGCCGCTGCTGCGCCTGCTGGTCGGCTTCGCGGTGCTGGTCGTCCCGGTCGGGGCGCTCGGCGGCACTCTGCCGGTGCTTGCTCGAGTGCGGCGCGGGCTGGTCGGACGGGCGGCGGCGGCGGGCGTGCTGCAGGCCGCGAACGCGCTCGGCGGTGCGTTCGGGGCGTTCCTCGCCGGCGCCTGGCTCCTCGAGTCGCTCGGCACGACCGGGACGTGGCGCGTCGCGGCGCTGCTGAACGGCCTCGTCGCGCTGGTCGCGGCGCTGCTGGCGCGGTCGGCGGACGCGGCCGCGCCGCCGGCGTCGGCGCGGGCACCGGCTCCGTCTTCGAACGACGCTGCCGACGGACTCCCGCCGCTGCGCGCCTGGGCGCTGGTCGCCGCGTCGGCCTGCACCGGCTTCGCGCTGCTCGCGAGCGAGGTGCTGCTCTTCCGGGGGCTCGCGCAGCTGATCCGCGGCGGCCACGACAGCCTCGGCGCCGTGCTCGCCGCCTTCCTGCTCGGCGGCGCGCTCGGGTCGGAGGCGGGCGTCCTGCTCGCGCGCCGACGGAAACACGCGCGGGACGGTCTCCTGATCGGGCTGCTGCTCGCGACGTTGACGCCGGTCGCCGCGCTCGTCTGGCTGCGCGCGGGCGCGCTCGCCGACGACACGTCGTTCCTCCACTTCGGCGTGAGCGCGCTGAGCTGGGAGGGTCGGCTCGCCGCCGAATTCCTCGGTGCGCTGCTGGTCGCCGGCCCGGTCGCCTTCGCGCTCGCGCTCCCGTTCCCCGCGGCGTGCGAGCTCTTCCCCGGCGACGAGCGCCGCTTCGGCCGCGCCGTCGCGTGGCTCTCGTGCGCGTGGACGGCGGGCGCCGCGGCGGCCGGCCTCGTCACGCCGGCGCTGCTGCTGCCGGCGCTCAAGATGCGCGACGCGCTGCTCGTCTGCGCGGCGCTGCCGGTGCTCGCGCTCGTGCTGCTCGACGCCGGCGGCCGCGCCCGCCTGGTCGCGCGGCGCATCCCCCTCGTCCTCGCGGCGGTGGGGCTGCTCGCCGCTCTGCTGCTCACGCCGCTGCAGGGCCAGACGGTGCTCGACGGCCCGCTCCTCTTCTACGGCCGCGTGGCCGGCGCCACCGGCGCGCAGCTGCGTGCCTACAACGAGGACGCGCTCGCCAACGTGGCGGTGCTGCAGCGGCCGGACGGCATGAAGCTGCTCGCCGTCAACGACCAGATGGCGCTCGGCGGGAGCGGCGCGACGCGCGTCGAGACGATGCAGGCGGTGGTGCCGGCGCTGCTCCACCCCGCGCCGAAGAAGGCGCTGCTGCTCGGCGTCGGGGCGGGCATCACGGCCGCGGGGCTGCGCGACCTCGGCGTCGAGGAGATCGACGCCGTCGAGCTCCTGCCGCTGGTCCGCTCGGCGCTGCCGTGGTTCGAGCCGGAGAACGGCGGGATCGTCGACGATCCGCGGGTCCATCTGCACACGGCCGACGCGCGCGCCTTCGTGCGCGCCGCCGCGCCCGAGAGCTACGACCTGATCGTCGGCGACCTCTACTTCCCGTGGGAGCCGGAGACGGGGCTCCTCTACACGCGCGAGCACTTCGAGCGGGTGCGCCGCCTGCTCAAGCCGGGCGGGATCTTCTGCCAGTGGCTGCCGGGCCACCAGCTCGACTGGCCCGAGATCGGGACGGTCGGCCGCACCTTCTGCGACGTCTTCCTCGGCACGACGGTCTGGCTGGCGCGCCCCGACTTCGCCTTCCCGATCCTCGCGCTCGTCGCGAGCAGCGACCGCCTCGAGATCGACGTCCCCAAGCTCACGCAGCGCCTCGCCGACCCGCGGCGCAAGCCGCTGCTCGAGAAGCTCGGCGTCGCCGACCCGATGAGCTTCCTCTCCCTCTACGTCGGGGACGAGTGGTTCTTCCGCGACCACTTCGACGGGACGGAGATCAACACCTCCGACCAGGCGCACGTCGAGTTCCGCGCGGCGCGCCGCTTCGTCTCCGACGCGGTGATCGCGCTCTCCAACCGGCGCCGCCTCTACGAGGCGCACGAGGACGTGGTCGGCCGCATGACGCGCAACACGCTCGACGCCAAGGAGCGCGCCCGCTTGCAGCGCGAGCTCGACCTCGCCGCCAAGCACGCCTGGCTCCTGTTCGACGCGCGGACCCACCTGCTCTACGCGCAGGCCAACCGCTCGCTGCCGCCGTCGGAGCGCAAGGACGACCCGATCGGGCTCGAGGCGAAGGCGTTCCAGGCGCTCGGCGCGGCGCTCGCCGCGAAACCCGACCACGCGCCGACGCTCGAGCTGATCGCGTCGCTCTTCCGCCAGCAGCTCGAGGCGCACGAGTACGTCCCGGTGATCGAGGGGGTGAGCGCGCTCGAGGAGGTGCCGGCGATCGGCGTCCGGCCGCGCCTGCGCAACCTGCGCGGCATCGCCTTCCTGATGGCGGCGTGCGACGACGACCCGGCGGTCGCGAAGCTCTTCAAGAACCCGCCGCTCGACTTCGCGATCAAGGACTTCCGCAAGGCGTCCGACCTCGACCCGCAGCTCGTCGAGGCGCAGGTCCACCTCGGCATCGCACTCTTCCTGCACGGCGGCGCCGTGAGCCCCGCGCGCGCGGACTGGGACGAGGCGCGCGCCGTCCTCTACGCCGCGCGCGACAAGATCAGCGCACCCGGTACGACCGAGGGCCACGCGCTCCCGTTCGAGGCCGAGGCGATCCTCGACTGGCTCACGGGGAATCCAGAGCGTGCGGTCGCGCGCCTCGCCCGCGGGCCGAGAACTCCGTGGGGTAAGCGCATCCATGCCGTGATGGGGTCGCGCCCGTAGTCCGCGTCCGTCGCACAGTGTCAGCGTGCGAAGATCGGGCTCGACCAGGCGGCGTGGCCGTCCGACTGCAGCACGCGCAGGTAGACCGCGTCGCCGGCGGCGGGCGCGGGATCGCTCCAGTCGAGCGCCGCCTGCAGCGAGCCGTCGCCCTCCCGGGCCGCGACGATCGCGCCGTTCTTCACGAGCTCGAGGCGGGAGAGCGGCGCGGTGCCGACGGCGAAGGCGGAGTAGGGCGGCGCCTCGGACTTCCCGCCCTGCTCCCCCTTTTCGCCCGCGGTGAACTCGCCGCCCATGCGCGTCGCGCCGCGCCGGAACCAGAGGACGATGCGCGGGCCGCTGGTCGCCCAGCAGAGGCGGCGCTTGAGCGCGTCGTAGATCGCGGCGCGCGTGTCGTCCTCGGCGACGATCGCCGCGAGGCCGCCGCACGGGCCGTCGAAGTGGACGAGCCCGGGATGGCCGTTGTGCGAGTCGCCCGATCCGACGAAGCCGAGCCGGTAGCCGCGCGCCAGCGCGTCGCGCACGTAGTGGCCCTTGCGGGCGCCCTCGATCCGGCGCGGCGCGTCGGGCGCCTCGCTCGTGCCGTGCACGCTGGTGATCTCGACCACCGGCTCGAACTCGGGGTCGGGCGCGATCGACCAGTCGATCGGGACCGGCTCGCCCGCGGGGTGGTGGGGGAAGGTGAGCGCGCGCGCCTTCGTCGCGCGCAGCGCCGCCCACAGTCCCTGCGGCGAGTCGGTCGCCGCGTCGACGCTCGAGATCACCTCGCGCTTCGCGTCGTCGGCGGCGTCGGCGCCGAAGTAGAGGACGTGGCGGTGGCCGTAGAGCCAGCTCGTCCATTCGAAGCCGAGCAGCGTCGTGAAGCGGCCCGGCTCGTTCGCCGCCGCCGCCGCCTTGCGGATGCGCTGCCAGAGCTCGGGCGACGTGTCGAGCTTGCGGATGCCCCAGTGGTCGTGGTCGGTCAGCACCGCGACGTCGAGCGCCGCGACGTGGCGCGCGTAGTCGTAGTAGTCCTCGGGCGTGCCGGTCCCGTCGGAGAGGCAGCTGTGGCCGTGCAGGTCGGCCCAGAGGACGCGGCGCGGCGCGCCGTTCACGACGAGCGGGTTGCTCGCGCGCGGCTCGAACTTCGGCGCGGCCGGGGTGCTGCCGTGCGCCGCGGCCACGATGCGGTGCACGCCCTCGCCGGTCGCCTTCGCGCGCACGCGCTTGCGACCGCGGTCGGCCGCCGCGAACGCGACCGTCGCGGGCAGCTCGAGCCCGTCGCCCGTGAGCGCCACCTCGCCCGTGAAGTCGGTCGCGGCGTTGACGTTGCCGTCGAGGAAGGCGAGCGCGACCTCGAACTCCGCGCCGGCCGCCACCTCGGAAGGGACGTGCACGACGAGGTCGCGCGCCGGTCCGGGCAGGATGGCGAAGCGCGGCTCGTCGCGCACCAGCGCGCGCGTCCCGTTGCCGTCGCCGTCGACCCAGAGGAAGAAGGACTCTTCCGCCTCGGCGTAGGCGTCGACGCGCGCGGCGCCGAACGGCGGCGCCGTGCGCTGCACGCCGTAGGTGATCTTCACCTTCGCGCCGGCCGGCAGCGGCGCGCCGCCGACCACGATCTGCAGGCACTGCGGGCCGACCGTCGAACAGCGCAGCGCGACGCCGCTCTCCGCCGTCTCGACGCGCGTGTTCTCGGAGCCGCCGTTGGTCGCGTCGCGGACCTGCGGCGTCTCCCAGAACCAGAAGGGCGAGACCTGGAAGTAGAGCGCGCCGCCCTCCGCGACGCCGAGCGGGCCGGCCGTGTACTCGAGGACGTAGGTGCCCTGCGTACCGGCGACCGCGGGCGGGTCGGGCTGTGCGACCAGCACGATCGTCCCGCCGCCGTCGGCGGGATCGGGCCGGAGACACTTGTCCTCGACCATCTGCCGATGGACGTCGACGCGCGCGCCGTCCTGGAAGCTGCGCTCCGTCTGCTGCGTGCGGCCGCGCGGCAGCGCGAGCAGCAGGACGACCAGCGCGAGCAGGGCGACGCGCCGCATGCTCAGCCGCGCCGGATGACGATGGTCTTCAGCTCCGTCATCTCCTCGCACGCGTAGCGCGGCCCTTCGCGGCCCATCCCGCTCTCCTTCATGCCGCCGTAGGGCATCTGGTCGACGCGGAAGGTCGGGATGTCGTTGATCATGATCCCGCCCGCCTCGATCCGCTCGGCCGCGCGCAGCGCCTTCTCGAGGTCGCGCGTGAAGACGGCGGCCTGCAGGCCGTAGGGGGTGCGGTTCGCCGCAGCGATCGCGGCGTCGAACGAATCGACCTCGGCGACGCCGACCACGGGGCCGAAGATTTCGTCCTCCGCGAGCTTCATCCTGGGCTGCAGTCCGGCGACGACGGTCGGCGCGTAGGTCGCGCGCCCGCTGCGCGTCCCGCCGGCGGCGAGCGTCGCCCCTTTTTCCTGCGCGTCGCCCACGGTCGCGCCGACGCGCTCGACGTCGTGCACGCGGATCAGGCTCGTCACCTCGGCGGCCTCGTCGAGCGGGTGGCCGACCTTCAGCGCCTTTGCGCGCGCCGCGAGCGCGTCGACGAGGTCGCCGTAGCCGCCGCGCCGCTCGCCCTTCGCGACGTAAATGCGTTGAAGGTGGATGCAGACCTGGCCCGAGTGGGAGAAGCCGCCGACCACGAGGCGGTCGAGCGACTCGCTCCAGTCGAAGCCGGCGTCGACCACGACCGCGGCGTTGCCGCCGAGCTCGAGCGTGACGGGCTTCAGTCCCGCCACGGCACGGATGTGCCGGCCCACCGTCCGCGAGCCGGTGAAGGAGACCATCGCGACGTCGCGGTGGGTGACGAGCGCCTCGCCCGCGACCTCGCCGAGCCCCGGGACGACGTTGACGCTCCCGTCCGGGGCGCCCGCCTCGGCGAGCGCCTGCGCCAGGAGGTAGGCCGAGCAGGGCGTCTCCTCCGCCGGCTTCACGACGACCGTGTTCCCCGACGCGAGCGCCGGCCCGACCTTGTGGGCGACGAGGTTGAGCGGGAAGTTGAAGGGCGTGATGCAGCCGATGACGCCGCGCGGCACGCGCAGCGTGAAGCCGGTGCGTCCCTTTCCGGCCGGATGGGCGTCGATCGACAGCATCTCGCCGTGGATGCGTTTCGCCTCCTCGGCGCTGAACTGCAGCGTCTGGAGCGTCCGGTCGACCTCGGCGCGCGCCTCGCGCAGCGGCTTGCCGCTCTCGAGCGCGATCGTCTCGGCGAAGAGGGCGTGGCTCGCCGCGACCTTCGCCGCCGCGTCCATGAGGAGGCGGTAGCGCTCGTAGGCGGGGAGCGCGGCCATCTTCGTGCGCGCCGCGGCCGCCGCCGCGACCGCCGCCGCCACCTCGTCGGCGTCGGCCTGCGGCACCTCGACGAACTCCTTGCCGTCGTAGGGGGTCGCGACCGCGACGTGCTGCTTCGCCGGCCGCCACTGGCCGCCGATCCACAGCTCGAAGCGACTCGGTCGTTGCATGCGCGGGCGTCCGGAGGTGGGGGGCGGCGTCGCGACGCGGCGATTATGCTCTCCCGCCCTTCGGAACCGCGGGAGCTGCGCCGGATGCTCGAATCGACCGTCGACCTGCGATCGCCGCGCGGCGCGCTGCGCGACGTGCCGTACATGGGCGTGATCTTCGTGGTCGCGGAGGCGATGAAGCTCGGCTTCCGGAACGGCGACCCCGACTGGTGCAACCTCGGGCAGGGACAGCCCGAGGTCGGCCCGATGGCGGGCGCGCCCAAGCGCATCTCCTCCGTCGCGATCGCGCCCGAGGACCACGCCTACGGTCCGCTCGGAGGCACGTCCGAGCTGCGCGAGTCGGTCGCGCGCCACTACAACCGTCTCTACCGCAACGCCGGCGCTCGGAATGGCCCCCGCAACGGAAAGTCGCGCAAGCCGTTCAGCGCCGACAACGTCGCGGTCGCGCAGGGCGGGCGGCTGGCGCTGTCGCGCGCCGTCGCGGCGCTCGGCGCGGTGAACGTCGGCTACCAGCTGCCCGACTACACGGCGTACGAGGACATGCTCGCGCTGCATCTGGGGCGCGTGAACCCGATCCCGCTGCGCACGCGCGAGGCGGACGGCTTCCGCGTGACGCCGCAGCTCTTCGAGCGGACGGTCGACGACCACGGGATCGGCGCGTTCCTGCTCAGCAACCCGTGCAACCCGACCGGACAGGTGGTGGCGGGCGCCGAGCTCGCCGCGCTGGTGAAGGTGGCGCGCGCGCGGCGGGTGACGCTGCTGCTCGACGAGTTCTACAGCCACTTCATCTACACGCCCGACGGCAAGCCGGGGCGCGGACCGGTGAGCGCCGCCGAGTTCATCGACGATCCGGAGAGCGATCCGGTCGTGCTCGTCGACGGGCTCACCAAGAGCTTCCGCTACCCGGGCTGGCGCGTCGGCTGGTGCGTCGGCCCGAGCGCGATGGTCGACACGATCGCGCGCGTCGCGAGCGCGCTCGACGGCGGGCCGTCGCGCATCGCGCAGCGCGCCGCGCTCGCGGCGCTCGAGCCCAAGCAGGCCGACCAGGAGACGACGGCGCTGCGCGAGGTCTTCGTCAAGAAGCGCAACTTCATGCTGAAGCGGCTGAAGCAGCTCGGCGTCGTCTTCAAGAACGAGCCGCTCGGGACCTTCTACTGCTGGGGTTCGCTCGCGAAGCTGAAGCCGCCGTTCGACGACGCGATGACCTTCTTCCGCCGCGCGCTCGAACGGAAGGTGATCACGGTGCCGGGCGAGTTCTTCGACGTGAACCCCGGCAAGCGGCGCCGCGCGCCGTCGCCCTACCGCCAGTGGATGCGCTTCAGTTTCGGGCCGCCGATGGAGAACGTCGTCCTCGGCCTCGATCGTCTCGAAGCGATGCTGCGCGGGAAACCGGCGCGCCGGCGCTGACGCAACGCGACCCACCCTCGATCCCCCAGAATCGGAGCGTCCATCCGATGTTCACAAGAACCGTGGCCCGCGCCGTCCTCGTCGTCGCGGCGCCGCTCGCCGCCGGCTGCTCGCGCGAATCGACGAGTCCCGAGGCGCCTTCCGCCGCGAGCCCCTCCACGAAGTCGGCGCCGCCGGCGCGTCCGGTGCCGCACTTCACGGAAGTGCTCCCGAAGTCGGGCATCGCGTTCCGCCACCACTTCCTCGACAGCGAGAGCGGCTCCAACTACCGCATCAACCCCTACGACCACGGGAGCGGCGTCTTCGTCGCCGACGTGGACGGCGACGGACGCGACGACGTCTACTTCCTCGACTTCCTCGGCCCGGCCGCGCTCTACCTGAACCGCGGCGGGATGAAGTTCGAGGACGTCACCGCGAAGGCGGGCGTCGGTCTCGACCGCGCGATCAAGATCGGCGCGGCGTTCGGCGACTACGACCAGGACGGCGACGTCGACCTCTACGTCACGACCTGCCGCGGCGGGAACCACCTGTTCCAGAACGACGGCCACGGCGTCTTCACCGACGTCACGAAGAAGGCCGGCGTCGGATACGTCGGCCATTCGAGCGCGGCGACCTGGTTCGACTACGACCTCGACGGCGACCTCGACCTGTTCGTCTGCAACGTCGGGAAGTTCACCGTCGACACCATCAGCAAGGAGGCGAACTGGGTCTACGAGGGGGTCGCGCTCCCCTTCAACGAGGTGGTCAAGACGCCCGACGCGCGTCTGCCGGGCGAAGGGTGCATCCTCTACCGCAACGGGGGCGACGGGACGTTCCGCGACGCGACGCGCGAGGCCGGCATCGACGCCGCGGAATGGAACGGCGACGCGGCCGTGGCCGACATGGACCTCGACGGCGACCCCGACCTCTACGTCTCGAACATGTTCGGGACGAACCACCTGCTGCGGAACCGCGGCGACGGGAAGTTCGAGGACATCACGGCGGTCGCGCTGCGGCGCACGAGCTGGGGCGGGATGGGGGCGCGCTTCTTCGACGCCGACGGCGACGAGTACCCCGACCTCTATGTCGTCGACATGCACTCCGACATGTGGGTCACCCCCGCGGAGAAGGATCGCCTCCAGCCGGCCGCCAAGTTCGACACGCCGCTCGGCGACTACCCCGAGCACTGGAAGGTGGTGAAGAGCGCCGACGACACGCGCGCCGCGAGCGTCCTGTTCGGCAACACCTTCTTCCACAACCGCGGCAACGGGACCTTCGACGAGCGGTCGGCGGCGGCGAACCTCGAAACGTGGTGGCCGTGGGGGATCGCGGCCGGCGACTTCGACGACGACGGCTCCGAGGACGTCTACGTCCCGGCCGGGATGGGCTTCCCGTTCTTCTACTGGCCCAACTCGTTCCTCCTGAACGACGGTGCCGGCGTCTTCACCGAGTGCGCGCAGGCGGCCGGCCTCACGCTCGATCCGGCGCACGAGAACATCGAGGGGGCGAAGATCCAGGACGCGCCGCTGGCGAAGAGCTCGCGCGCGGCGGCGGTCGCCGACTTCGACGGCGACGGCGCTCTCGATCTCGTGGTCAACAACTTCAACCACGAGCCGTTCCTCTTCAAGAACGACGCGCCGCGCGGCCACTCGCTGCGCCTGCGCCTGCGCGACCGCGCCAAGGCGCCGGCGTACGGCGCGCGCGTGCGCGTCGTCACGAAGTCGAAGACCTGGTCGCGCCAGCTCGCCAACGCACAGGGCTACCTCACGCAGTCGAGCGCCACGCTGCACGTCGGGCTCGGCGCGCTGACCGAGGTCGACCGCGTCGAGATCTTCTGGCCCGGCACCAAGACGGCGCAGGTGGTCGAGCACCCGAAGGTCGACCAGGTCGTGACGATCGACCAGCCGTGAGAGCCGAGCCGCGGCAGGGTCAGCGGCGCAGCAAGGCTTCGACCGGCGCGTCGCGGACCTCGAAAGCGACGGAGGCGAGAGACGTTACGCCGTCGCGCGCGAGTGCGCGCGCGACGTAGCGGCCGGGGTCGAGCCGCAGCCGCGGCGCGAGCTCACCGAGGCGGCGGCGCGCGACGACGCGACCGCGCTCGTCGACGACGATCGCCGAGTCCGCGGACCGGCCCGATTCCTCGACGTGGAACGTCACGGGAACGCCCTCGCTCGAGAAAAGGCGCACCTCGTCGGGCACGGTGCCGGTCGTGACGAGCGTCTCGGCGTGCGACGCGCGCTGCGGGTCCTCGATGCGGATCTCGTAGGTCGAGCGCCCGACTTCGAATTCGAAGGTCCCGTCCGCGGCGGCGGCGAAACGGCGCGAGTTGCCCCGCGACTGCCACGACGTCCCGCGGCCGACGTCCTCGACGGCGACCGTGCACGCGACCGGTCTCCCCTCACCGTCGACGACGCGCCCGCGAAGTTTCTTCGTCGTGCCCAGTTCGAGGGTGCCGAGGTCGTTCAGGCCCGCGAGCAGCCGGACGACGCGCTCGATCCGTTCGTGCTCCGCGACCTCGATGATCACCTTGCCCTCGCCCGGAACCAGGCCGGCGATCTCGCGCGTCCCGGCGTCGTCGACGGGCTTCGACGCATCGCGGATCGGTCCGAAGACCCAACCGAGCGACACGACGTGGAACTCGGTCGGCGTCAAGGCGGCGCCGGTCGTCGCGTCGACGAGCCGGACTCGCAGCGTCGCCCGCACGGCATCGACCCTCTCGCGATCGACCCGGAACTCGATCGCTCCATCCGTCGCGCCGATCCGCTCCGTCTCGAGGACCTTACCGCCGCACGTGAGGCTCGCGAACGCCTCCCCGTCCGATTCGAGCACGAGCGTTCCCTCCGAATACTCGTTCCCGACGCGCGAGGGCTCGAAGCCCGAAGGCGCAGCCCACGCGAAACGGCCTACCCTCGCGTTGCCGGAGGCCTCGACGTCCGCGTCGCTTCCGCCGATCTCGAGCGGATCCGCCGTCGCCGTGACGTCGAGGCGTGGGCCGCTGTCGATGCGTTCGAAATCTGTCGCGAAGCGCTTCAATGGATCGCCGGTCGCGCCGTCGACGAGCGTGACGGCGATCTCGCGGCGCGGTGCAGGCGCGAAGTCGTGCCGGAACGGGAGTGACGAATCGGGGACCTCGATCCACTCGATTCGGCCGAGGCGGCTCGCACCGAACCCGACGAGTTCGGCCCGACCGGGCGCGACGCCCGCGAACGCGTAGCAGCCGCCGTGGAGGACGTCGTCGATCCGGCGCTGGTCCGTCCCGATCGCCGTCATCCATCCCTCCTGCAATTCGGCGGCGCTCGAGCCGACGACCCGGCCGTAGACGACGGTGCCGACCGGATCGCGCGACAAGTGCGATACGAGCGGGCTCACTCCGTTCCCGGTCGTGTCGCCGCCGCGCTTCGACGTGATCCGACTCGGCCCCGGAAGCTCCGGCAGCGCGACGATGGTCGGCTCGGCTCCGACCGTGAAGTCGAGCCGTGCGAGCTCCTCGCCTTCGCGTCGCACCGTCAGCCGGTAGTCGCCCGGGAGCAGGCGCAGATCACCGATCGCGAAGCGCGACCAGACCGGAGTCCCCTCCTTCGTCGTGATCTCGAAGATCGTGGGCAGCAGTGGAGTCGTGCCGCGGTCCTCGAAATGAACTTGGGTGCCGCGCGCGACGCGGACCTCGATCGGCGCGGTCGGACCGCGGGTCAGATCGACGAGCAGGCGGTTCTCCGCCGTGTCGGGCCCGCCGGCGTGGACGAGGTAGCGGCTGCGCGCGAGCGTGACGATGCGGATGCCGCCGGTGGGATCGTTCGAGAAACTCCAGCGATCGTCGAGCGGCATTCCGGGATTCCACCTCCCGACGTCGATCCAGGACGTTCCACCGTCGAGCACCTTCCCGTGTTCGTCGACCACCCGTCCGGTCACTTCCTGCGCCGGCTCGAGGTCGAACGTGCCGAGGTCGGTGACGCCCGCCGGTTCGACCCGCGCCTCGAACTCCCACATACCGAAAACGCAGGTGAGGATGCCCGGCGCGACGTGCGTGAAGACGGCGACGCCGTCGGCGTCCGTCTTCGCCTCGAACCGGCCCCAGTTCTGACTGTCGCTCATCCGGAGCGGCACGTCCGAGACGGGACGAGCGTCGGAGCCGCTCACGCAGCGGACACGCACCGTCGCGAGCGCGGCCCGGATCGCCGCGGGGTCGACGACGAGCGCGATCCCGCCGCCAGCGTCGTCGGGCTTCGCGACGAAGGTCGATCCGACGGCGACGTTCTTCAGCGCCGCGATCGCATGGAACGGCGCGGCGCGTTCGAGGAGCAGGACGCCGTCGAAGCCTTCCGGCAGCGGCATCTCATCGCTGCCGTTCCGCGCGAAGCGCCCATCCGGAACGATCCATCGCGCGAGGGTCGCGCGCACCTCCATGCAACAATCAGTCAGCGGCAGGGGAGCCGTCGGCACCGTCGGCAGCGCGAGGACTGCGAGATGGTGCAGCGGGAAGTCAGGATCGTCCGCGGCCACCGCATCGGCGAGTCGACGCCCATCGGGCGCGAGCAGTCGGACCGGGACGACGAGCTTCCGAGCGAAGACCAGATCGAGCCGCAGCGCCTCGACGTCCGGCGCGACCGTGAAATCGCGTTCGATCGTGGCGAACCCCTCGCGTTCGGCGTGCAGGCGGTAGCGACCCGGTTCGAGGCCGGCGACCGCGTAGCTGCCGCGCTCGCCGTAGAAGTCCCAGGGTTGCTGGCGTGTCGGCGCCCGCGCCTCGTCCGCCGAGAGCGCACCGACCGAGAGGCTGACCTTCTCCATCGTCGCGCCGTCGTCAGCGACGAGCGCCCCGTAGGCGAAGTGGACCGGCAGCGCTTCGGGCACGACGGTGTCACGTGTGGCCTCGCGCTCGTCGGCACACGCGCTCGCCGGCTCCGCCGCGCGGTTCGAGTTCGTCGGCGTGGACGACGCCAGTCCGGTCGGATCATTTGCGCGCGGCATCGCGACAGCCGCGGCGACCTTCGGCGTGAATCGCTCGGCGGATGTCGACCTCCACCAGATCCAGCCCGCGCCCGCCATCGCGAGCACCCCCGCTGCGAGGGCGACCTGCACCTTCGTCATGGCAATAGCCCCCGCGCCCGCGCCGCTCGCCAGCGCCGCGAACCCCCCGAGCCAGTCCTCCCGCTTTCCCCCGTGATCGGCGTCGAGCTGCTCCCGGATCCGGTCGAGTCCTCGTTTCAGCCGCTGCCGCACCGCTTCCTCGCTCGCGCCGACGCGCGCGGCGATCTGCGCCGCGCGCAGCCCGTCGAAGAAGCGCAGCAGGACGACCGTGCGCGTCGGATCGTCGAGCGCGAGCACGCGCCCGACCAACTCCCGGTGCAGCGCGGCGCGCGCGACGACGTCGGCGGTCGCCGGCTGCGACTCGGGGAGCGCCGCCGCCTGCTCACGGCGCGCGCGCCGTCCGGTCGTGCGCGCGAACTGGCGCGCGACGTTGCGGACGACGCGGTCGAGCCAGACCCGCAGCGCGGCGGCGGATCCCGGCGGATGGGCGAGCGCGGCCGCCCACGTCTCCGGCAGCGCGAGCGCCGAGGCTATGGTGGCGGCCGC
>DAINBU010000097.1:0-19815 GCA_036732755.1 Planctomycetota bacterium
CCACGCCGACCGCGCGCTCTACAGCTTCTCGGGTTTCTTGGGAGCGGCGCCGTCCGCGCCGCGCGCTCCGTAGTGCGGCGCCTTGTCCTGCGCGCCGCGCTCGTCGCCGCGGCGCTCCTCGTCTGCGCCGGCGCGCGGCTGCGCGCGCAGACCGCCTGGATGTGGACCCACCTGTGGGGCCTGCCGGAGCTGCAGGGCTACTTCCCGCGGGCCACCGGCACCGCGTTCGTCGCCGCCGACTTCTCGCCGCGCCGCTGGCCCGAGGCGATTTCCGGCCCCTACCGCGCCGGCGTGCTCGACTGGCCCGAGGTCGTGCGCGTGCGCGTGCGCGACGGAAAGGTCGCGTTCGCGAAGCCGCCGGCGCTCCCGCCGCTCGTCGCCGGAATGCGCCACCAGGCGATCCTGATCGAGGTCGCGGAGAGCGACGCGCCCGACGCCGCCTTCCCGCTGCTGCACCGCTTCGATGCACGGGATGGCCGCGTGCTGCGCCTCTCCTTTCGCAGCGGCGCCGCCCACCTCTTCCTGGTCGAGGTGAGCGCGCCGCCGCCCGGCACCTCCGCCTTCGAGCTCGCGCTCGAGGACGCCGCCGGCAAGGAGATCGGACGGCTGCCGCTGCCGCTCGAAGCCGGCCCCGCCGCCCACCTCCACGTCGACGTGGTCGACGCGACGACGAAGAAGCCGACGCCGGCGCGCGTCGGCCTCTACGGCGACGGCGAGCGGCTGCGTTTCACCGGCGCGGCCGACGCGATCGCGATCCCGGTCTTCCAGGACCTCGTAAGCGAGCGCTTCGTCCGCGACCCCACCTGGCCGGTCGCCAACCACCTCGCCTTCGCCTGCCGCGGCTCGTTCGACGCCGATGTCCCGCCCGGACGCGTCCGCCTCGTCGTCAAGAAGGGCGCCGACTGGAAGCTGGTCGACGAGTCGTTCGAGGTGGCGGCGGGAGAGAGCGTGACGAAGAGCGTCGCGCTCGAGCGCGTCTTCGACCGCGCGGCCGAGGGGTGGTACTCGGCCGACGACCACGTCCACGTCGGGCGCGACGGGAGCAACGACGCCGACCTGCTGGCGTGGACGCAGTCGGAGGACGTGCACGTCGCCTGCACGATGCAGATGGGCGACTCGACGCGGCTCGACTTCCTCCAGTACGCGTGGCAGGAAGCGGGCGTCGCGCGCGCCGGCGACCACCTGCTGCTGCCGGGCCAGGAGGATCCGCGCAGCGGCGTGCGCGGCCACGCGCTCTGCCTCTGGAACGCCGTCACGCACTGGGACGCGAAGCGGTACCTCGCCTACGAGCTCCCGTTCGACGCGACGCGCGCCGACGGCGGGCTCACCGGCTACGCGCACGGCGCGTCGGCCTGGGAAGGCGCGCGCGGGCTCGCGCTCTCGTTGCCGCTCGGCAAGTGCGACTTGATCGAGGTCTTCAACAACGGCGCGCTCGACCTCGACGGGATCTACGGCGCGTGGAACCTCGGCTATCGCGTGACGCCGACCGGCGGCTCCGACTTCCCGTACGGCCGTCAGCGCAGCCTCGGCGACTCGCCCTTCTTCGTGAAGGTCGAGGGGAAGTTCTCCGCGCAGGAGTGGATCGACGGGCTGCGCGCCGGCCACGCCTACGTCTCGAACGGACCGCTCGTCGACTTCGAGGTCGACGGCGCGCTGCCGGGCGACGTCGTATCGAAGGCGGCGGCCGGCGCGGTCGAGCTGAAGGTGCGTGCGCGCGTGAACCCGACGCTTGACGCGCTGAAGGAGATCCAGCTCGTCGTCAACGGCGACGTCGTCGTCCGGAAGAGCGCGGCCGTCGGAGAGGAGTCGGAGCTGAGCCTCACGGCGACGCTCGACGCCCCCTCCTCGCGCTGGATCGCCTTGCGCGTCGAAGGGCAGCGCACCGTCGCCCACACCAACGCCGTCCACGTGCAGATCGCCGGCGAGCCGAGCTGGCGTCGCGAAGGGCTCGAGGCGCGGGTCGCCGCGTTCGAGGCCAAGCTCGACGAGTTGCGCGAAGCCGTCGTGGCGACCTTCGGCCCCAAGGAGCAAGAGGACGCGCTCGAGCCGCTTCTGCGCGCAGCGAAGGAGCGCTACGCCGAGCTGCGGGCGCAGGCGGCGAAGTTCCCGCCGGCGCGCTGAGCCGCTTGGCGTCGCTTCAGCGGTGGCCGCCTCCGCGGGCCGGCGGCGGCCCGAGCGGCGGCTGCGACGGCAGCGTCGGGTGGGCCGGTGGCGGCGGCAGCGGCGCGGGATTGCCGAGCGGACCGTTCGGGAAGGTCGTCGAGGTCGGGACGGTGCGGCGCGGGTCGCGCGGCTCGCCCGTGGTGGGCGTCTCGGGATTGGGCGGCGGCGGCGGCACGACCGGCGGATCGAGCTGCGCGACCGGCTGGCCCGGCGCGCCGACCAGCGGCGGCATCCGGTCGGAGAGCGCCGGCTCGAGCGAGAGCGAGACGGTCTCCGGCCCGAGCAATCCGAACCGCTCGCACAGACGCGTGACGTAGTCGTCGGGCTGCGTGCCGGTGCAGTCGCGCCGCAGCTGCCGCGCGCGCAGGCCGGCCCAGATCGTCGCGACCCACGGGTGGGCGACCTCCTCGTCGGGCAGCTCGCACTTCTGCACGATCTCGGCCCGACGGCCGCGCACGTAGCCGGCGAGCCGCGCCAGCGTCGTGCGCGCCGTGTCGTAGCGGCCGACCGCGCGCAGCGTCTCGCCGTAGGTGACGTGCGCCCGCTCCTCGACCACGAGCTCGCTCGCGCCCGCGACGTCGACCTGCGGCAGGCGCAGCACCGGACGGCGTGCGGCCGCGGCGAGCGCCGCTCCGACGCACGCGACGTCGCCCTCCTCGGCCGCCGGCAACACGAACGCCCGCCCCCTTCCGACGCGCGTTGCGTCGGCGAGCGTCGTTGTCTTGGTCGCTGACCCGGCCGCCACCGTGAAGCAGGAGAAGTCGTCGCCGTGCAGCGCGGCGGCGCGCTCGATCGCGGCGAGGAGCGGCTCGCGCCGTGCGATGCGCCGCTGCGAGCTTGCGACCACCAGGCGCACCGGCCCGCCGAGCGACTCGGCGCTCGCGAGCGCCCGCTCGACGCGCGCTTCGAGTCGGCCCCAGCCGCGCGGCTCGTTCACCGCGAGCCGCTCGGCGAGGGCGGCGCGCGTTTCGGCGTCGGCCGGCACGAAGTCGTTGAAGAGGCCGCCGCGCGCGTCGTCGTCGCGATCCGTGAAGAGCTCGACCTTGGCGTCGTCGCCGAGCTCGCCCGCGAGCTTCGCGAGGACGGCGCCCGCCGCGCGCGCGAGCGCCGGCGGCGTCGACTCGGGCGTCTCGATCACGAGTAGAACGGTCGGGCGCGGCAGAGGCGTCGCGAGCTCGGCCGACGGGTCGAGCTCGACGCAGAAGTAGCCCTCCTCGCCCGGCGCACGGAACGTCCACGCGTTGGTGGACGCGGCCGCCGGCGCGACCGCATCGGCCTCGTCGAGCCAGCGCGGAGCGACGCCGTCGGCGCCGCCGCTGCGCAGCGCGCGGCGCGGGCTCGGCAGCGCGACCAGCCGCCGCCCGCCGACGCGGTCGGCGAAGCCGAGGTAGCGCACCTGGAGCTCGACGGAATCATCGGCGGCGACCGGCGAGAGCGTCGCGCGCAGCCAGCGGTCGCCGAGCTGCTCGACGACGGCCGGGTCGCGTCCGCTGCCGCGCGTGATCTGCCGGTAGGCGTCGACGGCGCGCGTGCGCGAGCGGACGACGCCGCGCATCTTCGTCGCGCCGTTCACGACGAGCACGCCGCGCGGGATCGCGCCCGCCGGCATCGGCACCAGCGCCACCCCCTCGACCACGCGCAGCCGCGGGTTGCGGAACTGGAGGTGGGCGACCGCCTGGTAGACCGGCCCCTCGCCGACCACTTCGACCTGGTACTCGACCGGGAGCAGCGGCTGCGCGGCGCCGAGCACGCCGACGTCGGCGGGCTGGAGGTCGTCCTGCGCCGAGGCCGTGGCCGTGGCGGCGAGCACGAACGCGAGCGGGAGCAGGCGGGTCGGACGCATGCGATGCTCCAAGTGCGCGGGCCAGTCGGTGGGCGGCCGGGCAGACCGATGGGCCTGGGACGGCCGCCGCGCAATGATGTCCATGCCCGTCGCGTCCGGCCACGGGATCGGGAGCCCGCATTGAACGTCGATCCCGGCTGCCGCCTCCTCGCGTGCGGCCCCTTTCCCCCCGGAGCGGTGGCGACGCGGGTGGTCGCGCAGCCGCGCCCCTCCACGCCCGCCCTCGACGCCCACATCGAGGCAGCGTGGCGCGCCGCGGTCGAGCGCGCCGCGCGCGACGGCCACGAGCTCTTCGACGGCGACGTGCTGCGCTGGGTGCGGTGCATCGTGCACGGGGCGCACGACCCGCGCCGGCTCGAGATGATCGTCGCGCCAGCCAAGTACCGCGAGTTCGTCGGGACCAACCTCGATCCCGCGCTGCGCCCGTACTTCGGTCCGTACCCCGCGGCGGAGCTCGCTTCGTCGGTCCACCCGTGGTCGCACTTCGCGAATGCGGTCGGCACCTCGGCGGTGATCGTGACGAGCGACGGCGTGCTGGTCGCGGGCCGGCGCAGCGCGCGCGTCCTCGGCTACGCCGGCTGCGTCCACGCCTTCGGCGGGATGCTCGAAGCGGCCGACGCGGCGGCCGACCCCGCGACGAGCGGCGCGGTCGACGCATTCGCGGGACTCGAACGCGAATTGATCGAGGAGCTCGGCGTCGCGGCGGCCGAGATCTCCGAACCGGTGCTCGAGGGGGTGATCCTCGAGCCGCAGATCTGGCAGCCCGAGCTGATCTTCCACGCCCGCGTCGCGCGCACCTTCGCCGGCCTCGTCGACGCGTGGCGCGGCGCGCCGCACCGCGACGAGCACGACGACCTGGTCACCTTTCCCCTCGCGCCGGACGACCCCGAGGCGGAGCTGCGGCGCGCGGCGCCGGTGAGTCCGATCGGGCGCGCCGCGCTCGCGCTCTACTGGTCGCGGCGCGGCGGCTGAGCGGCGGGCGCAGGCGTCGGCGCCTTCTCCTCCTTCTTCGGAGCGTAGAAGACGACGTGCTGCCATGGGAGGGCGTCGTACTCCTCGACCGCCTCGAAGCCGTTGGCGGCGAGCTCCTTCTTCATCTGCTCCTTGCTCATCCGGTGCAGGAGCTTGATCGGGACCTTGGGGTCCTCGAGCCGGAACTCGACCAGGACGATGCGGCCCGCTGGCTTCAGGCACTTCTTCAGCGCGGCGAGCATCTCCACCGGGTGGTCGAACTCGTGGTAGACGTCGACCAGGAAGGCGAGGTCGATCGACGCCGCCGGCAGCTTCGGGTCGACGACCGTGCCGAGCACCGGCGTCACGTTCGCGACCTTCGCGAACTTCTTCCCCTCCGCCTTCAGCATCTCGAGCATCTCGGGCTGGATGTCGACGGCGTAGACGCGCCCCTTGTCGCCGACCAGCGGCGCGATCCGGTACGTGTAAAAGCCGTTGCCGCAGCCGACGTCGGCGACGACGTCGCCCTCCTTCAGGTGGAGCGCCTTCAGGAGCTCGGGGCAGCGCTCCTCCTTCTCGCGCTCGATGCGCTGGAGCCACGGGCCGCCTTCGTAGCTCATGGTCGGCGCGATGGTGCGGCCGAGGTAGGTCGTGAGCGGCGGCGGGAGCGCCGGATCGGGAGCGACCGGCTTCGTCGCCCGCGCGGGCGGCGCCGCGGGCGGGGCCGCGGGCGGGGCCGCCGGCTTCTCCTGCCGTGGCGCGGCGAGCGCCGCGAGCAGAAGGCTCAGCGCGAGAAGAGCAGGTCGCACAGGATCGAGAATACGCTCGCTCCACGCGCGCCGACCGGGAGTTCGAGCCCCGCCGAGGGCCAGTCTCCCAGACCTCCCGCGGATCCGGCCGCGTCGCGCCGCGACTTCGCCTCGCGCGCCGCGTCTTCGAGGCGCTTGACCTCCCGGCGGCGAGCCTCGACCAGACCGCCCGCGCGCACGAACGCGAGCACGCGCTCGAGCTCGCGGTGGTCGAGCCAGATGCCGTCGTGGCGGCAGACGTCGAGGATCACGCCCGAGGCGCCGCCGAAGTTCTTGCGGACCATGCGGTCCTTGCAGCGCGGGCAGGGCAGGTAGACGACCTTGCTCGCCGGAATCGGCTCGCGCGGAAGCGCACCCAGCGCGAGCTCGCGCGTCGCGTGGGCCGAGACATCGGCGTCCTCGCACATGCGGTCGAATACGGCCGGCGCGAGCCAGAGTCCGCCGCACGACCCGCACTCGACGACCGAGACGGCGGCGAGGTCGCGCTCGCGCAGCGCCGCGCCGCAGCGCGGGCAGCCGGCGCTGTCCGCCCCGAGCTTCGTCTCCTGCCGGCGCAGCGCGACCCCGCACTGGATGCAGAAGGAGGCGTCCGACGCCGCGCGCGCGCCGCAATGAGCGCAGAGCGTGTCGAGCCGGCGCTCCTCGAGCGTCGTCTCGCTCCCGCAGTGCGAGCAGAAGCGCGACGCGTCCGCGAACGGCGCCCCGCACGACGAGCAGTGCAACGTCCTTCCGTCCGCGGCCATGCCCGACCTCCCGCGGGGCGATCGTAGCGCGCCGTCACGCGGCGCGGCGTTGGCGTTCGCCGCGGTCGGCTCGTGGGTCGTCGCGTCGGCGCAGCAGACGCCCTCCCCCGCGCCGCAGGCGCCGGCCGCTCCGGCGAAGCCGCAGAAGGGCGAGAACGTCAAGCGCCCCTACTTGGAGAAGGCGCTCGACGAGCTGCGGGACATCCAGCAGCACCTCGAGAAGGCGCCGCACGACTTCGGGGGCCACCGCGTGAAGGCGATCGAGGCGGTGAGCGAGGCGATCAAGCAGATCGAGCTCGCCGCCAGGTTCGACAAGAACTGACGCGGCGCCGGCGTCGCGCCGGAACGAGAGCGGGAGGCGCCTTGCGGCGCCTCCCGCCTGTTTTCACGTTCCGTCCGCAGCGCGCGGCGCGCCGCGGCGCGACGAACTCAGGCCGAGAACTTCGCGAGCGCCTCCTTGGGGACGTCGACGGTCGTCGCGCCGACGCCGGAGAGCTTCACGTCGACCTTGCGCGTCGACTCGCCGGCTGGGCCGCCGGTGACCTTCGTCTCGATGTGCATCGACTCGAGCGCGCCTTCCTTGGTGGCGACGATCCTGAGCGTGCCGCTCGCGGTGAGCTCGCCGCCGCCGCCAGCGGCTCCGCCGGCTCCGCCGGGGCGCCCTGCCATCATCTCCTTCATGCGCGCCACGCCGGACAGCTTGTTCGCGAGGTCGGCCGAGAGCGGACCGGAGAAGACGACCTTGCCGTCCTTCTCCTCGCGCTTCAGCTCGGTCACCGCCGTGTCGAGCGTCGCGAGGACTTCGTGCGGCAGCATGATGCCCATCACGGTCATGATCGAGCCCATGCGGCGGAAGTCGCCGCCGCCGCCGGGACCGCCCGGTGCGCCGCCACCTGCAGGAGCGCCGCCCGGAGGAGCGCCGCCTGCCGGAGGTGCACCCGCCGGAGGAGTGCCTGCGCCACCCGCCGGCGCGCCACCCGGCGCACCGCCGCGGCCGCCGAGTTGCGGCATCTGGAAGAGCTCCCACGTTCCGTCGCGCGAGTAGACGATCTGCTGGTCGAGCTTGTAGACCGTCTGGTCGTCGCGCGTGATCGCGGCCGGCTTCCCCTTCTCGAACTTGCCGGTCATCGTCTGCGGTCCGCTGGAACCTCCGCGTCCGCCGCCGGCGCCCGCTCCACCGCCCGGTGGAGCGCCCGCGCCGCCAGCCGGCGCGCCGCCCGCGGGAGCTCCGCCGGCGCCGCCGCCCCGGCCGCGGCCGAACATGCCGCCGGTGTTCTCGACGACCATCTCGAAGGCGTAGCCCTTCGCGTCGGTCACCGCGGATGCGGCCTTCTTCAGGTCTTCCGGAATCTGCGCCTTCGCGGCCGCCGGAGCGGGCGCGCCCGCCGCTTGCGGCAGCGCGAGCAGTGTCGTGATCAGGCAAGCGAGCATCGGATCTCTCCCTCGTCCTTCTTCCTGGGGTTCCCGTCTTCCATGGATCATCGCGCGCCAGCGCGGGGCTGTGGCACGGGGGGTCAGACGATACCGCCGGAGGTGCGCTTCCCGGCGGGACGGCGCTCGGCGCAGCGCGCGCGGTAGCGGGAAGCGCGAAACGTCGCGACCAAGTCGATCGCCCCGCCCGCCCGGCGGCGCGCCTCAGCGAGGAGCGGCGACACGTCGGTCTCGTAGGCGTCCTTGAGCGTCTGCAGCGCGAGCAGCGCGTCGTTGCGCTCCTGGCACTCGGCGAGGCGCGCCGCATCGACCAGCGACGCCTTCACGTAGGCGCGCTGCACTTCGCCCGCGCTGCTCATGAGCGACTCGAGCGGGTCGGTCACGTTGTGCGACTGGTCGAGAAGGTAGGCGGGCGCGAAGCCGGCCACCTTCTCGCGCTCGGCGCCCACCAGCTCGTGGAAGATCAGGAACAGCTGGAACGGCTTGATCGAGCCCGAATCGAGGTCGTCGTCGCCGTACTTGCTGTCGTTGAAGTGGAAGCCGCCGAGCTTTCCGAGCTGGATCAGGCGGGAGACGATGCTCTCGATGTTGACGTTCGGCGCGTGGTGGCCGAGGTCGACCAGGCAGAGGCACTTCGGGCCGAGCTCCTTCGCGCAGACGTAGCTCGTGCCCCAGTCGTTCAGCACGGTGGAATAGAAGGCGGGCTCACAGAGCTTGTGCTCGAGGTACATCTTCCAGC
This sequence comes from Planctomycetota bacterium, assembly GCA_036732755.1. GTDB lineage: Bacteria > Planctomycetota > B15-G4 > B15-G4 > SIAN01 > DASRRB01. The sequence continues at coordinate 8,680 of DAINBU010000097.1, forward strand.
CGTCGGGCAGCGCGGCGCAGATCGCGCGCGTGCTCTCGAGGTAGCGGTCGAGCGCGCGCCGGAAGTGGAGCTGGCCCGGGAAATTGCCGCCGTCGCCGATCCAGACGGTGAGCGCGGTGCTGCCGATCGCCTTCCCGATCTCGATGCATTCGAGGTTCTGCGCGACCGCCTGCTCGCGGACCGCGCGGTCGGTGTGGGTGAGGCTGCCGAACTTGTAGGAGCGCTGCCCCGGCGTGTGGTCCTCGAAGGTGTTCGAGTTCATGGCGTCGAACGAGAGGCCGAGGTCGGCCGCCGCGCCCTTCAAGCGGCGCGGATCGTCGGGGCGGTCCCAAGGGACGTGCAGCGAGACGGCCGGCGTGCAGCGCGCGAGCTGCTGCACGACGGCGCAGTCCTCGAGCTTCTCGTAGACGTCGCGCGGCTCGCCCGACTGCGGGAAGCGGCCGAAGCGCGTGCCGCCGGTGCCGACGCCCCACGACGGGATCGCGACGGTGAACGCCTGCGCGCGCTGCGTCAGCGCCTCGACTTCGAGGCCGCGCCGTTTCAGCCGCGCGCCGAGCTCGCCGAAGTCGCGCGCGAGGTCGGCGGCACGCCGCGCGTTCTCGTCGGCGACGAGCTGCGGGTCGAGAACGGGCCGAGCCATGCGTGCTCCTTCCTTTCCGCGGTTGCGTCGGACATTAGAGTGGCGCGACCGCCTGCAAAGACATCGAGGAGGGAGCCATGTCGACGCCGAGCGATTCGCCGTTCCAGCCGTCCGACGACACGACCGCCACCGCGCCCGCGACGCCGCCGACGAGCCCGGTCGTCGCCCCGATCGCAGCACCGTCCGCCGCGCCGAGCGAGACGCCCGGCGCCGCGCCCGTCGAGAGCCTCGACCCGCGCCTCTGCCCGGCGTGCAAGCAGACGCACGAAGTGGGCGAGGCCGTGGCGATGAAGCAGCTCGCGCAGTCGCCGGCGCGGCTCGCGAAGCTCGTGAAGGGACTCGACGCGAACGGCTGGAAGAAGAGCTACGGGCCCGGCAAGTGGTCGATCCGCCAGATCCTCGCCCACCTGCGCGACTGCGAGATGGTCTACGCCGTGCGCTGGCGCAAGATGATCTCGGAGGAGAACGCGGTGCTGACGCCGTTCGACCAGGACCTCTGGGCGAGCGGGACCGCCTACGCGAAGCAGGACGCGAAGCAGGCGCTCGCGACCTGGTCGGCGCTGCGCACGACCAACCTCGAGATGCTGAAGCTCGCCGGCAAGCCTGCGCTCGCACGCGGCGGCAACCACCCGGAGTACGGTCCGATCACGGCGGCGCAGCTCCTCCGCCACATCCTCTCGCACGACGAAAACCACCTCGGCCAGATCGAGGCGGCGCGCGCGAGCGGAAAGAAGCCGGCGAAGCGCGCGGCGGCATCGAAGGCGGCGCCGAAGCGACCCGCGAAGAAGAAGCGCCGCTGAGCGTCGCCCTGCGGAACTACGACTCGTCGAGCGTGTAGGTGACCGCCTCGATGCCGGGGCGGCCGGCCATCTGGCGCTGCTCCCAGCGGATGAAGTCGGAGCGCACACCCATCACGTTGCTGTAGCGGATGGTGTAGTGCGTGATGTCCTTCTCCATCAACTCGTCGGAGAGGACGCGGTCGTGCTTGACGAGGTCGGCCTTGCGCTTGTCCCAGGTCGGCTTGTCCATCGCTTCGACCTCGCGCACCAGCTCCTGGTAGATCGGCGCGCTCGGCCAGTCGGTCAGCGCGTTCACCCACCAGTTGCAGAGCTTGCCGAGCTTCTCGATGAAGAGGTCGTGCTCGGCGCTGAACTTGAGGCAGCTGCCGTCGAAGTAGTTGCCGAGCCCGTGCATCTTGGTCTCGTCGATCAGGGGCTTCGCGATGTCGTAGCCGACCGTCCCCTTGAACGGGAAGAAGATCGCCCAGCGGAAGCGCCCCATCTTGACGCGCGCGCACAGCTCGAGCGTGTCCATGATCTCGGGCCGGCCCTCGTGCGGCAGGCCGAACATCACGAACGCGGACGTGTGCAGGTCGTGCTTGTGCGCGTTGCCGAAGCTCTCCTCGATCTGCGCGTTCGACATGTAGCGGTGCAGCACGTCGCGCCGGATGCGGTCGTTGCCGCTCTCCAGCCCGAACTTGACGATCATGCAGCCCGATTCCTTCAGGGCCCGCGCTGAAGGTTCGTCGAAGCAGTTGACGTGGCCGTTCACGACGTAGGGCAGGCCGACGCCGCCCTCGCGGTACGCCTTGCAGAACTTCTGCACGTAGGGCTTGTTCAGCGTGAAGAGGTCGTCATCGAAGATGAACGTCTTGATCTGCGGGTAGCGGCGGCGCAGGTCCTTCAGCTCCGCGATCTGCCGGTCGATCGGGAACATGCGCAGGAACTCTTTCGGTCCCTTGGCCGCGCCGTCGGCGACGTACTGGTCGACGATCTCGAGGTTGAAGCAGTAGGTGCACTTGTAGGGGCAGCCGCGCGAGGTCAGGATCCCCATCCACCCCTTGGTCTGCTCGAGGATCTTCGGCATGTCGAAGACCTCGTAGTCGAGGTCGGGCAGCGTGTCGAGCGCAGGGAACGGCGCGACGGGATTGATGATCTTCTCGTAGCCCTTCCAGAGGCGGATGCCGGGGATCTTGTCGGTCGGCGCCCCCTTCTCGAGCGCGTCCATCACCTCGGCCAGCGAATAGTCGCCCTCGCCGATGCAGACGAAGTCGAAGAGCTTCGAGTCGTGCACCTCGTCGGGGACCATCGTGCAGTGGACGCCGCCGATGATCTGCTTCAGGTCGGGGAACGCCGCGCGGATCGCCTTGCTCTGCGCGACCACCCAGTCGTACTGCATCGAGAGGACGGAGAAGCCGACCAGGCCGGGCTGTGTCTCGCGGATGTAGTCGACGATCTCGGCGCTGGTCGGGACGGGCTCGAGCTTCTCGCAGACCTGCCAGAGGTCCATCTCGTGGCCGCGCGCCTTCAGGACCCCGGCGAGCGAGGCGACGCCGTGGTTGCTGCCCGCCGGCGCGTCGAGATTGGGATAGATGAGGAGGATTCGCATCGTCTGGTGTCCCCGTCCCCGAATTCGCACCAAGTTACTACAGATTCGCAAGTGCTTCAAAGACCGGATCTTCCTGCACGCGCCCGATGTCGGGCTGCGCCGTGCAGCGCCGCATCATTTCCCGCGACGGTCGGGACTTCGCGGCGAGTGCGGGATGCGGCGCGCGCGCGCAAGCTCGTTGAGATGCGCGACCTCGGCCGTGAGTGTCGTGTCGGCCGTTTTCGGCGATTCCCCGGGACTCAGGCAGAAGAGGTCCCACGCCTCGCCGCGCTCGCCGCGCTGGCGCACGTACCACTCGCCGCTCTTCCGGTCCCGCGTGATCGGGAAGAGGGCGCAGCGCCACGGCTTGAACTTGAAGCGGTCGCCCTCGCTCGCGCCGACCTGGTGCAGCACGCAGCCGTCCTTCCAGAACGCGCACCAGCCCTGGCTCACCTTGAGCGTCGGCAGGCCGTCCTTCTCCTGGTCGGAGAGGAAGCCCGACTTCTCGACCAGGCGGCGCGCCGCGGGCCGCAGATGCGGGAGGAACTTTTGGAGGTGCGCGGCGATGCGCTCCTGCTCGTCTTTCTCGACGGCGGGCCGGCCGTTCATGCAGCAGATGCCGCCGCAGGTGGGATAGACGCAGTCGAAGTGCGCCGTCGCGAGGTTCGCGACCTCGACCTTGGGCGGCAGCGGCTGCGCCGGCTCGCGGCGGTGCGTCATGGTCCCGACCGGGTCACCCGGCGCATGAAGATCACCTTGTCGTCGCCCACGCGGAAGAAGTCGGGGATGCGCGCCGCCTCGGCGTAGCCGGCGCGCTCGTAGAAGCGGCGCGTCGGAGCGTACGAATCCTTGCCGCCCGTCTCGATCAGGATGGTACGCCCGCCGCGGCGCGCCACGTCCTCCTCGACGGCGTGCAGCAGGCGCGCCCCGATCCCCTGCCGCTGCGCCGCCGGGTCGACCGCGATCCAGTAGACGTCGAAGACGCCGTCCGACATCGGCGCGAGCCCCCAGCAGACGTAGCCGGCGACGCGCGCACCGTGCGCGCCGTCCGGCGCGTCGGCGACGAGGAAGTTGTAGTCGTCGGACCGGACGATCCGATACGAGCCCTCGACGGCGAGCCGCTCGAGCGCGACGTCGACCAGCTTGAGCGCGACGCCGACCTCCTCCTCCGTGAACGCCCCCGTCGCGCGCAGGAGCGCGGCGATCGGGGCGCGGTCGGCCGCGCCGAGCTCACGCAGCGCCGGCGCGGGCATGGCGGAGGATCGCCTCGACGAGGTCTTCGTAGGAGCGCGGCGCGGCGCCGCGCCTCCCCCACGCGCGCGCGAAGCCGGCGTCGGGAGAGAGGTCGGGATTGGGGTTCACTTCGAGGACGACGGGCCCCTCGCTCTCGTGCAGCCGCAGGTCGACGCGACCGTAACCGCACAGTCCGAGCGCGCGCCAGGAAGAGAGCGCGATTTCGCGGACGCGCGCGGCGAGCGGCGCGTCGAGCGCGGCGTCCTGCACGGGCGTGCCGTTCCAATCGTCGCTCCCCTCCACCCACTTCGACTCGTAGGTGACGAGGCGCGGCCGGCCGGCGGGAAAGCGCGTGAAGTCGATCTCGGCGACGGGCAGGAGCTCGGGCGCGTCGGCGGAGCCGATCAGTCCGACGTTGAGCTCGCGCCCCTCGATGAAGCGCTCGACGAGCGCCGGCTGCCGGTAGCGCTCGATCACGAAGCGGGTGCGGTCGCGCGCGGCGGCTTCGTCGTGGACGACGCTCTCCTTCGAGATGCCGTGGCTCGCGTCTTCGCGCGACGGCTTGACGATCCACGGGAACGGACAGCGCGTCGCAGGATCGGTCGCGCGCGGATCGGGCAGCGGGTCGTCGGCGCTCTCGACCACGCACCCAGCCGCGACCGGGACGCCGCGCGCCGCGAGCAGCGCCTTCGCGAGCGGCTTGCGCAGCGACAGCGCGCAGGCGAGCGCGCCGTTGCCGGTGAACGGGAGCCCGGAGAGATCGAGCAGCGCGACGACCGCCGCTTCGAGCGCCGCGTCGCCGCGCAGCGACTCGACGAGGTTGAAGACGACGTCGGGCCGCGCGGCACGCAGCGCCGCGAGCAGGGCGTCCGGTTCGCCCGGCGCGGCGAGCCGCGTCGCGTCGTGGCCGCGCTCGCGCAGCGCCGCGACCACCGCGTCGGCGCAGCCGGCCACGGAGGCGACGGCGAGCGCGTCCTTCTCCTGGCCGTGCGCGAGCGCGCCGTCGTCGTTGAAGAGGACGGCGACGCGCATCGGATCACGCCCCGCGCGCGCGCGCGACGCCGCGCAGCCGCGCCAGCGCGGAATCCCCGAGGCGCGCAAGCGCCGAATCAAGAATCCCGCCGATCAGCCGGTCGTGGCTCCAGCCCGCCCTCTCCGCGAGGACGCAGAGGTCGCTCCAGCCCGGATTGAGGCCGGGCAGCGGATTGGCCTCGATGAACTTGAGCGTGCCGTCGCACGTGCAACGCAGGTCGACGCGGCCGACGTCGCGGCACTGCAGCGCGCGGTACGCGGCGAGCGCCACGCGCTCGACGCGCGCGACGAACTCGGGCGGGCGTTTTGGCGGGACGTGGTAGGCGACGTTCTCGGAGAAGACGCGCTTCACCTCGATCGAGTAGATGAAGTTCTCCGTGCCACCCTGGAGCGGCACGATCTCCATCACCCCGAGCGCGCGCGCGTCGGCGCCGCTGCCCAGGATGCCGACGGTGAACTCCGGCCCGGCGCAGAACTCCTCGACGAGCGCCGGCTCCCGATAGTCGGCGAGCAGCCGCGCGAGCTGCTTCTCGAGCTGCGCGCGGTCGTCGCAGCGCGAGCCGCTGCGCACGCCCATGCTCGACCCCTCCCAGAGCGGCTTCGCGATGAGCGGGAAGGCGATCTCGACGCGCGCCGCGTCCTCGACGCGCTCGGCGACGAACGAGCGCGGCGTCGCGACGCCGGCCGCGGCGACCAGCCGCTTGGCCGTCTCCTTGTCGAGCGCGGCCGCCAGCGTGAGCGGATCGCTGTGGGTGCACGGGATGCCGAGCATCTCGCAGACGGCCGGCACGTGCGCCTCGCGCGAGCGCGAGCCGGCCCCCTCCGCGATGTTGAAGACGAGCTCCGGCGGCTCGCGCAGCACCGCTTCGAGGAAGCGCCGCCCCCCGCCGAGGCGCCGGACCGTGTGCCCGCGCGCGGCGAGCGCCGCGGCGATGGCGTCGACGGTGCGCTCCGAGTCGTACTCCTCGAGCCGGTCGTCGGGGCCGTCGGCAGCCGCCGCGAAGTCGCTCTTCAGGTCGAACGCGAGGCCGATGTTCACGGTGCCATTCCGGTGGGAGTTTCGCGCGCCTACTGGCCGTCGCGCGCGAAGCCGCGGTGGGCCCACTTGCTCGCGCCCGCCGCCGCCGCCGCCGCCTTCTGGCGCGCGACCTCGGCGTCGGGCATCCGCTCGTGGTAGTCGAACTCGCGGCCCTGGAAGTTGCGCAGCCGGGCGCGGCCGCCGGCGCGATCGTAGGCGAGCAGGTACTGCGGGTTGACCGGTACCTTGCCGCCGCCGCCCGGCGCGTCGATCACGTACTGAGGGATCGCGAGCCCGCTGGTGTGGCCGCGCAGCCCCTCGATGATCTCGAGCCCCTTTTCGATCGTGGTCCGCATGTGCTCGCTGCCGCGCACCGGATCGCAGTGGTAGAGGTAGTAGGGGCGCACGCGCATCCGCATCAGCGCGTGCACGAGCTGCTTCATGGTCTCGACGTCGTCGTTCACCCCCTTCAGCAGCACCGCTTGATTGTTGAGCGGAATGCCGGCGCGCGTGAGGCGGTCGCAGGCGCGCGCCGCCTCGCGCGTGCACTCGCGCGGGTGGTTGAAGTGGACGTTGACCCAGAGCGGGTGGTGTTTCTGCAGCATCTCGCACAGCTCGTCGTCGACGCGCTGCGGCAGCGAGACGGGGATGCGCGTGCCGATGCGGACGATTTCGAGGTGCGGGACGGCGCGCAGCTTCGACAGGATCGAGTCGAGCTTGGCGGTCGAGCAGGTGAGCGGGTCGCCGCCCGACACGACGACGTCCCGCACGCTCGGCGTACGAGCGATGTAGTCGACCATCTGGTCGATTTGCAAATCTGGGACGGCGTCTTCGTACATGATCCGCTTGCGCGTGCAGTAGCGGCAGTAGACCGCGCACGAGTTGCTGATGACCATCAGCACGCGGTCGGGGTAGCGGTGCGTGATGCCGGGCACCGGCGAGAACTTCTCCTCGCCGAGCGGATCCTCGTCGCCGACGTCGCGGTACTGGTACTCCTCGTCGAGCGGCACCGCCTGGCGCAGGATCGGATCGTCGGGGTCGTCGGCGTCGATCAGCGCGAAGTAGTAGGGCGGGATGCCCATCCGGAAGTCGCGCAGCACCGCGCGGCGGCGCTCCCACTCTGCCGTCGCGACCGGCAGGTGCCTCAGGTGACGATCGAGCTGCTCGAGGGTCGTCACGCGGTTGCGGAACTGCCAGCGCCAGTCGTTCCAGTCGGCGTCCGGAACGTCGGGGAAGTAGCGGGCGCGGCCGCTGCGCGCGGTCGCGACGGACTCGGCGTTTCGCAGGTCAGGCGCCACCGTGGGCAGCGCGACGCCGCGGGGCTCGCTCACGAACGGTCTCCGTTGGACCTCGCAGACGACGTCCGCCCGAGGCGGAGACGCGAGGAAATGGACGGGGCGCAGGATCGCGGCGCGCGCGAGACGTCGAGGGACCCCTCGACCACGAGGAGCATCGTCCGAATCCGAGGGTCCGGAACCGGGGCTCGCATGCGGCAAGCCCGTCGCTCACCTTCATTGCGGAAGGCGGGGTCGCGCGGCGCCGTCGGCAGACCCGTCCGCACGGCGTCCGTTCGACGCGACCCGATCTTTCCACCCGCAGTGGAAGGTCGGAGCGTGCAGTTCGCCACCGACCGTGGGGAAAAGATCGGCGGGGATGATAGGAGGGGTCGGAGGGGCGGCAAGCGGAGAATCGCCGGCGGCGGGACGCCGATCGACGCGGTGAACTTGAAGCGGGCGGACGGCCGTATGACGATGCGCGGCTCCGGCCGCTGTCCCCCGAAGAGACCTGCATGAAAGCGCTCCGCGCCTGTTGCTCCGGCCTGCTGATCGGGCTCCTGGTCGGCGCCGGGCTCTTCCTCTTCGCGCGGCTGCGCTTTCCCGCCTTCCTCGCGGCGGGCGGTGACGCGGCGACGCTCGTCTCCTGGTTCGCCTTCGGCGTCGGCGCGCCCGCGCTGCTCCTGGGTTGGGCGTTCGGGCGGCGCGGCGTCGGGATCGCCGGCGGGCTCGCGGTCGCGCTGGTCGCGGGCGGGCTCGCCGCGCTCTTCGCCGCGACGCCGAGCCCCGCGGTCGTGGGCGGAGTGGCGCTCGTCGCGGGCGTCGTCGCCGGCGTCGTCTTCGCGCGGCCGTTCTTCTTCGAGGGGCGGCGCGGGCGGATCGGCCTCGGCGTCGCAACGTTGCTGCTGCTCGTCGCGGGCGGCGTCGCCTCCCCTTCGCGCTCCGCGCCGCCGTCCGCCCCCGCGGCGGCCGGCGCGGGCCGGCCGAAGATCTTCGTGTTCGGCCTCGACGCCGGCACGTGGACGATCCTGAACGAGCTCTTCCACGACGGCCGGCTGCCGAACCTGCGCCGGCTGCGCGATGAAGGATCCAGCGGCATCCTCCGCTCCGAGGTCGCGTCGTTCTCGCCGCGCGTCTGGACGACGATCGCCACCGGCAAGTTGCCGGCGAAGCACGGCGTGATCGACTTCGAGTGCTGCCAGAACGAGCACCTGAAGACGCGCCGCCTGTGGGAAATACTGCAGTCGCCGGCCGGCGGGAGCTGGAGCGTCGGCCTGTTCCAGTGGCTCATGACCTGGCCGCCCGATCCGTTCGAGCCGTTCATCGTGCCTGCCTGGATGGCGCGCGGCCCGGAGACGCAGCCGCCCGAGCTCGGCTTCATCAAGCAGATGGAAATCGCGTTCCAGAAGGGCGACGTCGACCACGGGCTGCACGACGACGCGAAGCGCATGAAGACGATCACGACGCTGCGCGACTGGGCGCGCGCCTACCTCGAGCACGGGCTGCGCTTCTCCACGGCGATGCGCTGCCTCGACAAGCTGCTCGCGGCGGAGAGCGTCGCCGACGCGCTCGCCGCGGAGGCCGGGACGGCGAAGCCCGTCGGCGACGCGCGCGGGCTGCTGCGCTACGCGGCGCGCCGCACCATCCAGCTCTGGCTCAACGGCGACGTCTACCTCGACCTCTACCGCCGCACGCAGCCCGACTTCAGCTGCATGATCCTGTACGGCACCGACAACCTCGCCCACAAGTTCTGGCAGCACCACTTCCCCGACGACTTCAGTCTGCCGCGTGAGCAGGCCGCCCCCTTCGCGAAGGTGCTGACCGACTACTACGAGGCGGCCGACGCGCTGCTCGGAGAGATCGTGCCGCTCCTGCCGGCCGAGACGACGATCGCGGTCGTCTCCGACCACGGCTTCTCGTCGCACGGCGAGGGCGGCGCCGCGACGCAGCGCGAGATGCGGCCCAACCTGACGCGGCTGGTCGAGATGGCGGGCGTCGCCGACGACAAGGTCGCGACCGCGGTCGTCGCGACGCACGGCTTCGTCCGGCCCAAGACGAACGACGCCGACGCGTCGAAGCACGCCTTCGACCAGCTCGTCGCCTTCTTCGAGCACTGCGTCGCCGTCGAGGGCGGCAAGCGGGCCTTCACGCTCAAGGTGCTCGAATCGGCGGAGCTCCAGGTCGACGTGAACCTCGACGCCGACCTGCAGCCCGGCTCGCGCATCGCGACGCCGGCCGGCGAGGTCGCCTTCGACCAGCTGGCCGCGATCGAGGACCGCAGCGGCAACCACCACCCCGACGGGATCGTGCTCTTGAAGGGTCCCCACGTCCGGCGCGGCCACCACGTGACCGGGGCGCGCCTGCAGGACGTGACGCCGACGCTCCTCTACCTCGAGGGCAAGGCGGTCGGCGCCGACATGGACGGCGTCGTGCTCTACGACGTGGTCGACCCCGCCTTCTTCGAGAAGAACGGCGACGCGGAGCGCATCGAGAGCTGGGACCCCCGCGTCCCGATCGAGCGCGACCGTTCGATCGTCGGCGACGAGTCGATCTGGAAGGCGGAAGCGATCCGGATCGGCTACGTCGGCGGCGGCGAATCGACGAAGCCCGCGCCGCGCGAAGGCGAGAAGGGGTCGCCGAAGAAGGAGTGAGCGCGCGCGGCGGCGATCCCGATCGGACGACGAATCGGGATGGAGCGGGTGATGAGGATTGAACTCACGACAACCACGTTGGCAACGTGGTGCTCTACCACTGAGCTACACCCGCCCGGGAAACACGAGGGGCGGGAAGGTAGCGCGAGCGCGCGAAGGTGTCAAACCTCGGGAACGCGCGCGAGGCCGAGGTAGCGACGACCCGCGCCGATCGGATGCGCGTCGCGTCGCGCGCGCGCGAGCCAGCGTCGCGCCGCGCGCACCGAATCGGCGATGGAAGAGCCGCGCGCGAGACCGGCCGCGATTGCGCTCGCGAGCGCGCAGCCGGTGCCGCGCGGCGATTCGCCCGGCTCGCGCGGCTGCGCGAGGTCGGCGTCGCCCGCGGCGCCGCGCAGACGGTCGACGACGGTCCGATCGCGGCGCGCGAGGAGGTGGCCCCCTTTCAGGAGGACGCTGCGCGGCCCGAGCTCGAGCAGCGCGCGCGCGGCCGCGTCGGGATCCCGCGCGACGTCCTCGGGCGCGACGCCGAGCAGCGCGGCCGCCTCGAGCGCATTGGGGGTGAGCAGGTCGACGCGCGGCAGGAGGCGCTCGCGCAGCCGCCGGACCGCCTTCGTCGAGAGGGCCGCCGGCCCGCGCGTCGGCGCGAGCACCGGGTCGAGCACGATCGGCGGCCAGCGGCTGTGTGAGAAGAGGCGCGCGAGCCCGTCGATCCACGCCTCGTCGGCGAGCATCCCGATCTGCACCGCCCCGAGGCGCGCCGCGGCGCGGACGCATTCGATCCGGGCGCGGCCGCTGCGCCACGGGAGCGGCTCGATCGCGACGACCCCGCGCGCGCTCTGGAGCGTAAAACAGCTCGCGACCGCCGCCCCGTGCACGCCGTGCAGCGCGAGGACCTTCAAGTCGAGCTCGAGGCCGGCGCCG
>DAINBU010000098.1:0-19787 GCA_036732755.1 Planctomycetota bacterium
CGTCCATCGAGCCTTTTTCTCCTCCGCCCCTCGACCCGCCCGCGCCCGTCGCGCGCTCCATCACGAAGCCTCGCTCCCCGCGGCCTCTTCACCCCCGCCCTCGACGTCCGCTCCAGTTTCAGGCCGTCACGCCCGTCAGCAACGACACCTTCGCCGCATGTGAGGAGCTCCGAACGACTCGGTCCGGCCCGCTCGGATTGGCACCAGCGCGCCCGACCACTCGAGCGTCAGCGCGGCAGTTCGACCGGCACGTGCAGCTCGGGCTCGCCCTTCAGCGTGAACTTCCGTTCGAAGGCCTTCCCTTCGATCGTCCCCGACACGCGGTAGTCGCCCGGGCCGAACCGGCCGAGCCGCACGACGTCGGGCCGCGGCGGATGGGCGAGCAGGTCGGTCAGGTCGCCGAGCCCGAAGAGCGTGAGCGGGATGCGGCCGTCGGGACCGTCGACCTCGACCTTGAGCGAGAAGAGCCGCTCGATCGCGACGTCGCCGATGTCGGCGAAGACCTCCGTCCCGCCGATCAGCGTGAGGCGGACCGACGCGACGCTCCCCTCGCCGACGCCGACGTTGCGCGCGACGGCGGTGGCGCGGCCCGGCGCGCGCGCGACGACGTCCCAGGTGCCGTTCGGGACGCCACCGTACTCGAAGTGGCCGCTCGCGTCGGAGGTCGTCGCGGTCCACTCCTCGAGGAATTCGCCGTCGCCGCCGCGCAGGAAGACGCTCGCGCCGGAGAGCCCCTTGCCGTCGGCGCCGACCAGCGTCCCCTCGATGCGGCCGCCGCGCGGAAGGCGGATCGTGCCGGCGTCGGAGTCGCGCCCCTCCTTCACTTCGAGGGGGGCGGAGCGGACCACCGCGTGGTCGGCGGGGCCGGACGCCATCAGGTCGGTCGCTCCGACGGTGAGGACGAAGCGGCCGGAGCGCAGGTTCTTGAGCGCGAACTGGCCGTTCGCGTCGGTGTGGATCGCGGCGGCGCGTCGCGTCGCGAGCTCGATCGAGCTCGTTCCGGGGTCGGTGCTCGCGGCGTAGACCGCGACGCCGGGGAGCGGCGCGCCGCTCGCCGCGTCGACCACCTTGCCGCTCAGGCTCCCGGTCGGGATGACGAGGTCGACGCGCGCCGTCTCGCCGTCGACGAACTTCACCGGCAGGAGCGCCGCGCTCCCGCCGCCGCCCACGCCGCCGTCCTCGCCCTTCACCTCGACGTAGCCGCTGCCGGCCGGGACGTCGGCGATCTCGTAGGTGCCGTCCGCGGCGGTCGTGGCCGACCGCACCGTCGTCGAGCCGTCGCTCGCGCTCGCGACGCCGCTCGGATTGGAGTAGGCCATCACGATCGCCCCGCCGACGCCTGCGCCGCGCTGGGTGACGCGCCCCTCGACCGCGGCGCCGCCCGCCTTGCGTCCGGTGAAGTCGACGCGCTGCGTCTCGCCCGCCTTGAGCCGCACGGTGTGCGTCTCCATCGCGTTGGTCATCTCGCCGATGAAGTTCTCGCCGCCGAGGTCGATGTTGTCGGGCATCTTGATCAGCGCGAAGCTGCCGGCCGGCAGCCCCTTGAAGTGGAACTCGCCGCGCGCGTCGCTCTTCAGCGTGCGCATCTTGAGGCGCGCCGTCTCCTGGCACATCACGCTGGCGCCGGGGCGCGGCGCGCCGTTCGGGTCGGAGACGACGCCCCAGATCTCGCCGCCGCGCGTGAGCTCGAGGCGCAGCGTCGTGAGGTGCTGCCCGGTTTCCAGCTCGAGGTCACCCGACGCCGCGTCGATGTAGCCGTCCCGGCTCGCGACCAGCCGCGTGATCCCCGCGGAGAGCCCGCCGATCCGGAAGCGGCCGTCGGCGTCCGACTGGGCGTCGTCGCCGGAGAACATGCGCGACATCATCGCGTCGATCGGGTTGGCGTCGACCTCGCGCCGTACGCCCGCGCCGGCGACCGGCGCCCCGTTCGCGTCGACGACGAGCCCCTCGACGACCGCCTCGGACTCGAGGAAGACCACGACGCCGCGCTTCGTCTCGCCCTCGGCCATCTCGATCCAGTCGGTCGCCTTCTCGCCGTGCTCGGCCGCGTGGACGAGGAGGCGCAGACGGCCGGGCGTGACGCCGGTGAGGCGGAACTTGCCGTTCGGCGACGCGATCGGGACGGTGACGTCGAAGAACGACTTCGACATCTCGGGATCCATGAAGTTGGTCGACTTCTTCTCGCGCACGACCTTGAAGTCGTAGCGGGTGACCGGCTTGCCGGTCTTCTTCGAGACGACGATCCCCTCGATCGCGCTTTTCGTCGCGAGCTCGACGCGGACCTCGGTGGCGTCCTTCTCGACGGGGGCGCGCTCGGTGCGGTAGCCCTTCGCCGACGCCTCGCAGAGGAGCTTCTCCGCCGGCAGGCCGGCGAGGGTGAAGCGGCCCTGCTCGTCGCTCGTCACCTTGCGGCGCCCGGCCGCCGAGGTGAGCGACGACATCTTGAGGAGGCTCGGCTCGACGAACGCGGAGACGCTGGCGCCGGCGATCGGCGTCCCGTCGCGCGCGACCACGACGCCGGTGAGGTTCCGGCCGGTCGCGAGCGCGAGCTCGACCTGCAGCTCGCTGCCGGGCCCGCCGGCCGCGACGCTCTTCACCGCGTCGAGGCGGCCAGCGAAGGAGGCGCGCACGCGCCAGTCGCCGCTCGCCACGCCGACGAAACGGGCGACGCCGTCGGCGTCGGTCTTCACGTTTTCGCGGCCGAAGCCGCCCGAGTCGCTCGTGAGGTCGGTCAGGTTGATCTTGGTCGGTTCGAGCTTGCAGGTCGCGCCCGAGAGCGCCGCGCCGCTGCCGTCGGTGACGCGCACCCGCAGCGTCGCGCCGTGCGACAGGAGCAGGTCGACGGTCCGCTCGTCACCGGGCTGCAGCTCGAGCTTCTGCGCGGGGGCGGGTGCGAAGGCGTCGGAGTAGGCGCGCACTTGCAGGACGCGCGGGACCGTGACCGGGTCGAAGAGGAAGGCGCCGTTCGCATCGGTGCGGACGCTCGCCGGCGACGCGATCTCCATCCCGCCTTCCGCGAACATGCTGAACGGGTCGAATCCGGCGGAGAGCGTCACGTTCGCGCCAGCGACCGCCTTCCCCTCCTCGTCGTGGACGCGCCCGCGCACGCGCGCGCCGGGGACGAGCTGGAGCACGACCCCGTCGCGGGCCGGACCCGCCTCGAAGTCGATGCGCTCGTCGCTGCTCGAGACGGCGTCGGCGGCGACGGCGTCGAGGTGGACCGTGCCGCCTTCGAGCCCGAGGAGTTCGAAGGAGCCGTCGCGGCCCGCGATCGCGACGGCGAGCGGCGCGTCGCGGTCGGAGGCGTGCGCGTGCTTCGGATCGGCGGGAGCGCCGTCCGCCTTCCCGGCCTCCTTCTCCGATGCGTCGCCGCCCGCCGCCTCGGCGACCGCGTCGCCGTCCTTGCCGTCGCCGTCGTCGCCGACCGTGACCTCGACGCTGACGCCCGACCCCGACGAACTGCCGCGCGCGCCGCGGCGACTTCCGCCGCCGTCGTTTCCGACCTCGAATTCGGAGAGGTCCTGCTCCGCCGCGGCCTTGCGGTCGGAGGCGCTGTTCCGGATCTGCTGAGAGAGCTTGCGGGAGCGCAGCGGCGGCGCGGAACGGAAGGCGCGGACGCGGGCGCCGCTCGCCGGCCGCTGGTCGACGGCGTAGCGGACCTGGCCGCGCACCGAGTTGGGTCCGGTGCCGACGGACGGGAGGGGCGGGGTTGGGAGTTCGACGCGGTCGGGGCCGGCGGGCGCTTCGGCCGTCGCGACACCCTCCGTACCGGAGACGCCGCCGCCGTCCTTCGAATGCGCGCTCTCGGCGAGCGACAGGGAGGGGGAGCGGAGGACGTACCAGGCGGCGGTAGCGAGGAGAGCGACGACGACGACCAGGAGCAGCGGGCCCGACCTGCGCATGCGTTCCTCCGCCTTCGTTCGGGGGTGAATCCGGATCGGGCGCAAACAGGAGGCCCGCGTCGATCGTCTGAGCGCGCCGCGTTCCGCCGGGCTCGTCCGTCGTGGCGCGAGCGCGTACCCTGTGCCGATTCAACTCAGGTGTCGCGCGAATTCGATGGCTGCGCCGATCCGCGCGTCCCGATCATGCGATCCGAGTCTGGAGCCTCCTGCGATGGTGAAGCGTTCGGCCCTCTGGTTCGGGGGAGTGGTCGCGACCGGGCTGGTCGCCGCCGGCGTCTGGCAGTGCGGAGCGCTCCACTCGCAGCCGCCGACCCCGCCTGCGGTTCACGTCGCCGCCGCAGCGGCTCCCGGGAACGCGGCTCCCGCGAAACTGCCCCCGCCGGCCTCCGACCTGCCGGCGATCGGCACCCCGGCCAAGGGGCCGCGCGTCGTGATCATCGGCTTCGACGGCGCCTCCTACCACCTCGCCACGCAGTTCATGGCCGCCGGCCTGATGCCGAACTGCGTCAAGCTCGCGGAGAGCGGGTCGTTCGCGCCGCTCGGCTCCGCCAATCCGGCCGAGTCGCCGGTCGCCTGGGCTTCGGTCAACACCGGCCAGAACCCCGGCAAGACCAACATTTTCGGCTTCATCCGCCGGGTCATCAGCTACCGGCCCGACCGCAAGAACCCCGGGATGGAGATCGGGGACGTCGGCGCGACCATCGGGTACTACCGCGACGAAGAGGCCGCGCTGCCGGGCGGCGACGGGGCCGCGAAGATGCCCGTGATCTCGAACGACCTGCGCTGCAAGAACTTCTGGGACCTCCTCGACGCGGCCGGCCTCGAATCGCGCGTGCTGCAGGCGGCCTGCAACTTCCCGGCGACCGGCGGGCCGCACACGCGGCTGCTCTCCGGCCTCTCGACGCCCGACGTGCGCGGCGGGCCGGGCACCTTCCTGCTCTACACCAACGGCGACTTCGAGTTCGAGCGCGGCACCGACAACGGCGGCGACGTCCTGAAGTTCCGGGCCGTCTGCCCCAAGTGCAAGAGCAAGTCGTTCAGCTTCACGAGCGGCTGCAAGAAGTGCCAGGACGACAACCGGGTCGGCTACTTCGAGACGCGCATCCCCGGCCCCGACAACTTCGTCCAGGCGAAGAAGTGGGACGACCAGCGCAAGGCGCTGGAGAAGCGGCTCGCCGAGGCGTCGGAGAAGGACAAGGCGGCAGTGACCAAGGAGCGGCAGAAGCTGCTGAACGACGTCGCCGCGTGGGAGAAGGACAAGAAGAAGACCGCCGTCCCGCTGGCGGGCTGGATCGACCGCAAGGCGCGCACGATCAAGTTCGAGCTGGCCGGGAAGCAGTTCACGGTGAGCGAGGGCGGCTGGTCGGAGTACGTGCCGATCACGTTCGAGATCGAGGGCGCCTTCCCGGTCAAGGCGACCGCCCACCTGCACGTGAGCCAGTGCAACGAGGAGTCGAAGAACTCCGACGAGATCCGCTTCTACCTGCCGGCCGTCACCGCGGCGGCCGACGATCCCGCGCCCAACATGCAGGTCGCGTCGCCACGCTCGTACGGCAAGGACCTGGTCGGCGAGGTCGGGTACTTCGACACGATCGGCTGGGCGTGCCAGACGCACGCGCTCAAGGACACCGAGATCGGCGACGCAGCGTTCATGTCGGCGATCTGGGACACGGTGCAGTGGCGGCGCAAGATGCTGCTGTCCGAGCTCGGGAAGCCCGACTGGAGCACGCTCTTCCAAGTATTCGGCGAGACCGACCGCGTCTGCCACATGATGTACCGCTTCTTCGACGAGAAGCACCCGCAGTACTCCGCCACGGAATCGGCGAAGACGTGCAAGTTCGGCGACCGCGAGATCGCGATGAAGGACGCGATCCCCGCCATCTACCAGGAGGTCGACCGGACGATCGGCCTGGTGGCCGACCTGATCGCGAAGGGGTCGCTCGGCGACTGCACGCTGATGGTCTGCTCCGACCACGGCTTCAGCCCGTTCCGCGAGGAGGTCGACCTCAACTCGTGGCTGCTCGACCAGGGCTTCCTGGCGGAGCTCCCGAGCAACGGCACGGAGCTCCAGCGCAAGTACCTCTCGGGGTACGTCGACTGGTCGAAGACGAAGGCCTACTCGATCGGGATCGGGACGATCTACCTGAACCTGAAGGGGCGCGAGCCCAACGGCATCGTCGAGCCGGCCGACGCCGACAAGGTGTGCGACGAGCTCATCGCGAAGATGCTCGCCTGGCAGAATCCCAACGCGACGAAGTCGGACGACCCGAAGGCGTACCTCTCGGCCAACGAGCCGCAGGTCTTCAAGGGGGCGTGGAAGCGCGGCGAGTTCCTCGCCGGCCCGTACGCCGCCGACATCCGCGACGCCAAGGGGCGCTGCGTCGAGGGCGCCGCCGACATCCAGGTCGGATTCAACTTCGGCTACCGCGTGGGCTGGTCGACGCCGCTCGGCAGCCGGAGCACCAAGGGGATCGTGCTCAAGAACACGAACCGCTGGTCGGGCGACCACACGAGCGTGCACCCCTACCTCGTGCGCGGGATCTTCTTCTCGACGCGCAAGATGGCCGCCGACGGCGCGCCGCACCTCCAGGATCTCGCGCCGACGACGCTGGTGATGCTGGGCCAGAAGGTGCCCGACGACATGGACGGGCACGTGATCCCGCTCACGGGCTGCGAGGAGGCCGCCAAGGCCCACGCGGGCGGGAAGGCGAACCGCGAGTCGCTCGTCCCGCCGAAGTAGGACCGGCGGGAGGGATCTCTACTCGTCGTCCTCGTCCGAGCTGTTGAGATAGCCCAGCCCCTTCAGCTTCTCGGTACCGGCGGTGTCGCCGGCGGCTTCCAGCTTGATGTTCAAGTCCCGGGCGAACTTGCGCAGCTGCTTCTTCCGGAGCTTGTCGCCCTTGAACTTCTCGGTAGCAACGGTGATGACGTCGAGCGCGGCGTGGAGCAGGTCCGCGTCCTTCAGTTCGTTGCCCATCTGGAAGTAGTACTTCGCCTCGAAGTCGATCTTGGCGTCCTCGAGCTTCTGCAGCGCCGCGCTCGCCGCCGCGTCGCCGTGGAACCTGCCCTCGCAGACGACTTTGTCCTGCCAGGCGAGCGACCGCTCTTCGGCGGTGGCCTTCGGGTCGGCGATCACGAGGTCGAGGCTCGCGAGCGCCGTCTTCCAGTCCTTCTTGTCCTTCGCGTCGCCCGCGTCGACGAGGAGTGCACTCGCGCCCGTGCCCCTCTCCGACTTCGGACTGCAGGCCGAGCCGAGCAGGAGCGTGACCGCGACGAGACCGGTCGTTCCGAGGAGGGTGCAGATCGAGGACATCGCGGCTTTGCTCCGAGGGGGCGGGGGGGTGCGGCGCGCGGACGGCGCGGCCGACCCTACGGCGAGGGGCGCGACACGTTAGTCCGCCCCGAAGAGGACGGGGGGCGGCGGGACGCGCCGATCGGCCGGTCGCGAAAAGACGTCGGCTCCGGACGGCGCGCGGTACCGCGCCGTCGCGGACCGATCGATGAATCGCCCCTGTCGGCACGGTCACACCTTGACGGCCCGCCGCCGGGAGGTAAGACCCTACGCCCCAATCGGGGTGCGATCGGAGTGTGATTGGAGCGCTCCCCCGGGGAATCGGACCCCATACGACGTGCTGCACGAGACCAAGGTCACCGTCAAGATCCCGCGCCCGCTCTACCGCAAGGTGCAGCTGGTGATCGAGAAGTCGGGCTTCTCTTCGCCCACCGACTTCATCGTCTTCGTGCTGCGCGACCTGCTCGGCGAGGCCGAGCGCAAGGGTCCGGCGCCCGCCGGCAAGGTCGCCGACACGATCGAGCCCGCCGAGGACTTCTCCGCCAACGACCTCGAGGCGGTGAAGCAGAAGCTGAAGAACCTCGGATACCTGTGAACCCCCGCGCAACCTGCGCACGAACCGAAAGGACACGAGGAATCCGATGATCGCTCCGCACGGTGGCCGCCTGATCAATCGCGTCGTCGAAGGCGCCGAGCGCGACCGGCTGCTCGGCCTCGCGCCGAAGCTTCCCAAGGTCGTCCTGAACGCCCGCGAGATGGCCGACGTCGACATGATCGCGGTCGGCGCGATGAGCCCGCTCGAAGGGTTCATGACGAAGGCCGACTACGACTCGGTGCTCGCGCGCCGCCGCCTCCAGAGCGGCCTGCCCTGGACGATCCCGATCGTGCTCGCCGTCAAGCCCGACGCGAGCGCCGAGGCCTACCAAGAGGGCCAGGACGTCGCGCTCGAGACGCAGGACGGGCAGCTCCTCGCGATCCTGCACGTCGCCTCGAAGTGGAAGATGGACAAGGGCGACGAGGCGCGGAAGGTCCTGCGCACCGACGACGCGGCGCACCCGGGCGTCCAGTACCTCGGCTCGCTCGGCGACACCTACCTCGGCGGGACGCTCTCGGTCGTCAACCGCCTCAAGTACGAGAAGTACAACAACCGCCGCCTCGACCCGATCGAGACGCGCACGCTCTTCAAGCAGAAGGGCTGGAAGACGATCGCCGCGTTCCAGACGCGCAACCCGATCCACCGCGCGCACGAGTACCTGACCAAGGTCGCGCTCGAGATCGTCGACGGCCTGATGCTCCATCCGCTGATGGGGGAGACGAAGAGCGACGACGTGCCGGCCGACGTCCGCATGCAGTGCTACGAGGCGCTGCTCGCCGGGTACTACCCGAAGGAGCGCACGGCCCTGGTCGTCTACCCCCAGGCGATGCGCTACGGCGGCCCGAGCGAGGCGGTCCTCCACGCGATCTGCCGCAAGAACTTCGGCGTGACCCACTTCCTCGTCGGCCGCGACCACGCCGGCGTCGGCAAGTACTACGGCAGCTACGACGCGCAGAAGATCTTCGACGAGTACGCGCCCGGCGAGATCGGCATCAACCTGCTCAAGTTCGAGAACTCGTTCTGGTGCAAGCGCACCGGCGGCATGGCCTCGACCAAGTCGAGCCCGGCCGGTCCCGAGGAGCGCGTCGAGCTCTCCGGCACGCAGGTGCGCGACATGCTGCGCGCCGGCACGCTGCCGCCGCCCGAGTTCTCGCGGCCCGAGATCGCGAAGATCCTGATCGACGCGCTGAAGGCGAAGTAAGCCGCGCCACGCGCCGCCCCGCCCGTTCCCCTCACCGCAACCTCACGCAGGACAAGAGATCCATGGAAGGCTTCACGCTCTGGTTCACCGGGCTCTCCGGCTCGGGCAAGTCGACCCTCGCCGAGCGCATCAAGAACGAGCTGCTCGAGCGCGGCATGCACGTCGAGCTCCTCGACGGCGACGAGTTCCGCACGACGCTCAGCAAGGGGCTGGGCTTCAGCAAGGAGGACCGCGACACCAACATCCGCCGCATCGGCTACGTCGCGAAGCTCCTCACGCGCAACGGCGTGGTCGCGATCACCGCGGCCATCTCGCCTTATCGAGACGTGCGCGACGAACAGCGCCAGAAGATCGGCCGCTTCTTCGAGGTCTACACCGAGTGCGACCTCGACACGCTCGAGGCGCGCGACGTGAAGGGGCTCTACAAGAAGGCGCGCGCCGGCCAGATCAAGAACTTCACCGGCGTCGACGACCCCTACGAGCCGCCGGTGAATCCCGACGTCCACTGCAACACGGCGAAGGAGGGGCTCGACGAGAGCTACGCGAAGATCCTCGCCGGCCTCGAGCGAAAAGGTTTCATCGCGCCGCCCGCCGGCGGCGGGATCGACGCCGCGCAGGAGGCCGCCGCGCTGCGCAGCCTGAAGCAGAAGGGCTACGTCTGATCCCGACTCCGCCCTCGTCGCGGCGACGCCGTCGCGACGGGGGCGCTCCCGGGACGAACGCGGCTATATCTGTCGCCCCGTGAACCGCATGCGTCGCCTCCGCGTCGAACTCGTCGCTGCCGCCGTCTTCGCCCTCGTCCTCTTCGGGCCGGCGACGGCGCACGCCTACATCGGGCCGGGCGCGGGCATCGCCGCCGCGAGCACGATCTTCGTCCTGATCGGCGCCTTCTTCGCCGCCTTCGCGGCGCTGATCGTGATGCCGATCCGAATGGCGATCCGCTGGGTCCGGACCGCCGGCCAGCGCCGCCGCGCCAAGGCGAAGCGCGTCGTGATCGTCGGCATGGACGGCATGGACCCCGACCTCGTCCGCAAGTGGATGGGCGAGGGCAAGCTGCCGAACCTGAAGAAGCTCGCCGACGACGGCGTCTTCCAGTCGCTCACGACCGCGACCCCCTCGATGTCGCCGGTCGCCTGGTCGAGCTTCATGACCGGCGTCGACCCGGGCAAGCACGGGATCTTCGACTTCATCACGCGCGACCCGTGCAACTACATGCCGATGCTGTCGAGCGCGAAGATCGGCGAGACGAGCTCGTCGTTCGGGTTCGGGAAGTTCAAGCTCACGTTCCACAAGTCCTTCTACCGGATGCTCCGGCGCAGCCAGCCGTTCTGGAAGATCCTGGGCGAGCGCTGGGTCTCGAGCAGCATCCAGCGCGTGCCGATCACGTTCCCGCCCGAGAAGTTCAAGAACGGCGTCCTCCTCTCCGGCATGTGCGTGCCCGACCTGCGCGGCACGCAGGGGAGCTTCAGCTTCTTCACCACGAAGCTGCGCGGCCGCCTCCAGGACGAGACGGCCGGCATGGGCGCCGAGAACGCGGGCGGCACCGAGTCGCTGGTGAAGCGCACCGGCGACGTCGTGACCGGCGAGCTCGAGGGGCCGTCCGACGTCGATCCCGCGACGAAGAAGTCGGCGCCGGCGAAGCTGCCCTGGAAGGTCACGCTGCATCGCGACGGCGAGGGCAAGCGCGGCGCCGCGGCGACGCTCGAGATCGGCAAGGAGAAGGTCGACCTGCCGCTTTGCGACTATTCGCCGTGGGTGCGCGTCGAGTTCAAGCTCGCGTCGGGCGCGCTCGGCGGCATCGCGCGCTTCTACCTGCAGAAGGTCGAGCCCGAGTTCGAGCTCTACGTGACGCCGATCCACATCGACCCGGCGAAACCCGTCTTCCCCATCAGCGAGCCCGAGGTCTACTCGGTCTACCTCGCCAAGATGATCGGCCCGTTCGCGACGCTCGGCCTGGCCGAGGACACCTGGGCGCTGAACGAGCGGCGCATCGACGAGGCGGCCTTCCTGAAGCAGGCCTACCTCTACGGCGGCGAGCGCGAGCGCATGCTCTTCGACGCGCTCGCCAAGACGAAGGCGGGTCTCGTGACGACCGTCTTCGACACGACCGACCGCATCCAGCACATGTTCTTCCGCTACCTCGACCCGGCCCACCCGGCCAACGCGGGCAAGGACACGGTGCAGCACGCCGGCGCGGTCGAGGCGGTCTACCGCTGGACCGACGACCTCGTCGGGCGCGTGCGCGCGAAGATCCGCGAGAAGAACACCGTCCTGATCGTGATGTCGGACCACGGCTTCAAGCAGTTCCAGCGCGGCGTCAACCTGAACTCCTGGTTGCGCGACGAGGGCTACCTGGTCCTGAAGGACGGCAAGCGGACCGGCGGCGACTGGTTCGACGGGGTCGACTGGTCGCGCACGAAGGCCTTCTCCATGGGCCTCACCGGGATGTTCATCAACCGCAAGGGGCGCGAGAAGCGGGGGATCGTCGCGGACGGCCCCGAGCTGCAGGCGCTGAAGGCGGAGATCGCCGCGAAGCTGCGCAAGCTCCAGGATCCGGGACGCGCCGGCACGCGCGCGATCCGCGAGGTGTTCGACACCGCCGCCAGCTTCCACGGGCCCTACTCGTACGAGGCGCCCGACCTGCTGATCGGGTACGAGGCGGGCTACCGCCACTCGTGGGACTGCGCGGTCGGCTGCACCGGCGAGGTCGTCTTCAGCGACAACACCAAGAGCTGGAGCGGCGACCACTGCATGGACCCGCGCATCGTGCCGGGGATCTTCTTCTGCAACCGCAAGATCAACACCGAGGCGCCCAACATCCTCGACCTCGCGCCGACGGTGCTCGACCTGTTCGGGATCGCGCCGCCGCCCTACATGCAGGGCGGCGCGCTGTTCGGCGAGCCGACCCGAGCGCCGGGACCTCCGTCGAAGCTGCCGCTGCCGACGGCGCCGCCCGCCGTCGCGCCGAAGTCGGCGCCACAGAAGCCGCAGCGCCAGCCCGCTCCGGCCGCGCAGTGAAGCCGGGAGCCGCACCCGTGTCCCGGAACTTCCGCCGTTCGCTCGCGACGTTCGCGCTGCTCGCCGCGGCGGTCGCCGCCGGCTCGTGCGGTCGCAAGAGCTTCGCGCCGTGCGGCAAGAAGCTGGTCGTGATCGGCATCGACGGCATGGATCCCAAGCTGCTGCGCGAGTACATCGCGCAGAAGGCGATGCCGAACTTCCAGCTGCTCGCCGAGGAAGGGACCTTCGTCGAGCTCGGCACCAGCGAGCCGCCGCAGTCGCCGGTCGCGTGGTCGAACTTCATCACCGGCATGGACCCGGGCGGCCACGGCGTCTTCGACTTCCTGCACCGCGACCCGAAGACCTACGAGCCCTACAGCTCGACGGTGAAGACGGCGACCGACCCGCCGCTCACCTTCCCGCTGCCGGGGGAAAAGCAGTTCTTTCTGCCTCCCGCGTCCGAGCCGGTCCGACAGGGGCGCGCCTTCTGGGACGACCTCGCCGACCGAGGCGTCCGCGCGGCGATCTACAAGATCCCGGCCGCCTACCCGCTGCAGAAGAGCGACCAGTTCACGCTCAGCGACATGGGCACGCCCGACCTGCACGGCGGCATCGACGGGATCTACGCGTACTACACGTCGAACGTCCCCGACAACTACACGCGCTTCGACGGCTCCGGCAACTTCCTCGCCGACCTCAAGTTCCGCGATCACCACGCGCAGGCGGAGCTCTTCGGTCCGGCGAGCCCGTTCGAGACCACGAAGCCCGGCCACCACACGATCCAGGACCTCTCGACCCGGCGCCGGTTCGACGTCTACCGCGATCCGCGCGAACCGGTGGTCCACATCGAGATCGAGGAGGGCGACTCGTGCACGCTGCGCGAGGGCGAGTGGAGCCCGTGGCTCGGCTGCGACTTCGTGCAGGGACCGTACGCCTGCCACCCGTTCGACTGGCTCCACCTCGACAACCGCATGCACGGGATGGTGAAGTTCTACTTGCAGCAGGTCCACCCGGACGTGCGCCTCTACTGCTCGGCGGTGAACATCGACCCGTCTGCGCCGTGCATGCCGATCTCGACGCCCGACGACTCCGCCGTCGAGGACGTCTGCGAAAAGGTCGGCCGTTTCTACACGGCCGGTCTCGCCGAGGAGACCAAGGGGCTCCAGGACGGGACGCTGGGCGACGGCGAGTTCATCTCGCAGTGCGACGACGTGACGGGCGAGCGCATGAAGATGCTCGACTACGCGCTCGCGAATTTCGACGACGGGTTGCTCTTCTTCTACTTCTCCACGGTCGACCTGCGCTGCCACATGATGTGGCGCCACATCGACCCGGAGCACCCGGCGCACGACAAGAAGCTCGCCGCGCAGTTCGCCGGCTCGATCCGGGACGCCTACATCAAGATGGACGAGGCGCTGGGGATCGTGCGCGAGCGCATCGGCAAGGACACGCCGCTGATCGTCCTTTCCGACCACGGCTTCTCGACCTTCACGCGGCGCGTCAACCTGAACCAGTGGCTGCTCGACCAGGGCTACCTCGCGGTCGCGCCGGCGGCGCAGGCCGAGTACGACAAGAAGCTCGAGGAGGAGAAGAAGCCCGATGGCGCGCGCGCGCGCGCCGAGTGGACCCTCACGGAGGGCGGCGGCCTCGACCGTACGAAGACGAAGGCGTACGCCGTCGGCTTCAACGGCCTCTACCTCAACCTGAAGGACCGCGAGGCGGGCGGGATCGTCGCGCCGGCCGAGCGCGACCGCCTGCTCGAGGAGATCCGGACGAAGCTGCTCGCGCTGCGCGACGACGAGGCGCACGGCGGCCGGCCGGTCGTGCTGCGCGTCGATCGCCGCGAGGAGGTCTACCACGGCACGCAGCTCGAGAACGCGCCCGACCTGATCGTCGGCTACGCGGCGGGCTACGGCGCGTCCGACACGACCGCGCTCGGCCAGCTCGTGAAGTCGAGCAAGGCGCGCGTCGTCGAGGACAACAAGAACCTCTGGAGCGGCAACCACCTGATGGCCCCCGAGGTCGTGCCCGGCGTCTTCCTCACCAATCGCAAGATCGCCCCGAAGGACCCGCAGCTCTACGACGTCACGGCGACGCTGCTCTCGTTCTTCGGCGCACCCGTGCCCGCGGAGATGCGGGGCAAGAGCCTCTTCGGAAACTGAACAGGAGCGCACGATGTTCGGCGGACCCAAGGTCAAGCTCGAGAAGGACCTCTACGAGAAGCTGAAGAAGTTCGCGGAAGTGGCGGGCTACTCGTCGCTCGACGAGTTCGTGAACCACATCCTCGAGCGCGAGCTGCAGGCGATGGACACCGGCGGCAGCGAGGACCCCGAGAAGATGCGCGAGAAGCTGCGCGGGCTCGGGTACATCAGCTGATGGACGCGGTGAACGCCGCGGCGCGCAGCGTCTTCGACCTCCTGTGGATCCCGTTCGCGGGGCTGCCGGGCTGGGTCGGGCTGTTCGCGCTGGGCGCCCTGTTCGGCGTCGCGGCGCTGGTCGCGATGAAGTACACGACCAACCCCAGGCGCGTCACCGCCTTCAAGGAACGTTCGCAGGGCCACATCCTCGCGATCAAGCTCTTCCGCGACAGCTTCTCCGTCGTGATCGGCTCGCTCGCGAAGGCGATCCTCTGGAGCGGCGGCTACCTCACCGAGCAGTTCAAGCCGATGCTCCTCCTGCTGGTGCCCTTCGCGCTGCTCTTCGCGCAGATGGAGATGCGGCTCGGCCTGCGGCCCCTCGACGTCGACAAGGAGGTGCTGGTCACCGTCGAGGTCGACGCGGCGCGCGTGCCCGGCCTCGACGTCGCGCTCGAGCTGCCGGCCGGCGTCGTGCAGGCGCGACCGGCCGTGCGCGAGCCGTCGAAGAGCCGCGTCGTCCTCGCGCTCGTGCCGAAGACGGCGGGCCGCCACGAGGTGCGCTTCCGCGTCGGCAGCGAGGTGCAGGTCAAGACGTTCGACGCCGGCGACCTGCCCGGCATTCCGCGGGTCTCGCCGGTTCGGTCGGCCGACTTCTGGGACCAGCTGCTCTACCCCGCCGAGCCCGGCTTCTCGTCGGCGTCGGCGTTCCGGCGCATCTCGTACGCGCTGCCGGTGCGGCCGCTGCCGTTCCTCGGCCTCGACCTCAGCTTCGGCTCCGAGGCGGGGATGATGCTCGTCTTCCTGGTGCTGACCATCGCCGTCGCGTTCGCCCTGAAGGACGTGTTCGGCGTCACGATCTGAGGAGCGCGGTGTACAGCCCCCTCGTCGAGGCCGCGATCGCCTTCGCGATCCGTTCCCACGCCGGCCAGGAGCGCAAGGGCCAGCCGGGGGTCCCCTACGTCGTCCACCCGCTCCACGTCGGGATGCTGCTCGCGCGCCACGACGCGCGGCCGCCGGTCGTGGCGGCCGGGATCCTGCACGACGTGATGGAGGACAGCGGCGTCGCGCGCGACGACCTCGCGCGCGCCTTCGACGAGGAGGTCGCGGCGATCGTCGTCGAGGTGAGCGAGGACAAGGGGCACACGTGGGAGCAGCGCAAGCTCCACACGATCGAGAAGATCGCGACGATGAGCGACGGCGCGCGCGCGGTCACGGCCGCCGACAAGGTGCACAACCTCGCCGACCTCCATCGGCTGCTGGCCGCGAACGGCGACGAGGTCTGGCGGCTCTTCCGGCGCGGGCGCGACCCGACGCTCGACTACTACCGCCGCGTCCTGGGCGAGCTCGCCCGCCACTTCCGCCACCCGCTCACCGAGGAGCTCGCGCGGGCTCTCGCCTTGATCGAGCGCGGCTGAGGCGAAACGAACCGACCCCGCGCGCCGGAGCGTACGGGGTCGGTCGAGGCTCGCGTCCTGCAAGGGCGCGCCGCGGCGGACGGGCCGCGGCGGCGACCTCTCAGCCTCCGGCCAGGTTCGCGTCCCAGTTCGGGCCGTGCTTCACCTGGTCCTTCTTGGTGCGCTTGGTCTCCTCCGCGAACGGTCCGGCCGCGTTCTTCGCGGTGTACTCGGCGTCGGCGCGGTCGGCCGCGGTGATCGCCTGCGGCGGGCAGACCGGCTCGCACGCGCTGCAGTCGATGCAGGTCGCCGGCTCGATGATCAGCATGTCCTCGAGCTCGAAGAAGCATTCGACGGGACAGACCTCGACGCAGTCCCCGTACTTGCACAGGACGCACGGCTTGCCGACGACGTAGGTCACGGACGTTCTCCTCCGTTGAGGTTGGGTGGTTCGGTTCGTTGCGTCAGGCCGGCCGGCCCGTCTCAGCCGCCGGCGAGCTTGCTATCCCAGTTCGGCCCGTGGGTCACCTGCTCCTTCTTGGAGCGTCGCTGGTCGTCGCTGCAGGTGAAGGCCGCGGCCCGCGCGATGAACTCCTGCTCCGCGGCATCGCCGGCCGTGATCGCCTTCGGCGGGCAGACCGGCTCGCATGCGGTGCAGTCGATGCACTCGTTCGGGTTGATGATGAGGATCTCGGAGTCCTCGTAGAAGCACTCGACCGGGCAGACCTCGACGCAGTCGCCGTACTTGCAGAGCACGCAAGGTCGGCCCACGACGTAGGACAAGTCCGATCGCTCCTCGCCCGGTCTCCGTCCGCCGCCCCGACGCTCGCGCGCCCGGGCGGGGGAGGCGGATGATATGGGGGGCGACTCGCGAGACAAGCCGTCGGGGCCAACCGTTTTGTCGGGCCTCCGCCGCCGATCAGAAGACGTCGGAATCGCCGATCGTCCAGTACCAGCGCTCCCGGACCCAAGCGAGGTCGGGCCGCTCGCGATAGAGCATCACGCACAGGACGTACTGGCACGACTCGCTCTTGAATCCGCTCCCGAGCGCGTGGCGGAACCAGGGCGACCGTTCCGGGAACCACGCCTCGACGCGCGCCTGCCCGGCCTCCCGCGCGATGCGCGTGGTCGTGCGCAGCGCGAGCGCGACCGCCGCCGCGTCGTCGGGCGCGCCGAGGAAGTCGATCAGCGCGCCGATCGGCTGGCGCTGCCAGTTCGCCCGACTCACGAAGAGAGCGCGTACCGTCCCGCCGTGTTCGCGCACGACGAAGCGCCGGTATCCGAGCCACGGGCACGCGGCGTAGCGCCAGTCGAGGTAGGCCGCGTCGCGCACGAGCGCGAAGGGGAAGTGCGCCTCGAGCCGCGCCCAGAGCTCGTCGGCGACCGCGCCGAAGCGGTCGACCTCGACCGCTTCGAGGCGTGCGACGGCGTCGGCGTGCGCGCGCCCGACCTCGTCGTCGTCGCCCGCCTCGAAGAAGTTGCGGTAGAGCGTCGGCAGCGGCTTGACGACGGTCTCGTACCCGACCAGCCGCACGCCGATCGGATAGGCCTGCCGGTTGGAAAAGCCGTAGCCGAAGCCGCAGATCGGCCAATGGCCGAAGTGCTCGAAGTAGCCGCGCGCCGTCTGCAGGAAGACGCCCTCGCGCTTGAGCCCGCGCCGGTAGTCCGCGCGCACCATCGAGTCGATGCCCTGACCGGCGATCACGACCTCGCCGTCGACGCGCGCGCGCGCCGGGAGGCAGGCGTAGTGGCCGATCACGGCGTCGTTGTCCTCGACCGCGACGACGATCTGCGTGCCGGCCGGGTTGGCGCGGTAGAGCCAGCGCCACTGCTCGGGCGTGCGCGGCTCGAAGCTCGCGTCGCCCTCGCCGAAGACGGAGTTGAAGAGGGCGAGGATCCCCGCTTCGTCGCCGGGGCGGAAGGGACGGACGGTGTAGGCGCGCTCGCTCACGACCGCTTCGCTCGCTCCGACGATTGGAACTGCCGCGCGACGCGCGCTGGCGCGCGGGCGGCCTCGCCCGCACGATATCGGCCGCGATGGACGACCGACTGACGCAGCTGCTGCGCGAACGCTTCGGCCTCGCCGCCTTCCGCGGCCGGCAGCGCGCCGTCATCGACCACCTGCTCGCGGGCGGCGACGCGCTCGTGGTCTGGCCGACCGGCAGCGGCAAGTCGCTCGTCTACCAGCTGCCGGCGCTGGCGCAGGAGCGGCCGGTCCTCGTCCTCTCTCCGCTGATCGCGCTCATGCAGGACCAGGTCGCGACATTGCGCACCAGAGGGATCGCCGCCTCTTGCGTCCACTCGAACGTGGAGCGCGCCGACCGGGAGCGCCGCGCCGCCGCCTTCGCGCGCGGCGAGCTGCGCCTGCTCTACGTCACGCCCGAGCGCTTCCGCGACCCCGCCTTCGTCGCGGCGATCACCGCCGAGGGCGCCGCGTCGCGCCGCCTCGCCCTGCTCGCCGTCGACGAGGCCCACTGCATCACGACCTGGGGCCACGACTTCCGGCCCGAGTACGGGCGCGTCGGGGAGATCCGGCGCCGTCTCGGCGACCCGCCGACGGTCGCGCTCACCGCGACCGCGACGCCCGCCGTGGTCGCCGAGATCCGAGCGAAGCTGCGCCTGCCCGACGCGCTGCTCGACCACGCCGGGCTCGCGCGCCCGAACCTCTTCCTCGCCGTCACCGTCGTCGAGGACGAGGCGGCGAAGTGGGAGCTGCTCGCGGCGCGCCTCGCGGAGCTGCGCGGCGCCGGCATCGTCTACGGCGCGCTGATCCGCGACCTGCTCCGGCTCGAGGACTTCCTGAACGGGCGGCTGCGTCCCGAGCAGCGCACCGGCGGCGCGCGCCTCCTCGTCTACCACGGCGACCTCTCGCGCGAGGAGCGCGCCCGCATGCACGACCGCTTCCGCGGGACGGACGACGCCTCCGCCGCGCCGCCGCGCGTGCTCGCGACGCGCGCCTTCGGCATGGGCATCGACAAGCCCGACCTGCGCTTCGTGGTGCACCACCAGGTGCCCGGCTCGGTCGAGGAGCTCTGGCAGGAGATCGGCCGCGCCGGCCGCGACGGCGCGCCGTCGTGGTGCGAGCTGCTCTACTGCGAGCAGGACCTCCCGATCCAGATGCAGTTCGTGAAGGCGGCCAACCCCGATCGCCGCCTCTTCCGCGCGACGGTCGCGCGCATCGCCGAATGGACCGCGCGCGGCGAGCGGTTCGACCTCGAGCGGCTGCGCACCGCCGTCACCGGCCGCGACGGCGCCGACGGCCGCGTCGAGACGTGCCTCGCGTGGCTCGCGGCGCTCGGCGCGACGGAAGGGGAGGTCGAGCGCGGGACGCTGCGGCTGGTGCGGCCGCCCGCGGCCGACGACGAGCCCGACGAGCTCGGGCCGGAGAAGGAGCGGCGCGACCTCGAGCGGCTGGCGCGGATCGTCGCCTACGCGCGCTCGCAGGAGTGCCGCCGCGTCTTCCTCTCCGAGTACTTCGGCCTGCCGCGTCCCGACGTCCCGTGCGGCGCGTGCGACGCCTGCTCCGACGGCGCGGAGTGGCGCGCGGCGATGACGGCGTCGGCCGGCGCGCCCCGCGCGACTTCACGCGCGGAAGAAAAGGAGCTCGCGCGCGCGCGCGACCCGGAGCGCGGCGACTTCGTCCGCGTCGACGGCGCGCTGCTCGGCCGCGTCCTGCGCGTCGACGGCCGCGGGCGCGACGCCCTCGTCGAGGTCGAGCTCGCCGATTCGCTCGATCGGCGCCGTTTCCCGGCACGCCGCCACCGGATCGAGGTGATCCGGGATCCTTAGGGGCGACTCCAGGAGGCTGGACCGAGTCGGGCGGAGCTCCGCACGGCGCCGCGGCTTGAAACTGGAGCGGACGTCGAGAACGCGGGTGAAGAGGGCGCGGGGAGGAGGATTCGTGGTTGAACGCGCGACGGGCGGGAGCGGGTCGAGAGGGCGGAGGGGAAAAAGGCTCGATGGACGGGACACGCTCGCCCCAAACCAAAGATGGACGGGGGGCTCGCTGCGCTCGGCGCATTCGGGCACGACTCGCAGCAGCACCGTGG
>DAINBU010000099.1:0-19728 GCA_036732755.1 Planctomycetota bacterium
TGCGCGATCGAACCGAAACGGAAGCGCGCCAGGTGATCGGCGAGGCGCTCCCGCGCACAGTCGAAGTGGCGGTAGTGGCGGATGCGGTCGAGGCGCGAGCGCGTCGGCAGCGTCGGCTGCTCGGCGTCGAGCTCCCACGAGTTGAAGTAGAAGACGAGCGGCGCCGACTGCTCGCGGTCCCACCGCTCGACGGCGCCGCGCACGAACGAGCGCGGGAGCTGGCGCAGCCAGTTGCCGCCGGAGATCGCGACGCGCAGCCCGCAGACGCTCGCGGTCGAGACCGGAAACTCCCAGAGCTGCGCGCCCGCGGCGCCGTGGCGGCGCTCGTGCGCGGCGAGGAAGCGGCGGTCGCCGGCGAAGCGGCGCAGGATCGGGTTCACGCTCGCGTCGTACGCGTAGCCCTCGTCGGCCAGGACGTCGAGGATCCACTCGTCGCCGTCGCGCAGCCAGCGCGGCGCGCGGTAGCCACGGATCGGGCCGGCGCCGGCGCGCGCGAGCGCGGCGCGCGTGCGCGCCAGGTCGTCGCGGAACTCCGCGCGGCGCGGCGCGCCGAGCGGGAGCGGCTCGAAGCCGCGGCTCGCGACCTCGTGGCCGCGCGCGAGGATGCGGCGCACCAGCTCGGGCTGCCGCTCCGCGGTGGAGCCGTGCACGAAGAACGTCGCGGTCGCGGAGTGCTCCGCGAGCAGCGCGAGCGCGTCCTCGACGTTGCGCTCGACGCGCGACTCGAGGCGGTCCCAGTGCTTGCGCTGCAGCGAGCGCGCGAACGCGCCGTGGTGGAAGAACTCCTCCACGGAGACGGTGAGCACGTGACGGCGCGTCGCTGCGCGGCTCAGAACGCGCCTCGTCCCGAGATCACGGCCGGGACCGTCTTGACGATGAGGCCGAGGTCGTAGACCGGCGAGCGCCGCTCGGCGTAGCGCAGGTCGAGGCGGACCCAGTCGACGAAGGCGACCTCGCTGCGGCCGCTCACCTGCCAGAGGCAGGTGATGCCCGGCGTGATCTGCAGCCGGCGCAGCTGCCACGGCTCGTAGTGGACGACCTCGTCCGGGGTCGGCGGGCGGGGACCGACCAGCGACATGTCCCCCCGGAGGACGTTCCAGAACTGGGGCAGCTCGTCGATGCTGGAGCGGCGGAGGAAGCGGCCGACGCGGGTGATGCGCGGGTCCGCCCTCATCTTGAAGACCGGTCCCGACGCCTCGTTCTCCTGCTGCAGGTCGCACTTCATCTCGTCGGCGCCGACCTGCATCGTGCGCAGCTTGAAGAAGCCGAATTCGCGGCCGCCCGCGCCGATGCGGCGCTGCCGGTAGAAGACCGGCCCGCGCGTGTCGAGCTTGATCGCGATCGCCGCGGCGAGGATCACCGGCCACAGCAGCAGCAGCGCGACCGTCGCCCCCGCGACGTCCATCGCGCGCTTCCACGCCGGGAGAGGCGTGAAGAGGAGGGTCGGGAGCAGCGGGACTTCCCGGGCGACGCCCGCGTTGGCGCCGGCAGCGGAGGTGGGAGGCGCGGCGGCGCCGGAGGTGGGCGGCGCGCCGTTCGAATCGTCACGTCCCGCATCCGTCCGCATCGCGCCGTGGCTCGAACCGTTGGTCGACGGGACGCGGCCGAACCCGGCCGGCGGATAGGACTCGATCGACCACGGCGCCGAGACGCCGGCGCGGTGGAGCTCGCGCTCGAGCGCGGCGAGGACGGCGTGCGCCTCCTCGATCGGCGTGTAGGGCAGCAACGCGGCGAGCTGGTCGCGGTCGAGCCAGCCGACCTCGTCGGTCGTGCGCAGCCGCTGCTTCAGGACGACGGCGACCGCGGCCGCCGTCGCGCCGGGATCGCGTGCGCCGCCGTTCCTCGACGCGGCGTGTCCGTTCCCGTTCGAGCTCGCCGCCTCAGCTCCGTCTCCGCGGACCGTGCAGATCAGCACGGAGAATGGGAGATGGCTGCGCTCGCTGCGATTGCGCTCGCGCTGGAGGACGGCGCGGAACTCCGGAACGGAGAGCACTCCGCGCAACACGATCGCTGCCGGACCGGAACGGTCCGCGCGCACAACTCGATACCGCATCCCTGGCATCCTTTCGGATGTCGAACCAGGACACGGCGGCACCCCTGCCACCCCGTATCACCGGCACGAAAGACGTTCGGCCGTCGAGGCTCCGGGATCGGTGTCTCACGCCGATCTCGTGCAACCTGCCGGGGGGCAGATCGCGTGCCGCAGCGACCAAAGCGCGAACGTTGTAACTTGGAACCTCTCGCCGAAGCAAGCTTCGACGAGCAAGAATCGTCAGGAGCCTCTCTCCCTCATGTCCCGCACGAACGACCGGCGTACCGAACGCGGCTTCCGCCGTTACACGAACACCGAATCGATCCTCGTCGCGTCGCGTGACGCGAGTTTCGAGCCGACCTGAAGGAACCACGGGATCGCCGACGCGCAAGTGTTGACGCATCCCGTTCTCGACCTAGGATCCCGCCGCGTCGTGAACCGATGAGTGGCCGTGGTGTGAATCCTCACCGCGCCGATCACGGGGGAAGTTCGATCGCGCGTCGGCGGTCGCGTGGATCGCAGACTTGAAATCCAAGCGTGGCGCAGCGTGATAGCACGCCCGTATGTTTGACAACCTCTCGCGACGTGCCAAAAACGCGCTAGAGTAGGTCCGTCAATCCCCACTGCTTTCGCAAACCGTTTCGGGCTCGTTCGCCACACTGGCCAAAAACAACGTCAGCCAGCTGCTCCGCTTCCTCTCGAATCTCGCGCTGACGCGCCTGCTCGCCCCCGAAGCGTTCGGCCTCATGACGCTCGTCACGACGTTCATGCAGGGCCTGCGGATGTTCTCCGACCTCGGCATCGGGCCGAGCGTCATCCAGAGCCCGCGCGGCGAGGAGCCGACCTTCCTGCAGACCGCGTGGAGCCTGCAGGTCGTGCGCGGCTTCGTGCTCGGCCTCGTCGCCGTCGTCATCGCGTGGCCGCTCTCGATCTACTACCACGAGCCGCGCCTGCTCACCTTCCTCCCGATCGCCGGCATCCAGGCGGTCATCAGCGGCTTCAACTCGACGACGCTCTTCGTGCTGCAGCGCCGGCTCCTGCTGGTCAAGCGCGTCCAGCTCGAGATCGGCGCACAGGTCTTCGGCATCGTCGTGATGATCACGTGGGCGCTCTTCTCGAAGACGCCCTGGGCGCTGCTCGGCGGCGGTCTGGCCGAGACGGCCTGCCTGCTCCTCGTGAGCCACCTGGTCGCGCCGCGCCGCCACCACCGCTTCTCCATCGACCGCGACGAAGCGCACCAAATGCTGCGCTTCGGCCGCTGGGTCTTCATTGC
Source organism: Planctomycetota bacterium (assembly GCA_036732755.1). Taxonomy (GTDB): domain Bacteria; phylum Planctomycetota; class B15-G4; order B15-G4; family SIAN01; genus DASRRB01. Next base: position 3,306 of record DAINBU010000099.1, read on the forward strand.
CACCGCCTTCACCTTCTTCGCCACCAAGGTCGACCGCCTCGTCCTGGGCAAGGCGTTCAACGGCGAGATGGGCCCGCTCGGCATCTACAACGTCGCGATCGTGCTCTCGTCACTGCTGGTCGAGACGATGCGCGACCTGGCGAGCCGCGTCCTCTTCCCCCTCTTCGCGCGCTGGTCGGTCGACGACCGCGACGAGCTGCGCCACCGCATCCTGCGCACGCGCATCGTCTTCGGGGTGACGACGACCGTCCCGATGGTGATCCTCGCGCTCACCGGGTCGTGGCTGATCCAGCACCTCTACAAGCCGGAATACTGGGATGCCGGCCCCTGGCTGCGCCTGCTCGCAGCCGGCTCCATCGGCGGCTGCTGCGTCGCCACCATGGAGCCGGCCCTCCTCGCGCTCGGCGACTCCTTCCGCCACATGTGCTGGCAGGCCGGGCGCGTGGCCATCACGGTGACCTGCGCGCTGGTCGGCCTCCACCTCGGCGACACCCACGGCTTCGTGACCGGCATGGCGTGGTCGAACCTCGCCGTCGTCCCGCTCCTCGCGCTGCTGGTCCGGGCGCACGGGCTGCTCACGCCGTGGCTCGACGTGGTGATCGTCGCGATCTCCGGCGCGGTCCTCCTGATCGTGCGATGATCGGGACGCGACCGGACGCGCCAAGCGCCGGCGGAGACGCGCCGCCCGCCGTCCGCGTCGGCTTCGTCGTGATCGGCCGCAACGAGGCGGCGCACCTCCCCGCGTGCTTCGCGGCGCTGCCGGCCTCGGGCCGGCCGCTCGTCTACGTCGACAGCGAGTCGCGCGACGACAGCGTCGCGATCGCGCAGCGCGCCGGCGCGACGGTGGTGCGCCTCGACCGCACGCGCCCGCTCACCGCGGCGCGCTCGCGCAACGCCGGCGCCGCGCGGCTGCTCGAGCTCGACCCCGCCGTGACCGCGTTCCAGTTCGTCGACGGCGACTGCGAGCTCGTCGCGGGATTCGTCGACGCGGCCGCGCGCGAGCTCTCCGGCGACGCGCGCCTCGGCGGCGTCTGCGGGCGCCTCCTCGAGCGGCGCCCCGAGGCCTCGCCCTACAACAAGATGTGCGCCCTCGACTGGCGCATGCAGCGGACGGGCGACGGCGCCTACAGCGGGATCATGCTGGTGAGCGTCGCGGCGTTCCGCGCGGTCAGCGGCTTCACCGAGGAGCTGATCGCCGGCGAGGACCCCGACTTCGCGTTCCGGCTCACGCAGGCGGGCTTCACCACGCGCCGCATCGGGCACGACATGGCGCGCCACGACGCCGCGCTCGCGAGCTTCGGGCAATGGTGGCGGCGGACCGTCCGCACCGGCCACTCCGACGCCGAGCTCGCCTGGCGCCACCGGCGCGCCCCCGGCCGCGACCGCCAGCGGGAGGTCGCCTCGACCCTGCTTTGGGGCGCCGCCCTGCCCCTCGCGATCGCCCTCGCCGCGGCGCTCGCCTCGCCGGCGTGGCTCGCGGCGCTCGCGCTCTACCCCCTGCTGTGGCTTCGGATCTTCGCGCGGGAAGGCGCGGCGGCGGGCGGCGGCGCCGACGCGCGCCTCTACGCCACGGCGTGCGTCGTCGCGAAGTTCGCGCAGGCGCTCGGCGTGCTGCGCTTCGCGCTCGGGCTCGCGCGCCTCCTGCCGCGGCGGGGACTCATCGAGTAGGCAGCGCCGTCAGCGGACGCCGCCGCGCGTGAAGAGCCGCTTCAGCCGCGCGTGCTGCCAGCGCCGCAGCTCGCGACGGAACTCCGGCTCGCCGTAGCGCGGCGCGCCGCGCAGCCAGGCGCCGACGTAGCCGGCGACGATCAGCAGGCCGCCGACGACCCAGGGCTTCTCCTTCATGCGGAAGAGCCCGCTCGCCACGACGTAGGGGAAGCTCGACCCCATGAACCACTGGCCGCGCCCCCAGCGCAGCCGGCCGTGGTAGACGCTCTTCTCGGTCGAGCCCATCACGCGCAGGTGGACGATGGCGAGCTCGGGGTCGGCGAAGCTCGCCGTCCGCATTCCGTGCATGCGGCAGCGGTGGATGTCGATGCCGTCCCACATCACTTCCTGCACGAAGCCGCCGATCTTCTCGAACGCCTCGCGCCGGTAGAGCTTGAACTGACCCGCCACCATCTCGTCGATGATGAACTCCTCGACGAGCCCCCCGCCTTCGCGGCGGAAGACCTTCCCGCTCGCCGCGGCGAGCCGCGGGTCGGCGGCGAAGCGCTCCAGGATCCGCTCGAGGTAGCGCGGCCCGAACGAGAGGTCGACGTCGAGCTTGGCGAGGAAGTCGTGCTCGACGTCGATGGCGGCGCGGCCGGCGTCGAACGCCTCGATCACGCCGCCGCCGACCTTGCGGAATCCGCGATCGGGCCGCGTGACGACGCGCACCCACGGCAGCCGCTTCGCGACCTCGCGCAGGAGCTCGGGCGTGCGATCGCTCGATCCGTCGTCGACGAGGATCCAACGCACCGGCCGCAGCGTCTGCGCCTCGACCGCCGCGACCGTCTCGAGAAGGGACTTCTCCTCATTGCGCGTCGGCGAGATCAAGACGACCCGGGGTGGAGCAGAGGTTTCCCGCATCGACTCGATCACCCCATGACGACGTGCAGCGAAGTTGCGGGTCGCGAGAAGTGAGTCATATACTTCCTCGACTCCCGGGCCGACTTCCTGCGCGACACCCCTCTCGATTCGACGTGCAGTCCGTCGCGATTCGAACTGGCGAATTCGGGCGACGCGAACATCCAGGACCTCGGCCCCAGTCCGGTCTCCCATCTCCCCCACATGAATTCATCGTTCGTCGCCGACCTGCGGATCCAGCGCCCTTCCGGCGGGATTCGCGCCCTGCGCACCGTGCGCGTCCTCGCGGCCGTGCTCTTGCTGGCGAGCTTCGCGTGCTCCTCGCCAGGGGATCCCATGCCGGACCTCGCGCCGAAGATCAACCAGACGCTGCGCACCGACTACGACGTGATCGTGCCGGGCGACGTCCTCGAGGTCCGCTTCGCCGACCTCGTCGCCGACTCCAAGGTCTGGGACCACGAGGTCCTCGTTCGTCCCGACGGGAACGCCGCCTTCCTCGGACTCGGCGACCGCTACGCCGCCGGGCAGTCGGTCGAGGCGCTGCGCGCGTCGGTCGGCATCGACTACCAGAAGCTGCTGAAGCTGCGCGCCGTCGACCGCTTCAGCATCCTGCTCAAGACGAAGATCGCGCGCAACGTCATCGTCTTCGGCGAGGTGCACGAGCCGGGCTCGGTCATCTTCGAGGGCGCCCGCATGACGCTGCTCGAGGCGATCGGGCGCGCGGGCGGCCCGCTGAAGGAGACGGCGCGGCTCGATTCGCTGCTGCTCGTGCGCTGGGACCCCGAGACCCACCAGCAGCTCTCCTGGAAGATCGACGCCGACCTCCAGTACTGGGGCACCTCGGTCCCGGTCTACATGCAGCCTTTCGACGTCGTCTTCATCCCGAACACTACGATCGACAAGGTCGACATCTGGATCGACCAGTACTTCCGCAAGGCCATCCCGATCCCGATCAACTTCCAGGCGATCACCGTGGGTGGGTCCGGGAACTGATTGCGGTGGAGCGAGGAGTTCCGAAGTGGACGCGCGACTGACGACCCGCAACGACGAACCCGAAACGCCCGAGACCTCCGGCGGCCTCGCGGCCGACCAGGTGATCGACGCGCTGCGCCGCACGCGTCTCTGGATCGCCGTCTTCGCCACCATCGGGCTGGCGTGCGGGACGTTCATGGCCGTCGCGGCCCCCAACGTCTACCGCGCGGCGGCGAAGCTCATGGTGCGCTGGGGCTCGCGCGAGCACACCACCACCGACTCGGTCGAGACCGGGCAGCGCGCCGCCGCCAACGGCCGCAGCGACGACATCGAGACCGAGATCCAGCTCCTGAACGCGCCGATCGTCTACGAGAACGCGGTGAAGAAGATCGGGGCGGCGTCGCTGCTCGCCCCCTACGACCCTTCCTCGGGCGAGGACGACTCGGGGAACCCCTTCCCGATCCGCTGGTTCCACTCCGCTCAGAAATGGTGGTTCGGCAGGGCGATCCCGTCGCCCGACGTCCAGTGCTGCGCCGACCACTCGTGCGAGCGCTGCTTCGAGGACGCCGTCCGCCTGCTGCAGAGCAGCTCGGGCATCACGCACGAGCCCGGCGCGTCGGTGATCACGGTGGCGTGCCTGGCGGACAACGCGCACGAGGCGAAGCGCCTCGCCGACGCCCTGGTCGAGGCGATGGAGGAGCGCCACCGCGACTTCTTCAAGTCCGACAGCGGCTTCGAGTTCCTGAAGACGCAGATGGAGGCGGCGGTCGCGGGGCGCGACAAGGCGGCGCAGACGTACGCCGACGCCAAGCAGACGTGCCGCGTCTACGACATCAACCAGCAGCGCACGAACGGCATGAAAGAGCTGAACGACGCCGAGCTCGCCGCGAGCGCGCAGCGGCTCGAGCTCTCCGCCGTCAAGGCGAAGCGGCAGTGCTACGACGTGCTGATCAAGCTGGCCAAGGACGCCCCGCCCGAGACGACGATCTCGCAGCTGGCCAATCCCGCCTATGCCCTGCTGCTGACGCGCCTCGACACGCTGAAGCAGGAGCGCGACCTCCTGCTCACGAACTACACGCCCGAAGCCGAGATCGTGAAGGAGAAGGAGCACCAGATCGCGCTCATGCAGGAACGCCTGAAAGACGAGCCGCAGATGCTCACCACCGAGACCAGCATCCCCGCCTCGCAGCAGACGCAGAGGTTCATGGCCGAGCTCACCTCGCTCAAGGTCCAGGAGAAGGGCATCGAGGCGCAGACGCAGGTGATCGCGGCGCGCCGCCAGAACGCGGAGGACGCGCTCGCGGCGCTCGCGACGTGCGAGCCCGACCTGCGCGCCAAGGAGAAGGACTACGAGATCAAGGCGGCCGACGCGGCGCGCTTCACCGAGGCGTTCGACCGCTACTCGGTCTCGAAGGCGCTCGACACCGCGAAGATGTCGAACCTGCGCGTGATCCAGGCGGCGCAGATGCCCTTCGACAAGTTCGCGCCGAATCGCAAGGTGCCGGTGGTGATGGGGCTGCTCATGGGCCTCAGCGCCGGCTTCCTGCTCGCCTTCCTGCGCGCCGCGACCGACCGGACGCTGCGTTCGTCGCGCGACGTCGAGCGGATCCTGGGCGTGCCGGTGATCTGCGCCGTGCCCGAGATGCAACTCCAGAAGAGGGCCGCGTCGTGATGCCGAACGCATTGACCGAGCGGCGGCTCGTGGTCGTGCGCCCGGCGGCGTCGCCGACCGCGCGCGTCCCCTCCGACACGCTCGAGCCGGTCATCGCCCCGCTGCTCGCCGGCCTCACCGCCGCGCAGGGCAGCGAGCTGCCGCGCCGCATCGTCGTCGCGGCCGCGCGCGCCGGCGACGGCGCGACCACCATCGCGGCGTGCACCGCGATCGCGCTGGCGCGCGACCTGCAGCGCCAGGTGCTGCTGATCGAGGCGAACCTGGCGCGCCCCGGACTCGCGCGCGCCTTCGGGATGCCCGACAAGCCCGGCCTCTACGAGCTCGTCCACGGCAAGTCGGCCGACGGCGACGCGCTGCGCGCGATCGACGCGGTGCCGGGGCTGGTCGTGCTGCCCGCCGGCGCGGCGCGCCCGTCCTCCGCCGCCGAGGTGACGAGCGCCAAGGCGAACGAGCTCTACGAGGCCACCGCGCTGCAAATCGACCACGTCGTGGTCGACGCGGCGCCGCTGCTCGAAAGCGCCGAAAAGCCGCTGCTGCTCAAGCGCGACGACACCGTCGTCCTGGTCGCGCGCGCCGGGAGCACGCCGCGCGCCGACGTCCAGCGAGCCATCTCCATCATCCAGAACGCGGGCGCGCGTCTCGCCGGCGTGATCCTGAACCGCTGCGACCCGCGCCGCCTGCGCTGACCGCCCCGCGCCGATGCGTCCGGCCGAGCAGCAAAGCGCCCCGACGAGCGGCCGCGTGCGCCGCCTCGCCCGCGGCGCGCTCGCCGCGGCCGCCTACGCGCTCGGCGTGACGAAGCCGGCGCGCGCGCTCGCCGGCCGGCTCACGATCGTCACGCTCCATCGCGTCCTGCCGCCAGAGCGGCGCGCCCGCTACCCGCTGCCCCATCTCGCGGTGCCGCCGCGCTTCTTCGACGAGCTCCTCGCCGCGCTCGCCGCGTCGTTCGAGTGCCTGCCGCTGCACGAGGCGGTGGCGGCCGCGGCGGCGCCGCAGCGACGGGACGGCAAGCCGCTGCTCGCGCTCACCTTCGACGACGGCATGCGCGACAACTTCGAGTTCGCGCGGCCGCTGCTCGCGCGCCACAAGGTGCGCGCCACGTTCTTCGCCGTCGCCGGGAACGCCCGGAGCGGCGAGCTCCTCTGGCACGACCGGCTCGCCTACGCGGCGGCGCACGCGGCGCGCGCCGGATCGGACGACGACGGCGTGCGCGGCGGCGCGGCGCTGCGCGCCAAGCTCCGCGACGCCGCCGACCCGGCGCGCCTCGACGCACTCTGGGCGCAACGGCGCTCGCCGTCGTTCGCGCATGCGGTCGTCCGCTTCGCGAAGACGCTCCCCGAAGGCGCGCGCGCGCGGCTCGAGGAGGCGCTCGCGGAAGCGGCGCCGGGCGCGGTGCGCCCCGACTGGGAGGGGCTGATGGACTTCGCGCAGCTGCGCGAGCTCGCGCGCGACGGCCACGAAGTCGGCTCGCACTCGATGACGCACGCGCTGCTGAAGCGCGAGCTCGCGCCCGACTTCGCACGCGAGACGGCCGGCTCGCGCGCGCTGCTGCGCGAGGCGACCGGCGTCGAGGTGCGCTCCTTCTGCTATCCCGACGGCGCGCACGACGACGCGGCGGTCGAGGCGGTGCGCGCGGCCGGCTACGCCGCGGCGGTCACGACGCGGCCGGGGACGAACCGCCCGCCGCTCGCCCCCTTCGAGCTCGCGCGCGTCAACGTCGAGGCCGAGCCGAACCAGTCGGGCGACGGCGCGCTCTCCATCCCGCGGCTCCTGCTGCGGCTCCATCCCCGCGGCGCGCGCGGGAGCTGAGCTTGCGCCACGCCTGGCTCGTCAGCCGCTACCCGGCGCTCTCTCACAGCTTCATCCGGCGCGAGGTGCAGGAGCTCCGCCGGCGCGGCGTCGCGATCGACACCTTCACGATCCGCCGCCCGACCGCCGCCGAGCTCCTCAATCCAGAAGACCGCCAAGAAAGCGCGGCGACCTGCGCAATCCTCCTGGCGCCGCCGCTCGCGCTCGCCGGCGCGCTGGCGTGGGCGCTCCTGACGAAGCCGTTCCGGTTGCTGCGCGCGGCCGCGCTGGCCTTCGAGGGTGGGCTGTGCGGCGCGCGCGGGATGCTCTGGCGTCTCTTCTGGCTGGTCGAGGCACTGCGGCTCGCGCGCTCGCTCGAGCGCCGCTCGATCGGCCACCTGCACGTCCATTTCGCCGACGCCGGCGCCGAAGTGGGCCGCCTCGCGGCGGCGCTCCTCGCGATCCCGTGGAGCCTCACGCTGCACGGCTTCGCCGATCTTTCCGGCGACTCGGTGCAGGCGCTCGCGCGGCTGATCGCCTCGGCGCGCTTCGCCGCCTGCATCTCGGAATTCACGCGCACGCAGGTCGCGCGCGCGATCGCGGCCGCGCTCGCGGCGAAGCTCCACGTCGTCCGCTGCGGGCTCGCCGTCGCGGCGATCGAGCCCGCGCCGCACGCGCCGCACGCGCCGCCGCTGCGCCTGCTCTCGGTCGGACGGCTCGCGCCGGAGAAGGGGCAGCTCCTGCTCGTCGACGCCTTCGCCGACGCGCTCGCCGCCGGTCTCGACGCCGAGCTCGAGCTCGTGGGCGAAGGAAGCGAGCGGGCGCAGCTCGAGGCACGCATCGCCGCGCGGGGCGTCGCCGCCCGCTTCCGCCTTGCCGGCGCGAAGGGCGAGGCCGACGTCGCCGCCGCCTACTGCCGCTGCGACGCCTTCGTCCTCTCGAGCCGGATGGAGGGGATCCCCGTCGTCTTGATGGAAGCGATGGCGCGCGCGCGACCGGTCGTCGCGCCGCGCGTCGGCGGCATCCCGGAGCTCGTCGAAGCGGGGACGAGCGGACTCCTCTTCGAGCCCGGCGACGGGAAGGGGCTCGCCGCCGCTCTGCTCGAGATCGGGCGCGAACCCGAGCGGCGCGCACGCATGGGCGCCGCCGGGCGCGCGCGCGTCGCCGCGCTCCACTCGATCGAGAAGACGATCGAACCGCTGCTTGCGCTGCTCCCGCCGCGGTGATCAGGCCGCGCTCACGCGGGCCGGCGGCCTCCGGCGCGGAGAGCGACTGCGCCGATAGGATGCGCGCCCCTCGATTCGCGCGCCGGCGGCGCGCGGCGACGGACGCCCTCCCGCGAGTCTCGCTCCATGCCGACCCGATCGACAAGCGCCGCGCGAGCGGGGCTCCGCTGGCCGCGCCGCGGCCGACTCGCCGCGCGCGTCGCGCTGGCCGCCACGGGGTGCATCGTCGGGTGCCTGCTCGGCGAACTCGCGATCCGGCTCGTGCTCGGCGAGCAGCCGAAGTTCGCGCGCCACGTCGTCCGCGCACCCTGGGGCATCCGGTACAACGATCCCTCCTCGCGCTACCGCCACCGCTCGGCCGACGTCGACGTCGAGTTCGCGATCAACCGCCAGGGCATGCGGTGCGACCACGACGTCGAGCATGCCAAGCCCGCGGGTCGTCGTCGCATCGTCTCCCTCGGCGACTCCTACACGATCGGTTACGAGGTCGCCGCGAACGAGACCTTCTCGAGCGTCCTCGAGGCGCGCCTGCGTGCCGCCGGCCTCGACGTCGAGGTCCTGAACTGCGGTGTCTCGGGCTTCTCGAACGCCGAGGAGTGCCTCTACCTCGAGCGTGAGCTCCTGAACTACTCGCCCGACCTCGTCCTCGTGTCGTTCTTCGACAACGACCTCGATGACAACGGCCGCACCGGGCTGTTCCAGGTCGACGGCGAGCGGCTCCTCCCCGCGGCGCAGGAGTACGTCCCGGGAAGCGAGCTGGCCGACTGGCTCAACCGCTCGACGCTCTTCAACTTCCTGTCGGAGCGATCCGACGCGTTCGTCTTCGTCAAGGAGGCGCTCACCTGCCTGCTGAAGCACGAGGCGATCGTGCTCCACGCGGCCGAAGCGCCGCCATCCCGCGGCAAGGACGAGCCGGCGCCCGCCTCCGCGGTGCCGAGCAAGCCCGTCCTCACGCCGGAGCAGCAGGCGAAGCGCAAGCTCTGCGCGCTGATCTTCGAACGCCTCTACTCCGTCGCGCGCGCGCACGGGATCCCGTTCGTGGTGCAGAGCATCGCGGGCGAGAGCCCGGTCGATCACGCGCTCGCCGAATGGTTTCCGCTCGAGCTCTTCGACGTCCACCGGCCGGGGTTCGAATTCGTCTCGACGATCGATCTCTTGCGTCCGTGGAACGGCAAGGAGCTGCTCTACTGGCGTCGCTCGCACCACCACTGGACGCCCTTCGCGCACCGGCTCGCGGGCGAGGAGCTCGCGCGCCGCATCCTCGACAAGAAGCTGCTGCAGTGAAGCGCGCGGCCGGCCGGTCGTTGCGACGCGCGTCGCCCCGCACCGCTGGATCGAGCGGACGATCGAGCCGATGCTCGCGCTCGTCAGCGTGCCGGCAGCGCCGGTGCCGGCGCCGTCCGGGCCGCCGGCGCCGGCCGGAAGCTGACGATCGCCCCGATCACCATCAGCAGGACGGGGTTGATCAGCGCATTCAACGTGCAGTCGATCGCGAAGAACGCCGCCATCAGCGCGAAACAGAGCGCCGGCGCGACGTCGGGGCGCGGCCAGAGGCGGTCGGGCGTCCGCGCGAGGAACGTGGCCGGCCCGACCAGCAGGTAGCCCATCAGCGCGAAGAGGCCGACGAGGCCGTTCTTGCCGAGGATCAGCACCCAGATGCTGTCGACGATCGTGACGTCGTCGCCCGACTCGTTGACGATCCGCGAACGCCCCCACCCGCCCCAGCCGAACTCCGGCCGCTGCAGCGCCTTCTCGACCAGGACGTCCTCGTTCTTGGCGCGATAATCGAGCGACTCGCTGCGATCCTCGGGCAGGTACGAATAGACCTTCTGCAGCGAGCTGCGGTCGATGATTCCGCTCACGCGGGCCGCGACGAAGAGCTGCGGGAAGACGACGAGCGCGACCAGGATCCAGCGCGCCTTGCGGCGCTGCGCCTGCTTCAGCACGAACCAGCCGACCAGCATGAGCAGGATCGCGCCGATCGTCTTGCAGAGGACGGTCGTGCCGACGAGCGCGGCGACGACCCAGCCCTTCGGCAGCGTGAAGGGCGGACGGAACATCTGGAAACGGACCATCGCGAAGGAGGCGATCGACGCCATCGCCATCCAGGAGCCGACCGTGAGCGAGTTCAGCATGAACACCGCCGGCCGGTACGTGCCGTACCGCATCGGCTCGAAGCTGCCCGGCATGAAACCGTAGAGGTAGTTGTGGAGCTGCGGGCTCAGGCGGACCTCGAAGAGGCAGAGCGGCACGTAGACGAGCCCGCCGATCACCATCCCCTGCGCCAGCGCGCGCAGCCCGTCGCCGTCGGAGAGGTAGACGCGGCCGAGGAGATAGGGGAGGCCCCAGAGCAGGACCGCCTCGAAGACCTCGGAGAGGCCGTCGTGGACGCCGAGCCCGTTCGTCATCGACGACGCGAACGGACAGGCGACGATGACGAGCGCCGGGAGGTCGCGCCACGAGTAGCGCGTGCGGAAGATCTTCGCCGGCTGCGTGAGCAGCGCCGCGATGAACGGCCCGAGGCAGGTCACCATCTGCTTGTTGAAGTCGGGCAGGCCGGGGAACTTGATGCTGCCGCACGGCAGGAAGAGGAAGCCGCCGATCACGGAGAGGACGAGCGCGCGCCGCTTCGGCAATGCCAAGAAGAGCAGGAACGTCGCCGGCACCCACGCCGCGAGGGCGAGCGTCGCGAACGAATTCATCGGCTTCGCTCCGCGGAGGCGGCGGCGGGCGCGGGCGACTCGCGCAGCGCCGGGTTCTCCACCTCGGTCACGGCGAAGCCGGCCGAGAAGACGCTGTGGCGGAACGCGTCGCCGAGCATGTGCGGCGGGTCGGTGTCGGGCTTGCCCTGGATCCGCCGCCGCAGCCGCCACAGCGCGAAGCCGGAGAGGTAGGCGAGGTCGACCAGCGCGGCGTAGAGCGCGCCGTGGTTCTTCAGGAAGTGACGGCGGCGCGCCTGGAACCAGTAGGCCGGGCGGCGCTTGACGATCCGCTCGGCGATCCCGGTCGAGGCGCCCTCGAGGTGGACGACGCGGCTCGCCGGCACGTACCACGTCTCCCAGCCGGCCCGCTGCGCGCGCAGGCAGAGGTCGATGTCGTCGAAGTAGGTGTAGAGCCCCTCGTCGAGCAGGCCGATCGCGTCGAGCATCGTCCGGCGCAGGATCATGCTCGCGCCCGAGACCCAGTCGGCGCGGCACTCCGTCGCCGAGGCCGGCATCACGACCGCCCACGGCGCGAGCAGCTTCGAGACGACGCCGAGGCTGAGCCCCCGGTCGAGCTCGCTCGCGATCCCCTGGAAGCGGAAGGGCGACGCCTGCACCACGCCCGCCGGCGAGAGGAGGCAGCTCCCGGCGATCCCCGCCTTCGGCGTGCGGTCCATGAAGTCGACCAGCGCCTCGAGGGCGCCGTCGTGCACGAGCGTGTCGGCGTTGAGCAGCAGGAAGTACTCGGGCGGGTCGACCGAGGCCAGCGCGGCGCGGATCACGAAGTTGTTCCCGCCGGTGAAGCCGCGGTTCGGGTGGACCGAGGAGAGCTCGACCCAGGAGCCCCAGCCGTGCCCGTCGATCTCCCGCCGCAGCCGCTCGACGTCGGCGGCGCCGGTCCCGTTCTCGCAGACCGCGACCTTCGCGCCCGCCACGCGCCCGATGCGTCCTTCGAGCGAGCGCAGGCAGTCGATCGTCAGGTCGGTCACGCGGTAGGAGACGATGACGACCAGCAGCTTCATCGGGGAGCGACCTCGCAGCGTGGTATCTTGGCGCAGAACGTCAAGCGCTGGGGGAATCCGTGCCGGAGAGTCATCGGACGTCCGACGTGCCGGTCTTCGTGCTCTGCGGAGGTCTCGGGACCCGTCTCCGCGAGGAGACGGAGCTGCGCCCCAAGCCGATGGTACCCGTGGGCCACCGCCCCATCCTCTGGCACATCATGCGGAGCTACGCGCGGCACGGCTTCCGCCGCTTCGTGCTCTGCCTCGGTTACAAGGCCGAGGTGATCAAGGCGTACTTCCTCAATTACGCCGCGTCGAACAGCGACTTCACGGTCGAGCTCAAGACGAACAAGCTCAAGGTCCACTCGATCGACCACGACGACGACTGGCAGGTGACGCTGGCCGACACCGGCGAGCTGACCATGACCGGCGCCCGCGTCGCACGCGCGGCCGACAAATACCTCGGCGACGCGACCACCTTCGCGGTGACCTACGGCGACGGCCTCACCGACGCCGACCTCGCGGGCGAGTACCTCTTCCACCGGGAGCAGAAGCGGTTCGGCACGGTGCTCGGCGTGAATCCGCCGTCGCGCTTCGGCGAGCTCAAGGTCGACGGCCCGCACGTCCAGGAGTTCAGCGAGAAGCCCGACTTCGCGGACGCCTGGATCAACGGCGGCTACTTCTTCTTCGAGCGCGGCTTCCTGCCCTACCTCTCGCCCGACGAGAGCTGCGTCCTCGAGCGCGAGCCCCTCGTGCGCCTCGCCCGCGACCAGCAGCTCAGCATCCACAAGCACCGCGGCTTCTGGGCCTGCATGGACACGCAGCGCGACCGCGAGCAGCTCGAGAAGCTCTGGGCCACCGGCAAGGCGCCCTGGGCGATCTGACCGGTCCGGGCGGCGCTACTTCGCGACGACCTCGCGGTACCACGCCGCCATCTCGTCCCACGCCGCCGCCTCCGACGTCCCGAGGGCCTTCGCATCGACGGGGTCGGTGTTCACGCGCTCGCGCGGCTCCGGGAAGTCGCGCTGCTCGGCCAGGTCGACCGCGCACGGGAGCTTGAGCCGTGGCCGCATCGCCTCGGCGACCCGCAGCGTGAACTTCCCCTGGCTCTCGGCGTAGCCGCTCGGGTTGGTCTTCGTGAAGCCGGGCGTCGCGGGGAGCTGCGCCGCGAAGCGCGCGTACGCCTTCGCGAGCAGCGTCACGTGGATGTTGTCGCGCACGTAGTCGGGGCTCGCGCAGCTCGCCTTCCGGCCCGCGAGCCACTCCTTCATCAGGTACATGGTGAAGCGCGGCTCTTCCCACGGGCCGAACGGGTTGGGGATCACGTACTTGCCGAGGTGGACGCCGGCGCGCCCGCAATAGAAGCGGAACGCCTGCGCCGTCATGGTCTTCGAGAGGCCGTACGGCGAGAAGTCGGGCAGCCCCTGCGTGCCCCGGCCCTCGCCGCTCTCGAAGACGCTGCCGGTCAGGAGCACGCGCCGGCCGCCGCCCGCATGGAACGCCGCGAGCACGGCGTCGAGGCGGCGGACGTTGTTGGCGAGCGCCGCGGCCGCGTCGAAGTCGGGGCTCTTGTAGTTCGTGACGTCGGCGGCGTGGTGCGCGAGCAGGTCGAAGCCGCCCTGCTTCACCAGCGCGAGGAAGCCGTCGTCGCCGAACGACGCGCCGACGACCGGCGTGCAGACCTCGACCACGCGCTCGACGCGGCGGCGGCGCACGGCGTCGGGGTAGTCCTCCGCGCGCTTGCGGAAGGTCGCCGTCACTACGTGGCCGGCGGCGGCGAGCTCGCGCGCGAACCAGTGGCCGGTGAAGGAGCTCGCACCGGTGAAGAGGATCTTCACGGCCGTGCGCCGAGGTGCCAGGCCGGCTCGAAGTCGCGATGCGCGCGATCCTTGTCGGAGACGACGACCGGCGCGAGCGGCCAGCGCAGCGAAAACTTCGCGTCATCGAAGCGCACGCCGCGCTCCTGCTCGGGCCCGTAGAACTCGTCGACCAGATAGAGCGCCTCGGTGGCGTCCTCGAGCGTGATGAAGCCGTGGGCGAACCCCTTGGGCACGTACATCATGCGCCGGTTTTCGGCGGTGAGGTCGGCGCCGAACGACTGCCCGAACGTGGGCGAGCCGAGCCGCAGGTCGAGGATCAGGTCGTGCAGCGCGCCGCGGACACAACGCACGAGCTTCGTCTCGGCCTTCGGCGCGAGCTGGTAGTGCATGCCGCGCAGCGTCCCTTTTTGCGCGCTGAGCGAGTTGTTGACCTGCACGAAACGGGTCACGAGGCCGTGCGCGGCGAACTCCTTCTCGCAGAAGACGCGCGCGAAGAAGCCGCGTTCGTCGCCGCGCTTCTCCAGGTCGATCACGTAGGCGCCCTTCAGCGGCGTCTCGGTGAAGATCATGCGCGTCCCGCTCCAGGAACCGGGGCCAACTGCCCCATCCGGCCCTTCAACGTGCGCAGCCGGACGAACTTCTCGCCCTCGAAGTCCTGCTTCGAGAAGCCGTGCTCCCCCATCTTGCGGTGCAGCTCCTCCATGCCGGTGACCAGCGAGTACTGCAGCTTGAAGTCGGGGAGCAGCCGGTTCAGCAAGTCGAACTTCACGCGGTAGTTGCGCGGGTCGTTGCCGACCTCGCCGGTGTAAGCGATCTTCGCGGAGGGCATCAGCCGCTTCACCTGGTCGCCGACGTCACGGACCTGGAAGTTCTCCCGGTTGTCGCCGACGTTGATCGCACGGTCGTGGATCGCCGCCTTGGGCGCCTTCGCGAAGGCGACGAAGGCGCGTGCGATGTCGCGGCAGTGGATCAGCGGCCGCCACGGCGTCCCGTCCGACTGGATGCGGATCTCGCCGTACGCGCGCGCCGAGCCGAGCAGGTTGTTCACGACGAGGTCGATGCGCAGCATCGGCGAGTGGCCGTAGGCCGTCGCGTTCCTCAGGTAGGCCGGGCTGAAGTTGTCGTCGGCGAGCTTCGAGATCAGCGACTCGCTCTCGATCTTCGACTGCGCGTAGGCGGTCAGTGGATTCAGCGGATCGCTCTCGTCGAGGTCGAGCTTGGCGCCCTTGCCGTAGACGCTGCAGCTCCCGGCGAAGAGGAAGCGCGGCACGCCCGCCTCCTTGGCGAGCTTCGCGAGGCGCACCGAAGCGTCGCGGTTGATCGCGAGCGTGAGCCCGCCGTCGACCGCCCCCATCGGGTCGTTCGAGAGCGCGGCGAGGTGCATCACGACGTCGCACTTCTCGAGGTCGCGCCGCTCGATCGCGCGCACGTCTTTCTTCAGATCGACGTCGGGCGGGACGACCTTCTCCCACTCGCAGCCGTCGAAGAGGCCGAGGTCGCAGCCGACGACGGTGTGCCCCTCCTGCTTCAGCAGGTCGACGAGGTGGACGCCGATGTAGCCGCGATGGCCGGTGACGAACGCTCTCACGCTTGCGCTCCGAATCTGCGAGGGAAGCGCGGAACGATACCGGACCGTGCGCGCGGCGGCTGCCACGCCTTCATCGGCGCCCCGCCTTCGATTGCTGCACTCTTCCGGTCGATGTAAGGTCCGGCATGCGGCGCATCGATCCCGTCGGCGCAATCCTCGGATCGGGCGCGCTCCTCCTCTTCGTCCTCCTCCCCGCGCTCTGGATCGCGGACGCCTACGGCGCGCTGCGCGACGGCCGGGCGGGCGAGCCGGTCACGGTCGCGCTCGATGCGCCCGTCGACGCCGCCGCCGTCACCGTCTCCCGCATCAGCCCGCGCGGGAATCGCGTCGCGCTCCCGAACGTGCCCGGCCGCCCGCTCTGGCCGAGCGGCCACGAGTGGTTCGCCGACCTCGAACTGGCGACCGACGGAGCGACGCTCGCGCAGATCCGCGCCGTGGTCGTCACGATCGGGAGCCGGCGCTTCGAGTACACGGGCGACGAGCTGCGCGAGCGGTGGACGAAGGCCGCGCAGGAGCAGATCGACCGTGTCGTTCTCCATCCGCCGGCGGAACTCCGCGCCGAGCGCTCGCGCCTCGAGCGGTTCGCGACGCTCCGGAACTGGCCGGGCGACGCGGCGGTGGTCGGCGACCTCGTCGGAAACGTCCGCGCCTGGCGCGTGGCGCTGCTTTGCGCGTGGGGTGTGCTGCTGCTCGCGCACGCGCGCGCCGCGCCGGAGCGGCGCGAGAGGATCGCGCGCTTCGCGGCACGCGCCACCGCGGCGGTCCTCGCGCTCTTCTTGCTCGGCGTGCTGGTGCCGGTCTTCGTCTCGCGGATCGGGCGGCCGCTCAGCAACGAGCACCTCGAAGGAGTGCAGGCGACCTGCACGGCGATCTGGGCGAAGCAGGGCGGCGACCTCTTTGCGAATCCCTCGATCGACGGCTGCGGGAACATCTACACGCCCGCCTACTACGTCGTGTGCGAACTCTGGGGCCGCCTCTTCGGCCTCGGCCTGCCGAGCCTGCGCCTCCTCACGTGGCTTTTCCTGCTGTTCGGTGCGCTCGTCGCGGCCGTGGTCCTACGCGAGCTGCGCGCGTTGGGCAGCCACA
>DAINBU010000100.1:0-19328 GCA_036732755.1 Planctomycetota bacterium
GCGAGGGGCTGCACAACTTCGTCTGCGGCGTCGGCAACGTCGTCTGCCACAACACGAACGAGCCGGAGTTCAAGCGCCTGCAGAACAACGAGCTGATGGAGGCGTTCCGCGACCGGACCATTCGCGTCGACATCCCCTACAACACGACGCTCGACGACGAGGTCCGCATCTACCAGAAGGACTACAACAGCCGGCGCGTGAGCGGCAAGCACATCGCGCCGCACACGCTGTCGATGGCGGCGATGTGGGCCGTGCTGTCGCGCCTCGAGGACCCGAAGAACGCGAACCTGTCGCTGCTGCAGAAGCTCAAGCTCTACAACGGCAAGACGCTGCCGGGCTTTACCCAAGACAACATTCGAGAACTCCGCGAGGAGTCGCCGCGCGAGGGCATGGACGGCATCAGCCCGCGCTACATCCAAGACAAGATCTCGAATGCCCTGGTGGCCGAGACCGGCGAGCCGTGCGTCAACCCGTTCATGGTCCTGAACGAGCTCGAGGAGGGGCTCGGCTTCCATTCGCTCATCACGAACGACGACCAGCGCAAGCGCTTCCGCGACCTGCTCGCGACCGTGAAGGAGGAGTACGAGGACATCGTCAAGAACGAGGTCCAGCGCGCCATCGCGGCCGACGAGGAGGCGATCGCGCGCCTGTGCGGCAACTACCTCGACAACCTCAAGGCCTACACGCAGGGCGAGAAGGTCCGCAACAAGTACACGGGCCGCGACGAGGAGCCCGACGAGCGGCTGATGCGCTCGATCGAGGAGAAGATCGGCATCCCCGACTCGCGCAAGGAGGACTTCCGCCGCGAGATCATGAACTACATCGGCGCGCTCGCGATGGAGGGCAAGACCTTCACGTGGCGCAGCAACGAGCGGCTGCAGAAGGCGCTCGAGCTCAAGCTCTTCGAGGACCAGAAGGACTCGATCAAGCTGACCAGCCTGGTCTCCGCGGTCGTCGACAAGGACACGCAGGAGAAGATCGACGTCGTGAAGACGCGCCTGGTCAAGAACTACGGCTACTGCGACGTGTGCGCCACCGACGTGCTGAACTTCGTGGCGAGCATCTTCGCGCGCGGCGACACCAAGGAGTCTTGAGCCCACGGCTTCGCTCGCGAAGCCGACTCATCCATCATGATCCGGCGCATCGAACGTGACCGCAGCCGCTTCCGCGACATCGTGCGCGGCCGGATCAAGTCCGACCTGCGCAAGTTCGTGTCGCAGGGGGAGATGTTCGGCCGCAAGGGCAAGGACCTGATCTCGATCCCTCTGCCCGGCATCGAGCTGCCGCACTTCCGCTTCGGCGACAACAAGAAGCAGGGCGTCGGGCAGGGCGAGGGCGAGCCGGGCGACGGCGCCGAGGGCAAGGCGGGCGACCAGCCGGGCGAGCACATGCTCGAGGTCGAGGTGCCGCTCGCCGAGCTCGCCGAGATCCTGGGCGAGGAGCTCCAGCTGCCGCGCATCCAGCCGAAGGGCCGCAGCGAACTCGTCGCTCCGGTGGGACGCTACATCGGCATCCGCCGCACCGGGCCCGAGAGCCTGCGCCACGCCAAGCGGACGCTCAAGGCGGCGCTGCGCCGCCAGATCATCACGAGCGCGTTCGATCCCGAGGATCCCTGCCTGATCCCGATCCGCGGCGACCGCCACTACCGCAGCTGGAAGGTGAAGAACGCGCCGGAGAACAGCGCCGTCGTCGTCTACATGATGGACGTCAGCGGCAGCATGGGGAAGGAGCAGAAGGAGGTCGTGCGCGTCGAGGCGTTCTGGATCAACACGTGGCTCCGCAGCCAGTACAAGAGCCTCCAGATCCGCTACATCGTGCACGACGCCGCGGCGCGCGAGGTCGACGAGAACACCTTCTTCCACCTGCGCGAGTCGGGCGGCACCAAGATCTCCTCCGCCTACGAGCTGTGCGCGCGGCTGATGCAGGAGCAGTTCCCCTCGTCGATCTGGAACGTCTACCCGTTCCACTTCAGCGACGGCGACAACTGGTCGGGGCGCGACACCGAGCGCTGCGTCGAGCTGCTCGAGCAGAGCATCCTCCCGCACTGCAACGTCTTCTGCTACGGGCAGGTGCGCAGCGCCTACGGCTCCGGCCAGTTCAAGAAGGACCTCGACGCCAAGTTCCCGAAGGACGAGCGCGTCATCACCTCGGAGATCCCCGACCGCGACGGGATCCTGAAGTCGATCCAGGACTTCCTCGGCAAGGGCAAGTGAGGCTTCCGCCGTGAACCTCACCCCCGACCTCGAGCGCGCGCGCCAGGAGATCGAGAAGCATGCCCGCGCCTACGGGCTCGACTTCTTCCCGACCATCTTCGAGCTGGTCGACCACGACGAGCTGAACGAGGTGGCGTCGTTCGGCGGCTTCCCGACCCGCTACCCGCACTGGCGCTTCGGGATGGAGTTCGACCGGCTGCAGAAGGGCTACCGCTACGGGCTCAGCAAGATCTACGAGCTCGTCATCAACAACGACCCCTGCTACGCCTACCTGATGAAGTCGAACTCGCTGGTCGACCAGAAGCTGGTGATCAGCCACGTCTACGGCCACTGCGACTTCTTCAAGAACAACGTCTACTTCGCCCACACCGACCGCCGCATGGTCGACCGCATGGCGAACCACGGGACGATCATCCGCAAGCTGATGGAGCGGCACGGCGTCCCCGAGGTGGAGACCTTCCTCGACCGCTGCCTCGCGCTCGACAACCTGATCGACCCGCACGCGTCGGCGCTGCGCCGCAGGACCGACGCGAAGCCCGACGAGGACGCGGCGGACGAGGGCCCCGGGCGCATGCGCGCCAAGGGCTACATGGACCGCCACGTGAACCCGGCGCGCTTCCTCGCCGACCAGAAGAAGAAGCAGGTCGAGCAGAAGAAGAAGACGGAGCGGCTGCCCCACCAGCCGACGCGCGACGTCCTGCGCTTCCTGCTCGAGCACGCGCCGCTCAAGCGCTGGCAGGCCGAGGTGCTCTCGCTGGTGCGCGAGGAGGCGTACTACTTCGCCCCGCAGGCGCAGACCAAGATCATGAACGAGGGCTGGGCCAGCTACTGGCACTCGATGATGATGACGCGCCGGGTCCTGAAGGACAGCGAGGTCATCGACTTCGCCGACCACCACTCCGGCACGCTCGCCACCTCGCCCGGCCGCCTCAACCCCTACAAGCTCGGCATCGAGCTGTTCCGCGACATCGAGGAACGCTGGAACAAGGGGCGCTTCGGCAAGGAGTGGGAGGAGTGCGACCACCTCGACACGCGGCGCCGCTTCGACAAGAAGCTCGGGCTCGGCCGCGACCGCATCTTCGAGGTGCGCCGCCTCTACTGCGACGTCACCTTCATCGACACCTTCCTGAACCAGGACTTCTGCGACGCGCAGAAGCTCTACGTCTACAAGACCAACCCGCGCACCGGCCGGCCGGAGGTCGCGTCGCGCGACCACCGGCTGGTGAAGGAGCAGCTCCTGTTCGGGCTGTCGAACTCGGGGCAGCCGCGCATCCACGTCGTCGACGGCAACTTCGGCAACCGCGGCGAGCTCTGCCTCGCGCACCAGTTCGAGGGGCTCGAGATCGACATGCGCCTCGCCACCGAGACGATGAAGCACCTCGAGGTGCTGTGGGGGAGGCCGGTGCACATCGAGACCAAGCTCGACGGCAAGGGCGTGCTGGTCTCGTGCGCGAAGGGCGAGGTCTCGACCAAGGAGCTCTCGCCCTCCGGCGAGACCGATCGCAAGGAGGAATCGACGACGCACTGACGCGTCGGCGTCTCCCGCGCGCCCCATGTTCATCCCGATCCGCGACCACGTCCGGCCGGAGCGCCCGCCGGTCCTGACTCACGTGCTGATCGCCGTGAACGTCGCCGTGTTCGCGTGGATGGTGTACGTCGCGCGCACCCAGGGCGAGGTGTCCGCGTTCGTCGAGCAGTTCGGCCTGGTGCCGGCACGCGTGCGCGACCTGGTCGCCCACCCCGGGCGGCTCCTCGACGCGCCGTGGCCGGTCGCGCGCGACTGCCTGCTGCCGTTCGTCAGCCACGCCTTCCTGCACGGCGGCGTGCTGCACCTGCTCGGGAACCTCTGGTTCCTCCGCATCTTCGGGGACAACGTCGAGGGAAGGCTCGGCCCGCGGCGCTACGCCGTCTTCTATTTCGTCTGCGCGATCCTGGCCGCGGCGCTGCACGTCGCGGCGACCCCCATGCACTGGGTCGGACCGCCGCTGCCGGGCTTCGCGTCGCCGCTCGACGTGCCGATGGTGGGGGCGTCGGGCGCGATCGCCGGCGTGCTGGGCGCCTACGCGATCTGGTTCCCGGGCGCACCGATCACGACGCTCGTCTTCGTCTTCCCGGTCCGGGTGCCGGCGATCGTCGTGCTGGGCGTCTGGTTCGCGCTGCAGTACGTCTCGGCGCGCAACGACCTGTTCCAGACGGCGCACTCGGCGCCGGTCGCGTACTGGGCCCACATCGGGGGTTTCGTCACCGGCGCCGCGCTCGCGCTCCTGAATCCGCGGAAGACGGCGAGCACGAGGGGCCACGGCGCGTCGTGACGGCCACCCGGGGGGAAAGCGAAGGGGCCGTCCGGCTGGACGGCCCCTCCTGACATCTTCCGAAAGCTTGCGCTTGCGGACGCCGCGTTCAGCGCCGCGACTTCCGGCGCCCACCCTTCTTGCGGGACGCCTTCTTGCGCCCCTTCTTCTTCGAGGCCTTCTTCCTTCGCTTCGCCATTCGTGCACTCCTCATTGCGGTGACGGAACGAACTCCGAAACCGACCCATTCCTACTCATCGGCGGTTTCGCGCCGAGATTGAGCGGAAGGGCTCGAAGCGTGCGCGCGGACGCGTCGTCGCGCGCGTCGCGCTGTTGACGATGCGGAGCGACGCATCTATCGTCCCGCACCCTTCGTCGGGACGCGTCGCGCCGTGCGCGACCGATCCGACGGTCTCCGCGTCGCGCCCATAGCTCAACTGGATAGAGCGTCGGCCTACGAAGCCGAAGGTTGGAGGTTCGACCCCTCCTGGGCGTACCACCCGCGTTCGCCCCGACGGCGCGCCGCCACGAGAGGACGGGATCGCTCCGATGTCCGAACCGATCGCGCCGCCGCGCTCCGCGCTCCGGGATGCCCGTCCCGGCGGGGGGACGGAGTCGGCGGCCCCCGCGATCGACTGGACGCCGTGGATGGCGCGGGCGCTCGCCTGCGCCGATCGCGCGGCGGCGGAGGGGGAGATCCCGGTCGGCGCCGTCGTCGTGCGCGACGGCGAGCTCCTGGGCGAGGGGTGGAACCGGACCGAGCAGCTCCACGATCCCACGGCCCACGCCGAGATCCTCGCGCTGCGGCGCGCGACGGCGCTCGCGCGCAACCACCGGCTCACCGGCGCGACGCTCGTCACGACGCTCGAGCCGTGCGTGATGTGCTTCGGCGCGCTCCTCGAGAGCCGCATCGAAGTCGTCGTCTGCGGAGCCGACGATCCGCTGCGCGGCGCGCTCCCGCTGTGGAAGTCGGGCGCCCTGTCGCGCTACCCTGTCCGAAATCTCCTCGTCGTCGAGGGCGTGGAGGAACGGGAGTGCCGCGCGCGGCTCAAGGCGTGGTTCGCCTCGCGCCGAAGCGAGTCGCCGCGCGCCCGCAGCGACGGTCCGAACACGGATCCAAATCCGGAGAGGTGCCTGAGCGGCTGAAAGGGCCGGTCTCGAAAACCGGTATCGGGTTTACGCTCGATCGAGGGTTCGAATCCCTCCCTCTCCGCCATCCGCCGCTCCACGTCGCGCGTGGCAGTTCTTCTGCCGGTGCGACGGTCTCGCTAGAGTCCCCGACCGCTCGTCGGCCGACGTCGAGTCGGCGGAGCGGGCGCGGCTGCTGCATCGGAGAGGTGTCTGAGCGGCCGAAGGAGCGCGCTTGGAAAGCGCGTAGGCGGCTAAACACTGCCTCGCGGGTTCGAATCCCGCCCTCTCCGCCAAGATCGCGAATCGCCGCGTCGGAACGCGGCGCGGCAAGGGTCGCAGCGCGGAGGCTGCGGCCGGCGCATCGACCGCGCTCGAGTCCGGGACCGGGGCGACGGGGCGACGGGTGAACCGGGTCAGGCCTTGACCGGAGCAGCCCTAAGCCCGGGGCCCCGGGTGAACCGGTTCCGGACTCGAGCGCGGACGGGCGCGACGAGCGGCGCGGACCTTTGTGGCGGGAACGCCCCCTTGTCCTACCTCGTGCTCGCGCGCAAGTACCGGCCGGAGACCTTCGAGAAGGTCGTCGGCCAGGAACCGATCGCGCGCACGCTGCAGAACGCGCTCAAGACCGGCCGGCTCGCGCACGCCTACCTCTTCACGGGACCGCGCGGCGTCGGCAAGACGTCGATGGCGCGCATCCTCGCGAAGGCGCTGCAGTGCGAGACGGGGCCGACGCCGACGCCGTGCCTGAAGTGCGCGCGCTGCAAGGCGGTCGCGGCGAGCCACGACCTCGACGTGATCGAGATCGACGGCGCCAGCAACCGCGGCATCGAGAACATCCGCGACCTGCGCGAGAGCGTGCGCTACGCCGCGACCGGCGGCAAGTACAAGGTCTACATCGTCGACGAGGTGCACCAGATCACGCAGGACGCATTCAACGCGTTCCTGAAGACGCTCGAGGAGCCGCCGCCCCACGTCGTGTTCGTCTTCGCGACGACCGAGCCGCGCAAGGTGCCCGAGACGATCCGCTCGCGCTGCCAGGAGTTCGAGTTCCGGCGCATCTCCGACGCCGCCATCGCGGCGCACCTGCGCGACGTCTGCGCGGGGGAGAAGTTCGAGCTCGAGGCGGGCCTCGACGCCGCCATCGCGCGCCGCGCGCGCGGCGGCCTGCGCGACGCGCTGTCGCTGCTCGACCAGCTCGCCGCGTTCGGCGGCGGGGCGATCCGCCACGAGTCGTTCCAGGAGCTGACCGGCTTCCTCGCGCCCGACCGCGTGCGCGAGCTCTTCGACGCCCTGCTCGCGCGCGACGCGGGCGCGGCGCTCACGTGGGTCGCTGCGGCGCTCGACCGCGGCGCCGCGGCCGCCGACCTGATCGACCAGTGGCTCGACCACCTGCGGGCGCTGCTGCACCGCCGCAGCGCGAGCCCGCGCCCGCCCGAGCTGCCCGGCGTCGCGAGCGAGGCGCTCGCGAAGCAGGCGGCGGCGCTCGACGACGCACAGATGCTCGGCTCGATGCAGGTGCTGATCGAAGCACGCCGCGCGCTGCGCGACCTGGAGGACGAGCGGCTCGTGCTCGAGATGGCGGTCGTCGAGCTGGCGCGCATCGCCGAGCTGCCGAGCCTGCGCGACGCGCTCGCGCAGCTCCCGGCGGGGGTGCCGTCCAACGCGCCGGCGCGCGCCTCGGCGCCGTCGCCTTCGCCGTCCGTGCCGCCGCGATCGGCGGTGAGCGCCTCCCCGAAGCCTTCCGCCGCCGCGCCCGCCGCCGTGCCGGCGGCTGCGTCCGCCGTGGCGCCGCCGGCCGATCTCCCGGCCCGCTTCCAGCAGCTGGTCGCCGCGCTGATGGCGGAGTCGCCGTCGCTCGCCGTCCAGCTCGGCGGCTTCGTTCCGCTGCGCGAAGCGGAGGGCGTCGTCGAGGTCGCGCCGAAGGCGGGCCAGGCGCTGCCGCCGCCGAGCGCGCGCCTCGACGAGGCGACGCGCCGGATCGCGCGCCGGCTCTTCGGCACCGGGTGGGTCATTCGGCCCGCCGCGACGACGCGCGACGCCGCGAGCGCCGCCGGCCGCGCGCCCGGCGCGGGCGAGGTCGCCCGCACGCGGGCGCTCGAGCAGATCCGCGACGTCTTCGGAGGCGAGACGGTCGCCGGCGATCCGGGAGCCTGAGCGTGGCAGGGAAGGACGACCCGAAGGGGACGCACGGCGGCGGCGAGCTGTCGGGCCTGCTCCGTCACGCCGAGGCGCTGCAGCACGACCTCGACAAGGCGCTCGCCGATCTCAAGAACGACCTGGTCGAGGGGCAGGACGCCCAGAAGCTGGTCTCGCTCAAGGTCGCCAGAGACGGCACGGTGCGCGAGGCGCGGCTCGGCGGAGCGCTCGACGCGGCGACGCGCAAGGCGTTCGAGGACGCGCTCGCGGTCGCCGTGAAGCAGGTCGTCGAGCGGATCTTCGAGCTTCGCCGCAAGCGCGCGGCGGCGGTGACCAAGGGGCTCACGCTGCCCGGACTGTTCAGCTAGACCTTCGCGCGCGGGTCAAAGTCGGCGCCGTCCAGCGCCAGCGCGAATCGGTCGAGGTTTCGCATAGAGAGCAAAAAGCCTTCCGGCGGCCGCTTTCCGAAGCTAAAGCTTGCGCCCGATGCGTTCCGCCGGGCCGACGGACGGCCCGGGGGCGCGTGTGGAAGCAGGTCGAAAGGACGGTTCACTCTCGGATGGCCTATCCCGAGGCCATGTCCCGGCTGCTCGCGGAGCTCGAAAAGCTCCCCGGAGTCGGCCCGCGCACCGCCGAGCGCCTCGCAAACCACCTTCTCGAGGCCGGCTCGGCCGAGGCGCTGCGCCTGGCAAAGGCGATCGAGGAGGCGGTCCGCTCGATCCGGCCGTGCTCGACGTGCGGCCATCTCTCCGACCGAGACCCCTGCCCGATCTGCGCCGATGACCAGCGCGACCGCCGCCGCATCCTGGTGGTCGAGCAGAGCCAGGACCTCGAGGCGATGGAGCGCGCCGGCTGGCGCGGCGTCTACCACGTCCTGCAGGGGTCGATCCGGGCCGAGCAGGGGGGCGAGGCGCGCGACCTCGCTCTCGCCGGCCTGCGACAGCGCATCGCCGACGAGGCCGTCGAAGAGGTGGTCCTCGGCACCGACCCCGACTTCGAGGGGGACGGCACCGCGCTGCTGGTCGCCGAGATGCTGGAGAAGGCGGCGCGCCCCGGGCTGCGCGTGAGCCGGCTCGCGCGTGGCGTCCCGACCGGCACCGCCATCGAGTACGCCAACCCGGCGGTGCTCGCCGAGGCCCTGACCGAGCGCAAGGCGTTCCGGCGCGAGGACGGCGCCCCGTGAGACCGGAGCTGATCCTCACGCAGCGCCCCGAGCTGCGCCTGCAGCTCTCGCCGCAGCTCATCCAGCGCATCGAGATCCTGCAGCTCGGCGCGCAGGACCTCGAGGACCTGGTCGAGAACGAGCTCGCGAGCAACGAGGCGCTGATCGCCGAGAAGCCGATCCCCAAGGAGCTCGAGCCGCCGGCGCCCGAGGTCGACCAGAAGAGGGACGAGGCCGCCGCCGAGGCGAACCCCGTCGACTCCGAGCCGCGCGTCGAGCTCGACGTCTGGGACGACACCTACCGCACGCGCATCCGGGCGCGCGGCGGCGACGACGACGAGGACCCCAAGCAGCAGGCGCTCAACAACACGCCGTCGCGCGCGCGCACGCTGGCCGAGCACCTCGAGGACCAGCTGCAGCTCACCGACGCGACCGACCGCATCCAGCGCCTCGCGCGCTTCATCATCGAGAACCTCGACCGCAACGGCTGGCTCAAGGTGCCGCTGGCGGAGATCGTCGTCCCGTTCCACGAGGAGTTCACGATCGCCGACGCCGAGGAGGCGCTGAAGGTCGTGCAGTCGCTCGAGCCGGCCGGGGTCGGAGGTCGCGACGCGAAGGAGTGCCTGCTGCTGCAGCTGAACGAGGAGCACCCGCTCGCGTCGTACCTGAAGAGGATGATCGAGTTCTCGCTCGAGGACGTCGGCCGCAACCGCCTGCCGAAGGTGGCGAAGGACCTCAACATCACGGTCGACGAGGTGAAGAACCTGATCGACGTGATGAAGAAGAACTTCGACCCGTTCCCGGGCCGGAAGTGGTCGTCCGAGTCGAACTTCCGCGTCCGCCCCGACGTGCGCGTGCAGAAGGTCGACGAGCGCTGGGAGATCGAGCTGGTCGACCACTGGATGCCGCGCCTCTCCATCAACCCGGAGCGGCTGCGGCTGCTGAAGAGCCGCCTCCTCACCGGCGACCTGAAGAAGCACGTGCGCCGCGGCATCGAGAACGCGCGCTTCCTGATCGAGAGCATCGAGCAGCGCCGCCGCACGCTCGAGCGCGTCGCGCACGAGATCATCAAGCGCCAGCAGGACTACCTCGAGCACGGCATCGAGCACCTGAAGCCGCTCAAGATGCAGGAGATCGCCGACGAGCTCGGCATCCACGTCTCGACCGTGAGCCGCGCGCTCAAGGGCAAGTACATCCAGACGCCGCAGGGCATCCACGAGATGAAGGCGTTCTTCACCGGCGCCTCGCAGGGCACCGACGGCGTCGTCGAGTCGCGCACCGGCGTGCGCGAGCGCGTGCGCGAGCTGGTCGAGAAGGAGGAGAAGCAGAACCCCCTCTCCGACGAGGAGATCGTCGAGAAGCTCAAGGCGATGGGGCTCAACATCGCGCGCCGCACGGTGACCAAGTACCGCAAGGCGCTGAAGATCCCGTCGTCGCGGCAGCGCCGGGAGTACTGAGTTGCCGGAGCGCGCCGCGCCGCCGCTCCGCCACTTCCTGCTGACGGTCGCCTACGACGGCGGCGACTTCCACGGCTGGCAGCGCCAGCCCTCCGACCGCTCGGTGCAGGGGGAGCTCGAGGCGGCGGCCGGCCGGATCGTCGCCGCGCCGGTGGTCGTGCGCGGCGCCGGCCGCACCGACGCCGGCGTCCACGCGCGCGGCCAGGTCGCCGCCTTCAGCGCCGCCACGCGCCTCGACGCCGCCGCGATGCGGCGCGCGCTCCACTCGCTCCTGCCCGACTCGATCCGGATCGTCGCGGCGGCCGAGACGCCGGCGGCGGTCGACCCGCGCCGGAGCGCCCGGCGCAAGACCTACGTCTACCAGTTCCACGTGGGCGACCACCTGCCGCCCGACCGGCGCCGCCACTTCGTCCTCGCCGGCCGGGCGCTCGACGTGGCGGCGATGCGCCGGGCGGCCGCGCTGTTTCGGGGCGAGCACGACTTTTCGAGCTTCGCGCGCGCGAGCGCGGCGCGCCGAGGCGCAGTGCGCACCGTCCACTCGATCCGCGTGGTCCGGCTGGCGCGGGGGATCCGCCTCTTCGTCACCGGCTCGGGCTTCCTGTACAACATGGTGCGCACGCTCGCCTCGGCGCTGCTCGAGGTCGGGCGCGGCCGCCGCGGACCGGACGAGATCCGGGCGATGCTCGCGGCGAGGGACCGCCGGCGCGGGCCGGCGACGCTCCCGCCCGAGGGGCTGTTCCTCTGGCGGGTCGACCTCGCCGGGCCGGGAACCGAAACGGTGCAGGGAAAGGGTGGACCTTGACTCGAATCTCGCTGACGGTGCGCCATGGCGGTGCTCCCGACGATCTCCAGTCCTTCGCCTCCGACAAGTGCGAGCGCCTGGACAAGTTCCTGCGCGGCGAAGCGCGCATCGAGTTCGTGCTCGAGCGCGACCACGAGGCGTGGAAGGGCGAGGTGATCCTCCACGGCTCGCGCCACCACGAGCGGTTCGTCGCGCACGAGGGCCACGCCGAGGCGCACGGCTGCGTCGAGAAGCTGGTCGACAAGATCGCGCGCCAGCTCGGCCGGTCGAAGGAGCGCCGCAAGGACCACCACGGCCCCCCGATGGGGGAAGAGCGCTCGCCTGCGGGCGACACCGGCGGCGACGAGCCCTCCTTCGACGAGGTGCTCCGCGGCGAACTCGACGGCGTCGACACGAAGAGCGACGCCAAGGGCGGCACGAAGGGCGACGCGAAGGGCGGCACGAAGGGCGACGCGAAGGGCGGCACTCCGCGCGAATCCAAGGGCGACGCCCCGGACGCGAAGGGGGTCCGCAAGGCCGCCAAGCGCGACGCGAAGACGCGCGAACGGAAGTGAAGGAGAGTCGGGAGGCCGGCGCGCACGACGCGACCCCGAGGAACGCCCAGGAAGGACGCCGCGTGCCCCCGGTCCGACGCTCGCTCACCCTCGTCAATGCGCAGGGGCTCCACGCCCGGCCGATCAGCAAGATGATCGAGGTCGTGCGGCGCCACCAGGCGGCGGTCACGATCCGCTCCGGCAGCCAGGTCGCCAACGGCCGCCGCATGCTCGAGATGCTCGCACTCGCGGCCCCGGCCGGCGCCGTCCTCGAGGTCGAGGCCGACGGCCCCGACGCCGACGCCCTCCTCGACGAGCTCGACGCGCTGGTCCGCGCCCGCTTCGGCGAGGAGTGACGGCTCCCGCGGAGCGCGTCGCCGCGTCGCCGGGAAGTTCTTGACGGTCCCGAGCCCCGCCCTGCCCGGGCGGGGCGCTCCGGCCGCACCGCCCGGCGCCTCGCGATTCGAGGTCTCTGCAAGGGACCCCTCAAGACCCGGCGAGGCAACCGACGAAGAGGATTCCGTTCCGGTCCTTCAACCGCGCAGTCCCATGCGCGGGAAGGTGGCAACGGGAGCGTCGGATGGCATTCCTGCGACGGAAGAAGTCGCTGCTCGGGGTCGACTTCGGCAGCGAGAGCGTGAAGGCGGTCGAGGTCATCAAGGACGGCGGCAAGCTGCGCGTGATCGGCTTCGGGAAGGTCGACGTGCCGACCGCCGAAGCGCGCGCGGACGCGCTCTCCGACCTGATGAAGCACTGCAGCTTCAAGACCAAGCGCGTCGCGACCAGCGTGTCGGGCCGCTCGGTGATCGTCCGCTTCCTGAACATGGTGGACATCCCCGACGAGAACCTGAAGACCTCGATCCGGTTCGAGGCCGACCGCTACATCCCGTTCGACCTGAACGAGGTCGTGATCGACTGCCACCGCATCGAGGATGCGCCGGGCGTCGCGGCCAACGAGATGAAGCTGCTGCTGGTCGCGGTCAAGCGCGACATCGTGAACGAGCACGTCAGGCTGCTCAGCGGCGTCGGCCTGCAGACCGAGATCGTCGACGTCGACGCCTTCGCGATCTCCAACGCCTTCTCGCTGGGCGGACCGACCTACGAAATGGCGGCCGGCAAGGTCGTCGCGCTGGTCGACATCGGCGCGAGCAAGACGGTGGTCGACATCGTGCGCGGCGCGGAGAGCTACTTCACGCGCGAGGTCTACCTCGGCGGCCACGAGATCACCAACGCCATCGCGAAGCGGTTCGGCATCGAGCCCTTCGAGGGCGAGCAGCTCAAGCGCCAGCCGGGCAGCCGCGAGGCCGAGGTGGCCGAGGCGGTGCTGCCGAGCCTCGAGGACCTCGGCAACGAGATCCAGCTCAGCTTCGACTACTACGAGAACCAGTCGGACAGCAAGGTCGAGGAGGTCTTCGTCGCGGGCGGCGGTTCACGCGTGTCCGGCCTCGAGGACGTCTTCGAGCGCATCTTCGAGCGTCGCACCATGACCTGGAACCCGGTCGAGGGCTTCGACCTCGACGACTCCGGGCTCGACCACGAGGCCCTGCTCGAGTGCGCCCCCGCGCTCGGCGTCGCGGCGGGACTCGCCGCGCGGGCCGGATCCTGAGGAGGCTGCGCCGATGATCTCGATCAACCTGCTCCCGGACGAGCTGCGCCGCAACTCGCGCACGAGCCCGAAGGCGCTCGCCGTCCTCTTCGTCGTCTCGGTGGTGTCGTTCGGCTCGGCCGGCTTCTGCGGCTTCCTCTGGTTCAACGTCAAGTCGGACCGCGAGGCGCGCGTGAACATCGCGCAGGAGCAGCTCGACGGCTACACGCCGCGCGCGAAGTACGCCGACCTGCTCTCCAAGGAGAAGTCGGAGTTCGACAAGCGCAACAAGACGATCGGCGAGATCGCCGCGTCGCGCATCGTCTGGACCCGCAAGTGCGACCGCCTCTCGGAGGTCGTGAACAAGGACGTGACGCAGGGCCGCCACAAGGTGTGGCTCACCAGCATCGACGTCAACACCGGCTCCGACACCAAGGCCGGGAACATCCGCATCTCCGGCTACGGCGCCGGCAAGAACATCGACAACTACGCGAACTTCTACGACGACCTGAAGAACGACCCGGTCTTCTCGGCGGGTTTCTCCGAGTTCACCGCGCCGTCGGGAAAGGTCGACGAGGGCGACACGAACGTCGAACCTCCCGAGAAGGTCGAGTTCAAGTTCGAGGTGAACATGCCGTCGAAGGACACGAAGAAGAAGTCGCCCGCGAAGGCGGCGGCAAAGCCGGCCACCGACAAGCCGGCGGGTTCCTGAGCCGGAAGGGGGAATCCGACCCATGGCCAGCAAGTACGAACTGCACCGCCACCACAAGATCTTCCTGGTCTTCGCCGCCGTCGTCTTCGCCGGCGCGGGCACCGGCTCCTGGTTCACCTGGAAGTCGTGCCAGGAGCTCGAAGAGAAGGCGCAGCTGCTGAACGACCAGGTGACCGCCGCGAAGCAGAAGATCGGGACGATCGAGGACCTCGAGAAGGGCGTCATCGTCCTGCGCGAGAACGTGCAGAACTATGTGCGCGTCCTGCCGAGCGACGCCGAGGTCGAGGTCTTCCTGCGCAAGATCGAGGACTTCCGCCGCGACTCCGGCGTCGAGATCTCCGAGGTGCGCAAGCAGCCGACGCGCACCAAGCTCGCCAGCTCGGCCGTGTTCGAGCGGCAGGAGTACCGCGTCGCGATCACCGGCACCTACCTGCAGTTCCTCCAGTTCATCTCGCGGCTCGAGAACTACGAGCGGTTCATCAGCCTCTCGACGATCCGCATCACCGCCGGCCAGGCGAACGACCGCGACAAGTCGGGCGTGACCGACATCGCGCACAAGTACGAGCTCACGGTCGTGACCTACGTCTACACCGGCGAGGACATGGGCAAGGGGGTCACGATCCCCGGCTACGACCGCAAGCGCGAGGTGCTCTCCGAGCAGATCCTCGAGGCGAAGAACGGGCTGGCGCTCGAGAAGTTCAACCTCGTCTCCGAGGCGTCGCGCCGCGACCCGTTCGTCGACCCGCGCCCGCGCAAGGGCAAGAACGGCCAGGGCAACGGCACCGGCGTCGAGGAGCAGCGCGCGACCGTCAGCCGGATCATCGCCCGCATCCAGGAGTGCAACCAGCTGTTCGAGCTGATGGACGGCGCCGACAGCGTGATGCGCGCGATGGAGCTCAAGGTCCAGGCGCTCAACATGCTGGCCGAGATCTCCGGCCAGGTCGACGACGTCAACGGGCACGGGCTCCTCTCCGACGCGGGCCTCAAGAAGGACTGGGAGCGCAAGGTGATGCCGGAGTTCGGCAAGCTCCGCGGGCGCGCCGGCGACAGCGCCCAGCCCCTCGAGCAGGAACGCCTGCGCGTGCAGCAGGCGCTCGCCCGCATGGAGCAGACCTACGAGGCGGGCAACTACGAGGAGTGCGTCAAGGCCTTCGAAACGGTCCGCCTGCTGAACATGGGGCAGTCGGCCGATCCCGAGCTCGTGCAGCTCCAGTCGAAGATGGACCAGCTCCACGCCGCCGCGACGACGGCCGTGAAGTTCAAGAAGAAGAAGCTCGAGGTGAACGGGCTGGTCGTCTACCCCGGCAAGGAGTCGGTCGCGATCGTGAACAAGGTCGTGTACCGCTCCGGCGAGACGATCGAGGACGACCTCGTGCTCCTCGAGATCCACGAGGACCACCTGGTGTTCGAGTTCGAAGGGGTTCCGCTCAATTACGACCTGTGACGCGGCGCGTCGCGGGAGGGGAACGAAGAGAGGGTGCGGCCGGACTTCCGTCCGGCCGGGGCAGGGCCGCCCCGCGGCCCGGGAGAACCACGGGATGTCGCGCAGGAATGACGTTTTGCGGGCCGTGGGCGCGTGCGCGCTCGCGCTCGCGTTCTCGACCAACGCGCCGGCGCAGATCGTCGGCGAGGGCAAGCCGACCGCGGGCCAGGTCGACCAGGCCGCGACCATCACGCTCGACGTGGCCGACCGTCCGCTCGAGGACGTGCTCGACCACATCCGCAACAAGGTCGGCGTGACGATCGTGACGCCCCCCGGCACCGAGGGCCGGGTCACGATCAAGCTGAAGGACATCCCGTGGCAGGAGGCGCTCCGCTTCGTCGCGGAGAGCGCCAACTGCATCGTGACGATGCACTCGCCGCGCCTGGCGCGCGTCGAGAAGCCGCCGCGCGTGACCATGTCGTTCCAGGCGGTCGACATCAAGCAGGTGATCGAGGCCATCGCCAAGGCCGGCAACGCGAACATCGTGGTGTCGGACAAGGTGAAGGGCAACGTCACGATGGTGATCGCCGACAAGCCGTGGCGCGACGCGCTCGACGCGGTCGTGAAGACCCAGGGCTACTTCCTCGTCGAGGAGGAGCGCGGGATCCTGCGCGTCGTCGACGAGAACGGCCTCGCGACCCACGTCGAGCGCCGCCTCTTCCCGCTGCGCTACCTGCGCCCGAAGGGCACCTACATCGCGAAGATCGACACCGACTACGTCGAGACGCGCATGACGCGCAACCAGCAGCAGGGCGGCGGCAACCAGAGCGCGACCGAGCAGGCGAAGAAGACCTTCCCGCTGCTCGAGGCGCTCCAGAACATGCTCTCGAAGGACGGCAAGATCGACTACTTCGACGACCAGAACTCGATCCTCGTCAAGGACACCAAGCCGGTGCTCGACGAGATCGGCCACTTCCTCGAGCAGCTCGACATCGAGCCGGTCCAGATCCACATCGACGTCAAGTTCGTCACCACGACCAAGCAGAACTCGCTCGACGTCTCCTTCGGCGTGAACCACGGCATCGACATGTCGGTGAGCGGCGCCTCGCGTCCGAGCCGCTTCCCGTTCAACCTCGGCCCCGGCTCGCTGGCCGACAACCTGCTGCCCGGCCGCACCGACGACAACACGATCATCGCGCCGGTCACGGCCAGCCCGGTCACGCCCGGCATCCTCGACTTCTCGGCCACGTCGCTCGCGATCAAGCTGGTGAAGCAGGACCAGTCGGCGCAGTTCGTCCAGGCCCCGAAGATCACGACGGTCGACCACCGCGAGGCGACCATCTTCGTCGGCGAGACGATCCGCTACGCGCAGGCCGAGGCGGCGTCGAGCCAGTCGGGCGGGCTCACCCTGTCCGTCCGCGAGGCCGACCACTCGCCCGTCGACACCGGCTTCCAGCTCCTGGTGATCCCGCAGGTCGTGCCTGGCTCGAACAAGATCCTCATGACGGTGATCCCGCAGGCGCGCACGCTCTCGGGCACGACCGATCCCGCGCAGCCCGGCTTCGACCTCTTCACGGTCGGCGCCGGCACGGCGGGCTCGGGCTCGATCTCGCTGCCGCGCGTCGCGTCGGAGACGATCGTCACCAACATGATGCTGGAGAACGGCCAGACCGGGATCATCGGCGGCCTGGTCCAGACCCAGAAGACGAAGTCGGAGGAGAAGGTGCCGTGGCTGGGCGACATCCCGGTGCTCGGCGCGCTCTTCCGCAGCACGACCGACACGGAGACCGAGCGCGGCCTGCTCGTCTTCATCACGCCCTGGATCGTCGGCTCGAGCGAGAAGACCGAGGATCGCGTGAAGGCGCTGATCGAGCAGTACCAGCAGAACGCCGGTCACGAGTGGGAGATGTTCGCGGGCGCGCAGAGCTGACCGCGACTCCCGATCCGCTGTAACCTCGGACGCCCCCGCGCGCTCGCGCGGGGGCGTCTTCGTTTCCGGTCTGCGTGGCGGCCAGCGCGACGGACCGTTGCGGGGGTCGAGCGGACGTGACGCAGGCGGTGCCCGACTTCCCGGTCACGCTGCAGGTCGCCAAGCGCGGCGACCTGCGCTTCCTCGGCCACCACGACTTCGCGCGCGCCGTCGCGCGCGCGCTGCGGCGCGCCGGCGTCGCGGTGCGCCATTCGGAGGGGTTCCACCCGCGGCCGAAGCTGCGCCTGCCCGAGCCGCTGCCGGTCGGCGTCGGCTCCGACGGCGAGCGCTTCGTCGTCGCCCTGAAGGAGCGCGTCGCCGCGGCCGACGTGGCGCGCAGGGTGGGGGCGCAGCTCCCGCGCGGACTCGAGCTGGTCGCGGCCGCCGACGGCGCCCTGCCCGAGCCGCGCGACGCGCCGGTCGAGCTGGTGCTCTCCTGCGGGAAGAGCGACCGGCTGGCCGAGCTCCTCGTGACGATCGGGGCGGCCGGCGACGCGCTGGCGGCCTTGTTCGAGCGGGTCGAGGGAGCTCCCGAGGTCCGCGTGCGTCTCCGGGCCGGCGCGGGCGAACGGCCGTCGATCGGGCGCTTCCTCGCGGCGCTCAAGCCGCGGCTGCTGGAGGCCGGCGTCGAGCTCGCCGCGGTCGACCGGACGGCGCCTTCCCTCGCGGCCGCCGCCGCCCTACAATCCCCGGCCCTTTTTCCCCCGGCCCCGAACGTCCTGCCGCCGCCCGCATCGGGCGCCGGCGGCGAGGAGCCCGAGGGGAGGGGCGACGACGAGGGAGCGCCATGTACGCGGTGATCGAGACCGGCGGCCACCAGCTCAAGGTGAGCCAGGGCGACGTGATCACGCTCGAGGGCAAGGAGCGCAAGGTCGGCGACGAGCTCACCTTCGACCGCGTCCTCGCCGTCGACGGCAAGCTCGGCACGCCGACCGTCGCGGGCGCGTCCGTGAAGGGACAGGTCGTCTTCGCCGGCAGGGGCGAGAAGATCTACATCCAGAAGTACAAGGCCCGCAAGCAGTACCGCCGCCGGACCGGGTTCCGCGCGTCGATCTTCAAGGTCAAGATCACGACGATCCAGGTGTGAGCCGCGGCGAACCGACGTTCCAGGCGTGAACCGCGGCGTACCGCCCGACCACAGCGCGAGGTCTGAACGATGGCACACAAGAAGGGACAGGGTTCGACCCGCAACGGTCGCGACTCCAATCCGCAGTACCGCGGCGTCAAGGTCTACGCCGGCGAGGTCGTCGGCATCGGCGCGATCCTGGTGCGCCAGGTCGGCAACCGGATCCACCCCGGCCGCAACGTCGGTCAGGGGCGCGACTTCACCCTCTTCGCGCTGCAACCCGGCCGCGTGAAGTACCTGCCGGGCCGGAAGGTCGCCATCGAGCCGATCACCGCACCGCAGAACTGACGCACGCCGCGCCGCGCGCGCCGCGCCGACCGCCATGCCGTTCCTCGACGAAGTCTCCCTCCACCTGGTCTCGGGGAAGGGCGGGAACGGCTGCGTCAGCTTCGCCCGCGAGAAGCACATGCCGCGCGGCGGGCCCGACGGCGGCGACGGCGGCGCCGGCGGCGACGTCCTGCTGGTCGCCCGCGTCAACCGCAACACCTTCGACGACCTGAAGGGCCGCCGCCTGTGGCGCGCCGGCAGCGGCGGTCCGGGCGACGCGAACAACCGCCATGGCAAGCGCGGCGACGACCTCCTGATCGAGCTGCCGGTCGGCACCATCGTGAAGGACGCCGCGCGCGGCCACGTCCTGCTCGAGCTGCTCGAGCCCGACGTGCCGGTCGCGCTGCTGCAGGGCGGCAAGGGGGGCCGCGGCAACCACTCTTTCAAGGGGCCGTCGCGCCAGACGCCGCGCAACTGCGAGCCGGGAGCGCCGGCCCGCGAGCGGCGCGTGAAGCTCGAGC
>DAINBU010000101.1:0-18772 GCA_036732755.1 Planctomycetota bacterium
GTACTCCTCGCGCAGCTCCGTCAGCGCCGTCGCCATCGCGACCTGCAGCGGCGTTGTGATTGAGAAGGTGATGAACTGGTGTGTTGTTTGTGTTGTGGCGATCAGTGGTTGTGGCCCGACGCCCCACCCGATCTTCCAGCCGGTGAGCGAGAAGGTCTTGCCGGCGCTCGAGAGCGTGAGCGTCCGCTCGCGCATGCCGGGCAGCGTCGCCAGCGGGATCGGCCGCGCGCCGTCGTAGGTGATGTGCTCGTAGACCTCGTCGGTGAGCGCGACGACGTCGTGCTCGCAGCAGAGCTTCGCGACGACCTCGAGCTCCGCGCGCGCGAAGACACGACCCGAGGGATTGTGCGGCGAGTTGAGGACGATCAGCTTCGTCCGCTCGTTGAAGAGCGGCCGCAGGTCCTCCTCGCGCAGCTCGAAGGCGGGAAAGCGCAGCGTGCAGAAGCGCGGCGTCGCGCCCGCGAACGCGACGCACGCCGGATAGCTGTCGTAGAAGGGCTCGAAGAGGACGACCTCGTCGCCCGGATCGAGCAGGCCGAGCATGGCCGAGGCGATCCCCTCGGTCGCTCCCGCGAACACGACCACCTCCCCCATCGGGTCGAACTCGAGGCCGTAGTCGGCGCGGTACTTCTGCGCGATCGCCTTCACCAGCGCCGGGTGGCCGGCCGAGCGCGCGTACTGGTTCTCGTGCGCGTCGATGGCGCGCTTGGCCGCCGCGTGGATCGACGCCGGCCCGTCGAAGTCGGGGAAGCCCTGCGCGAGGTTGATCGCGCCGTGCTCCTGCGCGAGCTGCGTCATCTCGCTGAAGATGGTCGTCCCGAACGGCGCGAGCCTCTTCGAGATCACGAAGCCGCCCTCCCGCGCACGAGCCCGCCCGCCTGGTCGCCGCGTTCGACCGTGGCGAGCCCGCCGGCCGGGACGGCGACGACCCCGCCGATCGTGCGATCCTCCGCGTTCCGGTTCCAGAGCAGGATCCGGCGCGGGAAGACGGTGGCGCGCACCCCGTCGAGGGCGCTCCCGAAGGCCGCCTCGGCGCCGCCCTCGAAGGTCGACCCGAACGCGGCGCGCACGACGCGCGAGTGGCGCGCGATCTCGTCCTCGAGCAGCGCGAGGAACGCGACGAGCGGCCGGCGCCGGCTGCGCACGACCGCCCCCGCGCCGTGCACGAGCATGCCGCGCGCGACGAGGTCGGCGAGCCGCACGCGGCCCTCGAGGCGCGGCGGCTCCGCCGCGCGCAGCCCCGCCTCGGGCGAGCCCTCCTCGGTCATGCGCTGCCAGATCACGGCGACGCCGAGCTCGCGCGTGTCGTCGCCCGCGCCGACGTCGATCGCGCGGAACGTCTCGCTCGCGATCGCGACCTCGGCCACGCCGGCGCCGCGCGCCGTCGCGACCGACACCCACGCCGCGAAGCGCTGCAGCCCCGGCCGCGCCAGCGCGCCGACGACGTGCCCGTCGACCTCGACGGCGTGGCGCAGATGGACCGTGTGCGGGTGGACCCACGCGTCGATCTCGAGCAGGTAGCGCCGCCCCGCGCGCACCGGGAAGTGGGTCGCGCCGCGCCGCCCCGTCCAGCGCGACGACTCGCCGACCGGCGGCTGGCCGCGGAACTGCGCCGCGTCCTCGCGCAGGTGCCAGTCGCCGGAGAGGCGCAACGAGTCGCCGCGCACGCCCATCGGGAGGAACATCGACTCGGTCGGCACGCCGACCAGGTCGACGCACGCGCCCGCGTCGGGCGCGCGCGCGAGCAGCTCGCACAGCGGGCCCTCCTCATCGGTCGCGAATTCGGGCGAGACGACCAGCCGCCCGCCGCGCGCGACGAAGCGGACGACCTCCTCCTGCGTCGCGCGATCGACGTGCGCGCCCTCGAGCAGCGCGAGCACCTCGAGCCGCGTGAGCGCGCCGGCGTGGATCGCCCGTTCGTCGTAGAGCTCGAAGTCGCAGCGGTCGCGCAGCGTCTCGGCGAGGTCGAAGAGGACGGGCGGCAGCCCCTGCTCGGGGTGGAGGCGCTGGTCGGCGCCGGGGAAGAGGACGCCGACGTCGCACTCGCTCGCGCCGCCGTTGAGCAGCCCGCCGTAACGCGCGATCAGGTCGCGCGCGCCGACCATGTGCTCGGCGTACTCGAAGTACTCGACGGCGCCGCTGGTGGCGTCTTGGAAGAGGCGCTCGACGACCGTCTCGCGGCCGACGTCGACCGGCGGCTCGGTCGCGAACGGGACGGCCCACCAGCGGCACGGCGACGCGAGCCGCTTCTGGTGGAGCGTCGGCAGAGTCGCCTGCGTGGTCCGGATCCCGGCGCCGTGGCGCGCCGCCATCTCGACGAGGCGGGTCGGGTCGATGCCGTACACGAGCGGCTCGCCGCCGTGGCCGACCTTGATCCAGAGCGGCTTGCCGGGGAAGACGGCGCGCGCGACCGCGAGCTGCCGGTCGACCCCGTCCGACAGCGCGCCGACGTAGAAGTCGGAGAAGTCGCGCCGCCACGCGAGGCTCGCGCGCCCGTCGGCGAGCCTGGCTGCGAGCGCCGCCGGGTCGTCGTAGCGCGTCTGCCAGGCGCGGTTCACCGCGTCGAGCGAGCCGTGGCGCGCGAGGACGAAGCGCGCGAACGCGGCGCGCGCGTGCACGTCACCGCACCAGAAGCCGGGGTGGACGTGGTCGTGCGGCGGCTCGAGCCGGCTGACCCACGCGCCGATGCCGGTCGGGAAGGCGGCTTCGCCGTAGTCGGCCGGCAACGCGACGCAGACCGCGTCGATGCCGTCGCCGAGCGCGCGCGCGAGCTCCTCGTAGAAGCGGCGCGCCAGCGCGATGAAGGCGGGGTCGAAGAGCGACGGCCAGCCGCACTCGAGGTCGTGCTCGAGGCAGCGGAAGCCGGTGAAGCGGCCGCCCGTCATGTGCCAGGCGGGGACGACGTGCAGCCAGGGGTAGACGACGTAGCGCAGCCCGAGGCTGCGGCACTGCGCGAGGTTCGCCTGGTGGAAGCTCCAGTCGAAGACGCCCTCGCGCGCCTCGACGACGCCCCACGCGACGTAGTCCTCGACCGCGCCGAAGCCGAGTTGCGCGAGCGCGACGAGCTCGTCGCGATGCGCGCCGGGCTCGGGACGCGGCCCGCCGGCCCGGCTCGCCATCAGGTACTCGACGCTCAGGTTGCCGGAGACGAGCGGGATCATGAACCGCCAGGGATAGCGCCCGATACGCTGGCGACCATGACCGCGCCCGTCGCCCGCGCCCGCTCGAACCGTCGCCTGCTCCTCCTGTTCGCGCTGCTCGTGCTGCCGCCCGTCGTGCTGGTGCTCGGCCCGTTCCGCCAGCAGTTCTTTCCCGACCACGCGCGCGAGCTGCAGTCGTACGCGATCGTCGCGGCGCCGCCGCTCGACCCGGCGCGGCTCGCCGGGCCCGGCTGGTCGGAGCAGGAGCGCGACGAGCTGCGCCGCGCGTGGGACCAAAAGGAGTACGCCGCGCTCGTCGCGCGCCTCGACCGCGAGCCGCGCGAGCGGATGAACGCGGGGCTCAAGTACCTGTTCGGGATGGCGGCGCTGCTCGACCGCCGCTCGACGGTCGCGGCGAAGGGGCTCTCCGACGCCAAGCAGGAGGGCGACGCGGAGTTGCGCGCCGAGGCGTCGTTCGCGCTGGCGCAGGCGCATCTGCTCACCGGCAACGCCGACGCGGCGCGCGCCGAACTCGCGCCGATCGCCGCGGGCGACGGCCCGCACCGCGAGGCGGCGGAGCGCCAGCTGCGCGAGCTGTCAGCGCTTCGCTGAGCCACGGCGCAGCCGCGCGATCGCCCGCTTCCAGGCGGGCGGGCCGCCGGGCGTCTCGAGGAATCCGGGCAGGTCGGCAAATCTTCGATCTTGCATGAGCCGGGCGAAGAACGGGAATCCGATCGCGCCCGCGCCGAGGTCTTCATGGCGGTCCACGGCGCGGCCGAGCTCGACCTTCGAGTCGTTCAGGTGGAACGCGCAGACGTGCTCCAGTCCGACGCGCCGGTCGAACTCCGCGATCGCCGCCTCGAACCCCTCTTCCGTCTTGACGTCGTAGCCGGCCGCGAAGGAGTGCTGCGTGTCGAGGCAGATGCCGAGGCGCTCGAGGTTCCCGGTCTTCTCGAGCAGCTCGGAGAGGTGCTCCCACTTGTGGCCGATGCAGGAGCCCTGGCCGGCGGTGTTCTCGATCACGAGCTTCACGCCGGTCGCGTCGGGGTTCGACTCGATCGCCTCGCGCAGGCACTCGGCCACGAACGCGATCGCCTTCGCGTCGCCGCCGCCGAGGTGGGCACCGGGGTGGAAATTCAGGAGCTGCACGCCGAGCTTCGCGCAGCGCGCGAGCTCCTCGCGGAACGCCTTCGACGACTTCCGGCGCGCGGCCGCGGTCGGCGCGGCGAGGTTCAGGAGGTAGGAGGCGTGCGACATCACGCAGCCGATCTTGTCGCGCGCGACCGCCTCCCGGAACGCGACCGCCTCCTCGTCGCTCACCGGCTTCGCGGCCCACTGGCGCTGGTTGCGCGTGAAGATCTGCATCACGTCGGCGCCGATCGCCTTCGCGGCGGGCGGGCCGTTCTCCAGGCCACCGGCGACGGAGACGTGGGCGCCGAGCTTCATGGTGCGATCCCCAAGGAAGCCGCGCGCCCGTTCAGAAGTCGACGTCCGCGGGCAGCGGGTGGCGCGACTTCAGGTAGGCGGCGGCCGCGAAGAGCGGCGCCGAGACGAGCGCGAACGGGATCCAGCCGACGCGGCCGAACTCCTGCCATTTCCCGTTCGCGGTGTGCTGGAAGAAGAAGAAGGCGTAGAGCACCCAGAGGCTGATCGCGAGGAAGAGGCAGGCGCGCGAGGCGAGGAAGCCCGACGGCGCGCGCTTCACCTCGTCGGCGGGCCGCAGCAGTTCGGGCGTCGCGCCGCCGGCCGTCGCGATCCGGTCGCCGCGCGCCGCGGCGGCGCGGATCTCCGCGACCTCGCCGCGGATCACCGCCATCATCCAGCCGTTCCGGAGCATGAGGCGCAGCGCGACGGCGAAGGCGGCGACCGTGAGCGCGATCGCGGCGATCGAGACGGCGCGGTGGACGAGCGGCGGGACGGCGCCGCTGCGCGCCGCGCCGCCCAGGATGCCGGTCGCGATCGTGGCCGCGATCGCGAGCATTGCGACGGGATAGGCCTTCATCTTGAAGCCGCGCGTCTCGCGCAGCCACTCCGGGCCGATCCCCCAGTTCTTGCGCGCCTCCTTCACCGCGAGCCCGGTCCCGAGGAAGTAGACGAAGGTCACGCTGTGGGCGAAGACGGTCAGGATGCAGACCATCAGGCCGCCGATCTGGTGGCGTTCGAGCAGCGCCGGATCGGCGGCGCCCCCCTGCAGCCGCATGCCCAGCACGAGCCAGGTCGCGAGGAAGCCGAGGTCGGCGAGGACGACACCGAGGAACACGAAGAACACGGGCGGCTCTCTGGTCGAGGTCTTTGGAGAAAACGGGCGGGCCATTCTTCGGGAACGGTCCACCGCGCGCAAGCGCGCGGACGCACGGTTCACGCAAGCGCGCGCGGGCGCGCGCCGTGCCCGTGTCACGCCTTCGGCGGTGGCGGCGCCATCACGGCGAGCACGAGCAGCCGGCCCGGCCCGACGTTCTTCACGCCGTGCGCGACGCCGGCCGGTGCGAAGACGAGCCCGCCCCGCTCGAGCCGCGACACATGCTCGCCCACCGAGAATTCGCCGCTCCCCTCGACCACCTGGTAGAGCTTGTCGACGCCGGCGTGCGCGTGCGGTGCGTGCGCCTGGCCCGGCTCGAAGGCGTTGAGCCCGACGAGCAGCCCGCTCCCCTCGAAGAGCGTCGCCTTCCCCATCTTCGCGGCGTTCCAGGGGGCCCGCGCGCGCAGCGCGGCGTCGTCGATGAACGACTCGAGCATGATCGTCTCCGGGTCCCCGTGCGGCGGAGCGGCGGCGCGCCGGAGCACACGGGCGCGCACCTATACTTTCCCGGATGGCGAGCGCCCCTCTCCTCCTCCACGCAGAACCCCCCGCCGCGGCCGCCGAGGACCTCGCGACGCGTCTCCTCGAGCTGGTCGCGATCAAGTCGGTGAGCCGCGAGGAGCAGTCGCTCTGCAGCTTCGTCGAGACGCGGCTGCGGGCGGCGCCCGGCGTCGAGGTGGTGCGCGTCGGCGACAACCTGATCGCGACGCTGCCGGCGCTCGCCGGCCGGCCGCGCGTCGTCCTGTGCGGCCACCTCGACACGGTGCCGGAGAACGGAAACCTGCCGCCCAGGCGCGAAGGCGACCGCATCCTCGGGCTCGGGGCGACCGACCTGAAGAGCGGGCTCGCCGTGATCTGGCGGCTGCTCGACGAGCTCAGCGGCCTCGTCGCGCGCGGGCCGTCGCGCGAGCTCGACGCGATCGACTGCGATCCCGCCTTCGTCTTCTACGCCCGTGAAGAGATCGCCTTCCGGGAGTCGGGGCTGATCGAGGTCGAGCTCGCCTGGCCGGAGCTGCGCTCGGCGCAGTTCGCGGTCTGCGTCGAGCCGACCTCGAACGCGGTCGAGCTCGGCTGCAACGGGACGCTCCACGCCGAGCTGACGGTGCTCGGCAAGGCGGCGCACGCCGCGCGCCCGTGGCTCGGGAGCAACGCCATCCACTCGGCGCTGCCGCTGCTCGCGCAGGTGGCCGCGCGCGGCGAGCGGTGCTGGTCGCCGCCCGGCCGCACCGACTGCGTCTACCGCGAGGTGATGAGCGTCACGGGGATCGCGGGCGGGAAGGCGCGCAACGTCATCCCCGACCGCTGCACGTTCAACTTGAACTTCCGCTTCGCGCCCGACCGCGGCTCCGACGCGGCGCGCGCCGAGGTCAGCGCGCTCTTCGAGAAGGCGGTGCAGGCGGGCGTCGCCGAGCTCGTCTTCAAGGACGTCGGCCCGGCGGGGCGCGTGCCGCATGGCAACCGCTGGTGCGACCGCCTGGTCGCGCGGGCCGGCGGGAAGGTGCGCGCCAAGCAGGCGTGGACCGACGTCGGCCGCTTCAGCGAGTGGAACGTCGACGCCGTCTCGTGCGGGCCGGGGATCCCCGAGGTCGCGCACCAGAAGGAGGAGTGGGCGTCGGTGGCGATGATGGTCGAGTCGCTCGCGATGTTCCGAGCCTTCGTCGGGTGCGCGCAGGTCGTCGAGGCGGCGCGATGACGGCGCCGCGCCTCAACCCGATCCTGCGCGAGGCGCGCGACTACCCGTTCGCGAAGCTCGTCGAGATCCGGCGCGCGCGGGAGGCGGCGGGGAAGCGCGTGCTCGACTTCAGCATGGGCGATCCGCGCGAGCCGACGCCGCTTTTCTTGCGCGAAGCGATGAAATCTGCAGTGCCGGAGGTCTCCTCCTACCCGACGGTGCGCGGCAGCACGGCGCTGCGGCGCGCGATCGCCGGTTACGCGCAGCGCCGCTTCGACGTCGCGCTCGACCCGGAGCGCCACGTCCTGCCGCTCAACGGCACCAAGGAGGGGATCTTCACGTCGCACCTCGCGCTGCTCGATCCCGCGTCGAGCAAGCGCTCCGTCGTCACCTTCGAGCCGGCCTATCCGGTCTACGCCGAAGGGGCGCGCTACTCGGGCGGCGTTCATGAACCGCAGATGCTGACGCACGCGGGCGGCTGGCGGCCCGACGCCCAACGGATCGACCCGGCGCTGCTCGACCGCGCCGCGCTCGTCTGGCTCAATTACCCGCACAATCCGACGGGCGCGGAGTGCGACGCGGAGACCTATGCGCAGTGGCGCGCGCTCGCGCGCAAGCACGACTTCGTGCTGGCGAGCGACGAGTGCTACGTCGACCTCGCGTTCGGCGCGCCGCCCCCCTCCGCATTGGTGGCGGGCGACGGCCCCGAGTGGAAAAACGTCCTCGCCTTCCACAGCTGCTCGAAGCGCAGCTCGATGACCGGCTACCGCAGCGGCTTCGTCGCGGGCGACCCGGACCTGATCGCGGCGCTCGCGCGCTTCCGCCCGGCGGTCGGCGTCGCGACGCCCGACTTCGTCCAGGCGATGGCGACCGCGGCCTGGAGCGACGACGCCCACGTGAAGGAGGTGGTCGCGACCTACCGGCGGCGGCGTGACCTCTTCCTCGGGCTCTTCCGTCGCAAGGGCTGGCGCCACGACGGCGGCGCGGCGACCTTCTATCTGTGGTGGCGCGTGCCCGAGGGCTTCGGCGACGCGGCGAAGCTCTCGGAGAAGCTGCTCGAACGGGACGTCCTCGTCACGCCGGGGAGCTGGCTCGGGAAGGGGGGCGAGCAGCACGTGCGCCTCGCCCTGGTCGCGAACGAGGCCGACTGCCGCGAGGCGGTCGCGCGCCTGGAGGACCTCGAGCCATGAGCTCCGCTCTCATTACCGGCATCGGCGCCGGCCGCGACGACGGCGCGCGCAGAAGCCTGATCGAGCGCGCCTTCGCGAGCGGCGACCTCACGACCGACCGCGTCGCGCTCACTGCCGCGGTCGAGGCGACGATCGCCGACCTCGATTCCGGCGCGCTGCGCGTGGCCGAGCGCGTCGCCGGCCGCGACCACGAATGGACGACGCACGTCTGGGTGAAGCAGGCGATCCTGCTCTACTTCCGGCTGCGCGACCTCACGACGACGACGATCGGCCCGTTCGAGTTCCACGACAAGGTCCCGCTCAAGACCGGCTTCGCGGCGGCCGGCGTGCGCGCCGTCCCCCACGCGCTCTGCCGCTACG
This sequence comes from Planctomycetota bacterium, assembly GCA_036732755.1. Taxonomy (GTDB): domain Bacteria; phylum Planctomycetota; class B15-G4; order B15-G4; family SIAN01; genus DASRRB01. Next base: position 8,662 of record DAINBU010000101.1, read on the forward strand.
GCGCGTTCCTCGAGCCGGGCGTCGTGCTGATGCCTTCGTACACGAACATCGGCGCGCGCGTCGGGAGCGGCACGATGGTCGACACGTGGGCGACGGTCGGGAGCTGCGCGCAGGTCGGCCGCGACTGCCACCTTTCGGGCGGTGTCGGGCTGGGCGGCGTGCTCGAGCCGGTGCAGGCGGGCCCGGTCATCATCGAGGACGGCTGCTTCATCGGCAGCCGCTCGATCGTGGTCGAAGGGGTGGTGGTCGAGCAGGAGGCCGTGCTCGGCGCCGCGGTCGTGCTCACCGCGTCGACGCCGATCGTCGACGTGAACGCCGTGCCGGCGCGGATCACGAAGGGCCGCATCCTCGCGCGCTCGGTCGTGATCCCGGGCACGATGCCGAAGAAGTTCCCGGGCGGCGAGTTCGGGACGCCGTGCGCGCTCGTGATCGGGCAGCGCAGCGCCTCGACCGACCAGAAGACGAGCCTGAACGCGGCGCTGCGCGACTTCGAAGTGCCGGTCTAGGCGCGGCGCCGGCCGGCGCTCTTCACTCGAGCGGCTTCAGTGCCTTCCCCTTCAGGCCGGGGTGGTCGGCCGGGATGCGCGTGGCGCGGAAGAGCGCGTTCTGCGGCGCCGGCTGGCCGGGCGCGGGGTCGATCGCGCCGAGCGCGTGCAGGAAGTCCCACACGATCTTCCCGTCGGGCGTCACCTCGAAGACGCGGCCGCGCGCCCCCTCGCAGACGAGCGTATTGCCGTTCGAGAGGCGCTGCGCGCCCGAGATGAAGCTCGAGAAGAAGTCCTTCGGGTCGGGCGACTTGTACTCCCAGACGTACTTCTCGGGACCGGCCGGCGCGAGCGACTCGAGGACGTAGTCGTGCTCGCCCTTCTTCGGCGGCTCGAACTCGATGACCGACGAGTAGTTGCCGTCGGGGCGGCCTTCGCCGTTGTTGAAGACGAGCAGGTGGCCGGCGCCGGGCAGCCCCTTCGCGATCCAATGGACGTGGTGCTGCGAGAAGAAGCGCTGGTCGGCGGCGTCGCCCGCGCCGTAGTTCTTCGGGTTGCCGTAGCGATAGAGCAGGTCGCCGCCGTGGCCGCTCTGTCCACCCGTGTGGCCGGCGGCTTCGTCCGACGTCGTGCTGTGGTCGAGGATCCAGATCTCGCTCATGTGGGGCGACGAGACGACGATCTGGTCGAGGTCCAGGTCGTAGTCGATGGCGTTGATGTGGAGCCAGTCGGCGTTGGTCGGCTTCGCGGCGACCGCGATGTAGCCGAGCTTCTTCATGTCGGCGATCTTCGCGTCGCCGGCCGGCGCGATGCGCAGGTCGAAGTTGAAGTCGATCAGCTCGGGGTGCTCGGCGACGTTGCCGTGCTTGTCGGCCTCGGCGTCGAAGTCCTGGATCAGGTGGTCGAAGGCGTGCCACTCCCAGATGACCTCGGCGCCGTCGGGCTTCGCCGGCTCGATCTCGAGGATCGTGTCGAGCAGCATCCCATCCTTGGAGACCTGCGCGGGATGTCTGCCCGCGGCGATGCAGTCGTCGCGGCTCTTCCATTCGGACGCGACGATCAGGATCGTCCCGTGCGGCGTGCGGACGAGGTCGTGGTGCTGCATGTGCTCCTGCGAGGCGTACGTCCAGTCCCACACGACCTTGCCGTCCCAGTCGATCTCCTGCAGCCGTCCCGCCTGGCCGCCCGCGTTGAAGCGCGTTTGGATCGGCTCCTTGCTGCAGCGCAGGATGTTGCCGTCGTCGAGGAAGTACTCGCAGCCGGCCGCGAAGCCGGTCTTCCAGCGGTGCACGACCTTGCCGTCGAGGTCGACGAGGTTGATCGTCTTCGACTGCAGCGGCGCGATCAGCGTGTACCCGGCGAGCGCCCCCGCCTCGTGCACGCGCAGTCCGCGCGGCTCCTCGGGCTGCGGCGGACCGGGAGGACCGCGCCGTCCGCCGGGTCGGGGCGGCGGTCCTCCCGGCGGACCGCCCGGATCGGCGGGAGCCGGCGGCGGCGCCGGATCGGGAGGCCCCGGCGGCACCTGCCCGCTCGCGACGCGCGTCGCGAGCAACAGCGCGATCCCGATGGCCAGCAGCCCGCACCGCATCGCTCTCTCCTCGCGTCCCGCGTCCTCGCCCCGCCTCACGTGCCCGCACCCTTCTCGAGGCGGCGCGGCGCCCCTTCGACCTCGGCGAGCCCGTCGAGCTTGCGCTTCGCGCCGTCCGACACCTCGAGCCGGTCGAGCTTCTGCCCGCTCGGCAGCACGCGCGACTGGAAGCTCGCGGCCGCGTCGTTGTACGACTGGAGCGCCTTTTCGAGCCCGTGCCCGACGTTGCCCAGGTGCTCGGCGAAGAGGGCGACCCGGTCGTAGAGCTCGCGCGCGGCGTCGCGCACGTCGACGGCGTTGCGCTCGATCGACGCCTGCCGCCAGTAGGTGGCGACCGTGCGCAGCAGCGCGACCAGCGTGACGGGCGTCGCGATCAGCACCTTGCGCCGCATCGCGTCGGCCTGCAGCTCGGGGGCATGCTCGAAAGCGGCCGACAGGATCGGGTCGGCCGGCACGAACAGCACCGTGAAGTCGACGCGCCCGCCGAGCAGGTCGGCGTAGTCCTTCTGGGCCAGCGCGTTCACGTGGGCCTTGAGCGCGGCGGCGTGCTCGACCAGGAGCGCCGAGCGCTGCTCGGGCGGCAGGTCGCCCTCCATCGCCTCGAGGAACTTGGTCAGCGGCACCTTCGCATCGACTGGAATTCTGTCCTCGCCCGGCAGGCGCACCACCATGTCGGGGCGCAGCCCCTCCGCGACCGCCTGCAGCTCGAAGTCGCAGTGCTCGGTCATGCCGGCCAGCTCGGCGACGTTCTTGAGCGCGATCTCGCCCCAGCGGCCGCGCGCCTGCGAACTCCCGCGTAATGCGGTGGCGAGCGAGCTGCTGCTCTTCTGCAGGCTCTCGGTCGACGTGATGAGCTTCTGCAAGTGGGTCTCGAGCGAGCCGTACGCCTTGTCGCGCTTCTCCTCCATGAGCTTCGTGTTCGTCTCGAGCTTGCCGAGGTTCTCCGCCAGCGGCTTCAAGAGCCCCTCGATCTCGCGCTTGCGCTTGTCGAGCTCGCCCTGCGCCTTCTGGTCGAGGGCCGCGAACTTCTCGTTCGCCTGGCGGAGGAACTGCTCGCTGTTCTCGTTCAGGGCCTTGCGCGCCAGGTTGCCGACCGCGTCCTCGACCTGCTTGCGCGCCTGCTCGAGGAGCGTCTCGCGCGAGGCGGCCACGCGCCGCTCGCTCTCGAGCTCGGCGCTGCGGGTCGCGAGCGCGAGCTCGGCCTGCTGGCGCGCCGCGTCGGCCTCGGCCGCGCGCTGCGCGCCGCGCCGCTGCGCGAGAATCCAGCCGGTCAGGAGCCCGGCGACGAGCGCCAGCGCGGCGAGCAGCAGTGCGACGGATGGGTCCACGGGGTCCTCGCGGGGCGCTCAGCTCGTGAGCACCATCCAGACGGCGAGCCACGCCGCGCCGACGAAGTGCCAGACGATCGCCGTCACGTCGACGGCGACCGAGAGGCGCGGCAGCGGGGTGCTGCGCAGAGCGCGTACGGTCGTCACGAGCAGCAGGAGCGAGCCGACCAGCGCGTGGAGGAAGTGGGCACCGGTGAGCATGTAGAAGCGCCCCATCTCGTTGTCGGTGGTCGGGGTCGCGAGCGCGAAGCCCGATGCGACGAGCGAGCGCCAGATCCACGACTGCGTCGCCACGAAGCCGAGCGCGCCGGCGAGCGCCGCGACCAACCCGAGCCGGAACGGGCCGGCGCGCCCGCGCCGCTGCGCGACGTGCGCGACGACCAGCGCGGCGCTGCTCGCGAGGACGAGCAGCGTGTTGATCCAGAGGCGCCCGGGGAGCTCGGGGATCCCGGCGCGGGGCCACTCCTTGGCCGATCCCTGCAGCATGACGAACGCGCCGAAGAGCCCGGAGAAGAGCATCGTCGACGCGATCAGCCCGAGGATCGTGAGCAGCCGCGCGTTGTTGATCGGGAGCGACGGCTCGCCCGAACCGCCGCCGCCGCCGTCGTCGCGGCGGCCGTCGTCGCTGCGCCCGCGCCCGCCGCCGTGGGCGTCGGAGAGCCGCGGAGGAGGCGGATCGAGCAGGACCGACCCGGGCATCACGGCGCTCACCGTTCGATCTTCACGAACCGCTCGAGGTTCGCGAGGTACCAGGTGAGCCCGCCCGCGACCGCGAGGCAGGCCGCCGCGACGGCGAGCGCGACCCCCTCTCCGTCCTTGCGCCAGCGCGTCACCTCGAACCAGACCATGAAGCCGCAGAAGAGGATCGCGGTCGTGACGAGGATGCGGTGGAAGACGATCAGCATGGCGAGCGGAAAAGCATAGCCGTGCGCACGGCGGCGATCGTGGGCAACGCGGCATGCACGCACTCACGTCGGCGCGATGGCCCGCGCGGCGCGTGGCGGGTAGAAGGGCGCCTTCGCCCAGCGGCCGAAACCACCGACCTGGAGAGGGCTCCCATGGGTCGCATCCCCGCCGACGTTGCGTGCTTCTTCGCGCTCGCAGCGGTCGCGGCCGCGCAGCAGCCGCCTGCTCCGCCCGTGCCCAAGCCGGCGGCCGCGCCGGCTGCGGACGGGAAAGTGGCGGCGGCGAAACCGGCCGGGACGATCGAGTACTTCGTGATCGACTCGAAGCTCACCGTCCAGAAGGTGAACGTCGGCGTCTACCTGCCGGCGGAGTACGGGAACGAGAAGGAGCGTTTTCCCGTCGTCTACTTCCTCCACGGGCTCTTCTATTCGGCCCGCCGTTACTGGGAGGAGCGCCGCACCAACGTCATCCTCGACGAGCTGGTGAACGAGGGGAAGATCGGCCCGATGATCGTCGTGAGCTTCGACGGCATGAACTCGATGTACGTCAACGCGATCGACGGCAAGGCGAAGTGGGGCGACTTCGTCGCGACCGAGCTGGTGCAGGCGGTCGACGCGAAGTACCGCACGATCGCCGACCGCGCGTCGCGCGGCATCAACGGCGACTCGATGGGCGGCTACGGGGCGCTCAACGCCGCGTTCAAGCACCCCGACGTCTTCGGCAGCGTGAGCGCGCACAGCGCCGCGATCTACCCGGTCGACCCCAAGCAGATCCCCGAGCGGATGCTGGCGCGCGGCGAGCAGTGGAAGCCGGTCTACGGCTGGCCGATCGACGTCCCGCACTGGGAGGAGTGGAACCCCCTGAAGGAGGCGACGACGCTGCCGGTCGAGACGCTGCAGAAGCTCAAGATCTACTTCGACTGCGGCGACAAGGACCGCTTCGGCTTCGACAAGTCGAACGCCGAGCTGCACAAGATCCTCGAAGGGCGCAAGGTCGAGCACGAGTGGCACCTGCGCTCCGGCAACCACGGGCGCGGTTACTACGAGGAGTACTGCCCGCTCTCGTTCCAATTCCACGGCGCCGTCTTCGACGCCGCCCCGAAGGCCCCGGCGAACGGGAAGCACTGAGCGCCGTTCGTCGACCGACGAGGGGCGCGCGGAGGAATCGAGTGTTCGGCTGGATCGACGAGCATCCGTGGTGGTCGATCGCGATCTTCTTTGCCGCCGGCGCGCTGGTCGGCGTCGTCTTGCGGCGGCTGCGGCGCGCCAAGTACGCGCACGACGCCGCCCCGCCGCCGCGCGAAGCGACGGCGTGATGCAGCGTCTCGCGCTCGCGGCGCTCGGCGCGCTCGCGCTGGCGGCCGCGCGCCTGCCCGCGCAGGACTCGGCGCCGGTCGCGACGGCGCAGCCCCCGGCGCCCTTCGAGTTCGACCGTTCCGGCGGCCATCTCCCGATCACCTTCGACGTCCGCTTCCAGCTCGCCGACAAGGACGAGGCGCGCCTGCAGGTGCGCTTCGACGAGATCGACGAGCCGGGTGAGAAAGGCGCGAAGGGCGCGAAGGGCGACGGCGAGCACGAGATCCTCGCGCTCGACTTCCAGCCGTTCGAGGGGGCGCGCTTCGTCCTCTCGCGCAGCACGCGCAGCCAGTCGCTGGTGAGCAGCGCGCTGCTGCAGGTGCCCGAACCGAAGGGGCTCGAGTTCCAGCTGCACTTCGAGCTGCCGCAGGAGGGCGGGCTCTCCGTCACGCTGCCCGACGGGATGCCGGTGGTGATCGCGACGACGCCGCGCGCGCGCAGGATGCGCGTCGAGTTCGCGGCGAGCGGCGGCGTCCTCGCGTTCACGGCGACGGAGCCCGAGCGGGCGGAGCGAGTCGGGGGGCCGAGTTCCAGCTTCCTCATCACGGCGGACGCGAAGACCGACGCGCCGACGGCGGCGGAGCGCGCGCGGCGGGCACTGGGTCCCGTGTTCACGTCGGGGCTCCCGAACGCGCCGGCCATCAAGGAGGTCCGCGCCGTCGATCGGCAGGAGATCGCGGGCGGGATCCTCGAACGGCACGTGGTCGCGTTCGAGGAGGGCATCGAGGCGCCGCTCGTCGTCGCGCGGCCGACGGCGGATGCGAAGCGGTCGGCGCTGCTCTGCATTGCGGGTGGTCTCAAGGGGAACGCGGACGAAGCGGTCTTGCGCGCGCTCGCCGAGGGGATCGCGCAAGGCCGCACCGTCGCGGCCTTCGAGCTGATCGGCGCGGGCGAGCGGCGGCTGATCCTGCCGCACGATGCGTTGCGCGTGCCGGAGCTCGAACTGGTCGGCCTCTCGTCGTTCGACGGCGCGACCGTCGAGACGCTGCAGGTCCTGAAGTGGATGGTGGCCCGCGCGGACGTCGACGCGACTCGCATCGCGGTCGCCGGAAACGGCGCCGGGGCATTCGTCGCCGAGCGGATCGTCGCCGCGGATCCGTCGCATCCGGTCGAAAGGCTCGCCGGAAGCGGCTCCGACCTCACCGAGGAGTCGGTCCACGTCGGCGACGACTACCTGCACCTGCGCTTCGACTCGTGTCAGCTCGACCGCGCGCGCGCCCGCCGCGAGGAGTTGAGCGCTCCCGATCGCACGGTCGCGCTCGCCGACCGGATGGCGGCAGACCGGGTCGGTCCCGCCGGCGCGCTCGACCCGTCGTGGGGCTACCTGTTGTCCCGACTCTGGAAGGATCACGCGTTCCGCAAGGACGTCACGATCGTCTCCTCCGATCTCGGGAATCCGGTCGCCATCGAGGAGTGGACGCGCCGGCGCCCCAAGCTCGAAGACGAGGAGCTGTACGTGATCGATCCGACCGCGCTCGCGTTCGGCGCGGAGACCAGCGTCGACGTCGGTCTGTTCTTCCGGGAGCTGGCCAAGGCGCGCGGCGCGGACGCGGTGCCGCCCCGCGTCTTCGCCGACGGCGCGGTCGCGCTCCCGCTCCTCGCCGTGGTCGTGCGCGAGAAGATCGCGCTCACCTCCTTCACCGCGAGCCACGCGATCCCGAGCTTCGAGCTCCTGCTCAAGCGCCCCCACGAAGCGCACCGCGCCGAGCCGGAGCTCGGGGTGCTGACCCAGGGGCTGCCGGAGTGGGCGTTCGTCCCGAATGCGCTCACGCGCTGGGAGATCGAGGACGCCGTGCTCGAGCTGATCGGGCGCGGGGTCGCGGTCGACTGGCAGGATCCGGTCGACGCGCTGCGCCGCCCGCTCTCGCGCCACGACCGTCTCGCGATGTGGCCGCGCGTGCGCCACGCGAAGTTTGCGCGCTGACCGCCGGCCGAGCGGAGTGCCTCCCGTGCGCCCGATCGTCGCGTCGCTCCTCGTCCTCTCGCTGGTCTCGCGGGCCGCGCCGGCGTTCGCGCGCGACGACGGCCCGCGCGGCGTCGCGAGCGTCCAGGGCTCGCTCACCCTCTCCGACGGGACGCAGCTCACGCACACGCTCGTCCACTCCGGCGCGGCCGACGCGAAGGGGCCGTGGCCGGTCATCCTGGTGCGCACGCCGTACGGGCGCGGCGGCGCGGCGGACGCGGCGCGGGCGCTGGTCGAGCGCGGCGCGGCGATCCTCGTCCAGGACGTGCGCGGGCGCGGTGGATCGCAGGGGAGCTTCGAGCCGTTCCGGAACGAGGCGAAGGACGGCGGGGAGACGTTCGACTGGGTGGTCGCGCAGCCGTGGTGCGACGGCCGCGTCGCGACCTACGGCATGTCCTACCTCGGCATCACGCAGTGGCAGCTCGCGCCGCACGCCGGGCCGCGCCTCTCCGCGATGGTGAACCAGTTCTCTTCGGCCGACGTCTACCGCGACGTCGTCCACTTCGGCGGCGTGCAGGGGCTCGCGATCAGCCTCTCCTGGCTCCTGCTCAGCGCCAACCGCGGCATGACGGTGAAGTTCGACCACCTGCCGCTCATCGAGGCCGACGACGCGTCGTCGGGCGACCTGCCGACCTGGGACGACTGGTGCCGCCATCCGCTGCTCGACGACTACTGGCGGCCGCTCGACTACGGACCGCACTACCCGGAGGTCCAGTGCGCGGCGCTGCTCGAGGCGGGCTGGTACGACCTCTTCCTGCCCGGGCAGATCGACGACTACGTGAAGCTGTCGAAGCGCGACGGCCCGCCCGAGCGCCGCTTCGTGCGCCTGATCGTCGGGCCGTGGGACCACGGCGGCTTCAACGCCGCCGGCCGCCCCGACCTCGGGCCCGACGCCTACGCCGCGCCGCTCGAGGAGGAGGCGCAATTCCTCGACCGCTTCTTCTTCGGCCGCGCCAACGGCTACGAGCAGCGCGCCGGCGTGCGCGCCTTCTTCCTCGGCGAGAACGCGTGGCGCGAGCTCGACGCCTGGCCGCCGACGGCGGCGCGCGCGCTGCCGCTCTACCTGCACAGTCTCGGCGGCGCGGCCGCGAAGCCCGCGGGGGACGGGCTCCTGATCGAAGGGAAGTCGCCGCCGCGCGACGAGCCGGCCGACGCCGTGACCTTCGACCCCGCCGACCCGTGCCCCTCCTACGCGAAGAGCCTCTGGACGCCGCTCGCGCTGCTCGACGACCAGGCGCGCATCGCGCGGCGTCCCGACGTCGCGGTCTACGCGACGCAGAAGCTGCCGCAGGCGGTGACGATCGCCGGCCCGATCGAGCTCGAGCTCTGGTTCACGAGCGACGCGCCCGACGGCGACTTCGCGGCCAAGCTCGTCGACGTCGCGCCGGACGGCTCGTGCGAGTGGCGCAGCGAAGGAATCCAGCGCGCGCGCACGCGCGAGTCGCCGTCCCGCGAGGTGCTCGTGACCCCCGGCGAGCCGACGCGCCTCACCGTCCGCATGGGCCACGTCGCGTGCACGTTCGCCGCCGGCCACCGCATCGGCCTGCATGTGAGCGGCGCCAATTTCCCGCGCTTCTCTCGAAATCTGCACGGCGCCGAGCCGAGCGCGCTGGCGAAGTCAGGCCGGCCGGCGCACGTCCGGCTGCTGCACGATCCGTCGCACGTCTCGAAGCTCACGCTGTGGCGCATCGAGACGGCCTCACCGGCACCGGCGCCGACTCCCGCGCCGGCGGAAAAAAAATGAGGGCGCGCGGCGTTCCAGGCACCGGATCGCGGTCTCGCGAGGCCGGACCCGTGGAACGTCGCGCACCCTGAGCTCGAACCGGACGGCGCGGGCAGCCGTCGTCCGACCGTCCGTTCGCTCCGCAGGTCGCCGTACAGCCGACCCACGTCTCCGACGCGGAACGCGACGAGCGTCACGACGCCTTCGCCATGGCATGGGCGCCGTCCATACTCGTCGCCCCCTTCCTGGCCGGGGAGCGACGCGGACGAGCTCTCCGGATCGGACCGCGAGTTCCGCTGTACCCCACGGCGGCGCACCCGATTCGAACCGTGACCCCAAGAGCGGAACGGCGCGACGAAACCGCAGGACTTCTTCCATTTCTTTTTCGAGGTGCCGTCCGCCTGCGACTTCGGAGGTCCCGGGGTTCGAATCGAGCACCCTTCCCCCGGGGAGACGGTCCGGTTCCACCGTTAATGTCGCGCCGAGGGGAGGTCCGCGCCGCATGTCGCGCCGCCGTTTCCTGTGGCTGCTCGTCGCGCTCACGGCGTGCGCGTTTGTCGTTCGGATCGCCGTCGCCGCCCGCTTCCAAGGCCTCGCCGAGCCTCCCGACGCCGCGAGCAACCCCGATCAGATCGACTACGAGCGGTTCGGCTGGCACCTCGCGAACGGCCAGGGCTACACGCTCGCGTCGGGCGATCCGACCGCGCGTCGACCGCCGCGAATGAGTGGCCCGCGAGGAGGTAGGGGACGAGCAGCGCGAAGG
>DAINBU010000102.1:0-12213 GCA_036732755.1 Planctomycetota bacterium
AGTCGACGCAGGTGAGCCAGCACGAGCTCGACTCCCCCGCCGCCGTCGACGCCGTCCTGATCGACCGCCGGCGCGAGGACGTCTACGCCGCCACCGCCGACGGGCGCCTGCTCTGGTGGTCGCTCGGCTCGGGCGATTCGGGGCCGCAGGTCTACTCGGTCGGCGCCCCGGTCACCGCCTTCTCGCTCCTGCTCGGCGACCAGGCGCTCGTGCTCGGGCAGGCCGACGGCTCCCTCTCGGTCTGGTTCCGCGTGGCGCGCTCGGGCGAGCGGCCGCGCCTCGAGCGCGTCCGCGCCTTCCCGCATCTCGACGGCGCCGTGCGCCTGATCGCGCCGTCGGCGCGCGACCGCACCTTCTGGGCGCAGGACGACGCCGGCCACGCCGTGCTGTGCTACTCGACGTCGGAGCGCGTGCTGTGGAGCGGTGACAGTCCCGCGCAGACGGCGAGCGCCGCCGCGCTGTCGCCCAAGATGAACGGCGCCATCGTCGCGACGGCCGGCTCCTTCGCGGCGCTCGACGTCGACAGCCGCCATCCGGAGGCGAGCCTCAGCTCCTACTTCCGGCCGGTCTGGTACGAGGGCTACGACGGCCCCGAGCACGTCTGGCAGTCGAGCTCGGGGAGCGACGAGTCGGAGCCGAAGCTCGGCCTGATGCCGCTCGTGTTCGGGACGCTCAAGGCGACGCTCTTCTCGCTCCTCTTCGCCGTCCCGCTCGCGCTGCTCGCCGCCATGTACACCTCGCAGTTCATGCACTGGAAGCTCAAGCGCGTCGTGAAGCCGGTGGTCGAGATCATGGCCGCGCTGCCGAGCGTGGTGCTCGGCTTCCTGGCCGGGCTGTGGCTCGCGCCGCGCGTCGCGAGCTACTTCCTCGCGGTGCCGCTCGCCCTGGTCGTCGTGCCGGTCGCGGTGCTGGTCGCCAGCGCGCTCGGCCAGCGGCTGCCCGCCACGCTGCGCCACCGCTTCCCCGACGGCATCGGGTCGATCGCCTCGATCGGCGTCGTCGCGCTGGCGATCGGGCTGTGCGTCCTCGCCTGCCGGCCGCTCGAGGCGGCCTGCTTCGGCGGCGACTTCGTCGCCTGGCTGCGCACCTCGCTCGGGATCGCGTACGACTCGAAGAACTGCGTCGTGCTCGGGCTCGCGATGGGCGTGGCGGTCGTCCCGATCATCTTCGCGATCGCGGAGGAGTCGTTCTCCAACGTCCCGAGCACGCTGGTGAGCGGCTCGCTCGCGCTCGGCGCCGACCGCTGGCACACCGTCACGCGCGTCGTGCTGCCGACCGCGAGCGCCGGCCTCTTCAGCGCGGTGATGATCGGATTCGGGCGCGCCATCGGCGAGACGATGATCGTCGTGATGGCGAGCGGCAACACGCCCATCATGGACTGGAGCATGCTGCGCGGGCTGCGCAGCCTCTCCGCCAACATCGCGACCGAGATCCCCGAAGCGCCCGACGGCGGCACGCTCTACCACACACTCTTCCTCGCAACACTGCTCCTCTTCATGCTCACCTTCGTCGTCAACACCGCCGCGGAACTGGTCCGCCAGCACCTGCGGCAGAAGTACGCGCGCCTGTGACGACCGCGGCGACGAAGCGCATCGGCCGCCCGGACGGAGCTCCGCCGAGGACGCCGCACGGCCGCCACTTCATCGCGCTGTGCGGCGGCGCGCTCGGCTTCTGCCTCCTGCTCGTGATCGGGCAGGTGGTGCTGATCGGCTCGCAGGGGCTCGCCTACTTCTGGCAGGCCGACCTCGAGCTCTTCACCCTCGACGACGGCGCGCGGCTGCTCGGCGAGGTGACCGCGCGCGAGACCTACTCCCCGCCCGACGCGGCGGGGCTCGTCGAGAAGCCGGCCCGCATCCAGCTCCACGTCGCCAACCGCGACCTCGGCGCGAGCGACTTCGTCTGGGTCGACGAGCGGCGCATCGTCGCGCGCACCTTCCCCGCCGACGCGGCGCTGCTGCAGCGGGTCGAGTGGGGCGACTTCCACGGCTTCGTCCGCCGCCTGCGGCGCGGCGAGCAGGTCGTCGCCGAGGGCGAGGCAGCGTGGGCGGCCCTGCTCGCGCGCGTGGACGCGGGCGACGCGCTGCGCGCGCAGCTGCAAGCGCTCGAGAAGGGCGAGCTCGACGACGTGAACCACGAGCTCGAGAAGGCGCGCCTGGCCGAGCGGCGAGTCGAGCTCGACGCCCCCGCCGCGCCGGAGCGCGAGCGCCGCCTCGCGGCGATCGCCGCCGAGCGGACGCGCCTCGACGCGCGCTTCCGCGCCATCGCGGAGCGGACCGCCGCGCTGCGCGCCGAGCTCGACGCCGAGGTGGTCGACCTCGTCACCGCGTCGGGGCAGGAGAAGTCGCTCCCGACCGGGGCGATCCTCTCGGCGATCCGCCCCGACGGGATGGGCGTCTTCGCCAAGTCGGGGCTCTACCTGCGGCGCGTCTGGGAGTTCCTGGCCGACGACCCGCGCGAGTCGAACACGGAGGGGGGCATCTTCCCGGCGATCTTCGGCACCGTGCTGATGGTCTTCCTGATGTCGATCGCGGTGGTGCCGCTCGGCGTCCTCGCCGCGCTCTACCTGCGCGAGTACGCGCGCCAGGGGCTGATGGTCCGGATCGTCCGCATCGCGGTGAACAACCTGGCGGGCGTTCCGTCGATCGTGTTCGGCGTCTTCGGCCTCGGCTTCTTCGTCTACGGGATCGGCGGCACCATCGACAGTCTCTTCTTCGAGGAGGCGCTGCCGCGCGCGACCTTCGGCACCGGCGGCATCCTGTGGGCCGCGCTCACGCTCGCGCTGCTCACGGTCCCGGTCGTGATCGTCGCGACGGAGGAGGGGCTCGCGGCCGTGCCTCGGGCGGTGCGCGAGGGATCGCTCGCGCTCGGCGCGACCAAGTTCGAGACGATCTGGCGCGTCGTGCTGCCGGCCGCCGCGCCCGGGATGCTGACCGGGTTGATCCTCGCGATCGCGCGCGCCGCCGGCGAAGTGGCGCCGCTCATGATCGTCGGGATGGTGAAGCTCGCGCCCGCGCTCCCGATCGACCGCCACGCCCCCTTCCTGCACCTCGAGAACAAGTTCATGCACCTCGGCTTCCACATCTTCGACGTCGGCTTCCAGAGCCCCAACGTCGAGGCGACCAAGCCTCTGGTCTTCGCCACCGCGTTCCTGCTGCTGGTCCTGGTGGTCGCCATGAACCTGACGGCCATCACCGTCCGCAACCGCCTGCGGCGGCGCTACGCGTCGAGCGGGGTGTGACCGGAGTCGCCATGATCCAAAAGAGCCTGCGCCCGTCGCACGCGCCGCCGGAGCCCCGGACCGTCGGATCCCGAGAGGCACGCACCCCCATGCCCGACTCGCCCGCCCCCCCGGACAGAGGCGCGAACGCGTCCGACATCGTGCTCGAGGTCGACCGCCTCTCCCTCTACTACGGCGCGTCGCGCGCGCTCGACGCGATCTCGCTCAGGATCCCGCGCAAGCGCATCACCGCGTTCATCGGCCCTTCGGGCTGCGGCAAGTCGACGCTGCTGCGCTGCTGCAACCGCATGAACGACCTGGTCGACGGCGTGCGCACCGAGGGCGACGTGCGCTTCGACGGCGTGAGCATCCTCGGCCCCGACGTCGAGGTGAACGAGCTGCGCAAGCGCATCGGGAAGGTGTTCCAGAAGTCGAACCCGTTCCCGAAGTCGATCTACGACAACGTCGCGTACGGTCCGCGCGTGCACGGCGTGACCGGCCGCTCCACGCTCGACGCCATCGTGGAGAAGAGCCTGCGCGGCGCCGCGCTGTGGGACGAGGTGAAGGACCGGCTCCACGAGAGCGCGCTGGGGATGTCGGGCGGCCAGCAGCAGCGCCTTTGCATCGCGCGCGCGATCGCGGTCGAGCCCGAGGTGGTCCTGCTCGACGAGCCGTGCTCCGCGCTCGACCCGGTGGCGACCGCGAAGGTCGAGGACCTGATGCTCGAGCTGGTGAAGGACTTCACGCTCGTCATCGTCACCCACAACATGCAGCAGGCGTCGCGCGTCTCCGACTTCACCGCCTTCCTCTACCTCGGGAAGATGGTCGAGTTCGGCGAGACCGACGAGCTCTTCGTGAACCCGCGCGAGAAGCAGACCGAGGACTACATCACCGGCCGCTTCGGCTGAGCGGACGCCCCGGCGAGCGGACCGTCGGCGCGGGAGAGCGGCTGGCGGCGGGCCGTCCACGACGGCATCGTGTTCGCACGAACGCCTCCGTCGCGCCGCCCTGCCCCACCGCGCCTGCGGGCGGCGCCCGTCGAGAGCGGGTCCACCGGAGTCGAACCATGACGTGGTCGTCCCTCGCGCTCGCGTTCGCCTTCGCACTCCCCTCCCCGTCCGACTGCCCCGCGTGCAAGCCCGACGCGACCTGCGGCCCGCACGCGCAGGCCGAGCAGAAGCTCCTCGAGACGGCGAAGCCGAAGCTGCGCTCGAAGGAGATCGCGGAGCGGAGGGCGGCGCTGCAGCAGGTCGCCGACCTCACCCAGGCGCACGCGAACGCGCCGAGCCGCGCCGTCGCCGACGCGCTCGCGATCGGGCTGCGCGACGACTCCTTCGACGTGCGCGCGATCGCGGCGCGCCTCCTCGGCCACGAGCAGCACCCCGACGCCGCGGTGCGCGCGCTCACCGGCGCGCTCGACGACATCCGCGAGGAGGTCGCGAAGCTCGGCAAGGGCGACGGCGCGCGCGGCGGCGGCGCGGCCTCCCTCACCTCCGAGTCGGGCAAGGCGTACGTCTCGGCCGTCTGCGAGGGGCTCGCCGCGCTGCCCGACGACCGCGCGGTCGACGGGCTCGCCGATCTGCTGCGCCAGCTCGAGCCGGGCGCGGCCGACGAAGTGGTCGTGCCGATCGTCCACGCGCTCGCGGCGCTCGACGCGCGCGAGGGGGTGCGCGCCCTCGTGCAGCGCTTCGTCTCGGCCGAGGGCTCGCGCAGCAAGTCGAAGGGCGGCGGCGCGGCGGGCGGCGCGGGGGGCGGCGCGGGGGGCGGCGCAGGAGGAGGCGGCGGCGGCGGCGGACGCGGTGGAGGGGCCGGAGGCGGCGGCGGGCGGCCCGGCGGCGGAGGGCGCGGCGGGAACGGCGACCGCGACGGCGACGGCTTCCGCGACCGCGCCGCGAGCGAGGAGCAGAGGCGGGCGCTGCACGACGCGCTGCGCGGCGCCGCGGTCGGGAAGAAGCTCGACGACGCGCCCGAGTACGGCGACCGCGTCTCGCAGGCGTGGAAGGACTGGTTCGACAAGCACCAGTCGGCGTTCCGCGCCAAGCTCGGCAAGGTCGGCGGCGCGCCGGTGCCGGCGAACGGCGCTTCCGGCAGGAAGTAGGAGCCGCCTCGCAGTCAGGCGGCCGGGAGCGGCCCCCACGGCATCGAGAGCGCGATCCGGCGGCCGCGCAGAACGTCGTGGCTGCGCGCGGCGGCGAGGATCAGCCGGAACGCCTGCTCGTGCAGCGGCGTCGGCAGCCGCTTGCGCAGCAGCGTGAGCGTCGAGTGGTCGGGCGTCGGCTCGTTCGGGCCGAAGCCGAGGAAGCGGCGCAGCGAGAGGCTGTCGGCGCAGCGCCAGGCGAGCTCGCGCTGCGACGAGATCCCCTCGACCGCGCCGACGAAGAGCATCCGGAAGTAGATCCCCGGCGGGATCGAGCGCCGGCCGCGGCGCTCCGCGTAGAAGCTGTGCGCGAGCTCCTCGATCGTGCGATCGAATCCCTCCGCCTCGAGGGCGAGCTCGAGCTTGTCGTAGAAGGCGCCGCGCGGCACGGGGCCGGCCGACGCCGCAGCCCGTCGCGAGGTGCGCTGTCGTCCGAGGGACATCGTCTCATCCGCCCTTCCGGAAGGGAGCGGGCCGGCCGCGCTCCGGGCGCGGCCGGCCCGCCGGTGCATCCGATCGATCAGAACGCGACCTGCATGCGCATCTGGAGGATGTTCGACACGCCGCCCTGGCCGAGGCCGGGGTCATCGGTGGTCACGTCCGCGCGCGACAGGTCGAGCATGCAGCGGAAGTTGGTGTTGGCGTACCAGTTCAGCCCGAGCGTCAGCACGTCGATCGAGCCGCCGCGCACGCCGGTCGCGAGGCTGCCGTCGGTCAGGTCGACGTTCGACCAGCGCAGCGCGACTTCCCACGCGCCCATGCCGCCGTTCACGAACGCGTTCTGCGTCGGCGAGATGCCGCCGAAGATCGCGTCGGCGCCCTTCCAGGCGCGCCGCTCGCCGGTCAGCGTGTAGGCGACCTGCGCGTAGTAGCCGCTGAAGGTCGGGTCGCTGATCGCGGTCGTGTTGGAGGTGTCGACCTTGTCGAGGTAGTACTCGCCCGAGCACGCCCACGGCCCCTTGATGAAGGCCGCCTCGCCGCCGAGCTTGAGCTCGCCGTCGGCGGGAATGGCGCCGGTCGAGATCAACGTCGACATCAGGTGCGCCTCGGGATTCGAGGAGAAGGTGACGGTGGGCGTCGCCGTCGCGCCGCCGGTGGTCGGCGCCGCCGCGAACGAGCGCATCGACGCCGCCGCTCCGAGGTGCACGAGGTCGCCCTCGTGGTACCACGGCAGGCCGGTGACGCGGCCGGTGAAGGCGTAGCCGCCGGTGCCCTTCACGCCGACGCCGTTGTCGCCCGAGTCGGGGCGGAAGACGCCGAGCGCGCCGGTGACGCGGTCGACCTTGGCCTCGTCCTTCATCTGCTCGCGGAGCACGAAGCCGACGCTGCGGCCGGGCAGGAAGGTGTTGGTCGGCGCGGCGAACTCGATCATCGCCATGTCGTTGTCGCTGGTCATCTGGTCGAGGCCGAACGGCTCGTAGAACTGGCCGCCGCGGATGTCGGGCATCCACGCGCCGAGGTCGTAGAAGCCGACGTAGACGTCCTTCATCTGGGTGCCGTTGCCGCCGTTGCCGCCGCCGGCGAAGTCGTACTGCATCACGAACTCGCAGTGCTGGTAGGCCTTGCCGTTCAGGTTGATGCGCGCGCGCCGGATCTCGAAGCCGTTGGTCTGGCCGCCGATCAGGGTGCTCGTCCCGGCGTTGCCGGGCGTCGCGTAGATCCGGCTGTTCTCGAGGTCCCTCTCCGTGTCGTTGAACAGCGCTTCGAAATGGACGCGGCCGCCGACGCCGAAGGTGAAGTTCTTGTCGGCCGACTCGAACTTGAGGCCGTTCTTCCAGTAGGCACGCATCGTGTCGGGCGAGTTCAGCTTCTTCTCGAGGGCGTCGACCCGGTCCTTCAGCGTCGCCTCCTGCTTCAGCTTCTCCTCTTCCGTCCCCTGGCCGAGGGCGAGCCCGCCCACGACCTGGAGCGCAGCAATTCCGGCTGCGCAGCGGCCTGCCCGTTTCGCGAACGAATCCATGGATCCTCCTTCCAATCGGTCGGGTCCCGCGGGATGGCGGAGACGCTCCACAGACATCTCGCTCCCCGGGAATCCGCGGGAAGGTAGGGGCGCTTCGTGAAGCAATCAAGAGGATGCGGTGAATGATCGACACACCGGCGAACAAGTCGTCGCGCGCGGCGGCGCACTCGTTCGCGCCTCGTTCGCGGAAGGCAGCGCGAATGGGTCTCGATGTCCGATCGCGACGCGGATCCTTGCGCGCGGCGGGACAGCGAGTCCCGACGTCGGGCGCCGCCGACTCCCGTGCGTCGCGATCTGGCGCGGCGATCAGCCGCTGCGGGCGCGCGAGAGGCGGAGGTGGCGGATCACCTCGCCGTCGACCAGGAAGACGACGTCCTCCGCGATGTTGGTCGCGTGGTCGGCGATGCGCTCGAGGTGGCGCGACACGGAGAGCAGGTGGACGGCGCGCTCGATCGTGTCGGTGTCCTTCGCCATCACCTGCTGGAGCTGCGTGAAGTGCTTGCGGTTCTCCTCGTCGACCTCGCGGTCGTCGATGCAGACCTTCTTGGCCAGGTCGACGTCGCGCTCGACCAGCGCGTCGATGCACTCGTGCACCATGCGGCGCACCAGCTCCGCCATCGCGCCCAGGTCGCGCGCCCCCGGGATCGGCGGCTGCGCCGCGAGCGCGAGCGCCCGCTCGGCGATGTTCTTGGCCAGGTCGCCCATCCGTTCGAGGTCGCTGTTGACCTTGAGCACCGTGATGATGAAGCGCAGGTCGGACGCCACCGGCTGGTGGAGCGCGAGGACCTTCAGGCACTCGTCCTCGACCTCGAGCTCCTTGGCGTCGATCTTGTCGTCGCCCGCCGTCACTTGCTCGGCGAGGTCCTTGCGCCGGTCGACGATCGCGGAGATCGCGAGGTCGGTCGCCTCCTCGACCATGCCCCCCATCACGAGGAGCTCCTTCTTCAGGCGGTCGAGGTCGCGTTCGAGGTGCTTCGACATCGTTCTCTCTCTCCCGTCCGGCGGCGCCGGCGTCAGGGGGTCGCGACCGGCGGCCGCGGCAGGTAGACGCGGAAGGTGCTGCCGCGTCCGGGCCAGCTCTTCAATTCCACCGATCCCCCGTGCGCGTCGACCAGGTGCTTCACGATCGAGAGGCCGAGCCCCGTGCCGGGCACGTCGCGCGAGCGCGCCTTGTCGACGCGATAGAAGCGCTCGAACACGCGCGCCTGCTCGCTCGGCTCGATCCCGATCCCGGTGTCGACCACCTCGAAGTGCACACGCTCCCCGTCCCGCCCGGCGCGCAGGTCGACGCGCCCGCCCGCGGGAGTGTACTTGATCGCGTTGTCGACGAGATTGTCCACGATCTGCTCGAGCGCCGTGGGGTCGCACCAGCCGAGCACCGACCCGCCGTCGGCGTGGACCAGCGCCACCCCCTTGGCACGCGCCGCCGCGGCGAAGCGCTCCACGGCCGCCGCGCCGGCGCCGTCGAGGTCGACCGCCTCGCGCGCGCTCGTCGGCTCCGACTCGGCGCGCGACAGGTGCAGCAGGTCGGTGGCGAGGTCGGCGAGCCGGCGCACCTGGTCGCCGAGCTTGCCGAGGAAGCGGCGGCGCACCTCCGGCGCCATCGCCTCGTCGTCGAGCAGCGTGTCGACCAGGCCGCGCATCGCGGCGAGCGGCGTCTTGATCTCGTGCGAGACGTTGGCGACGAAGTCGCGGCGCACCCGCTCGAGCCGGCGCAGCGCGGTCACGTCGAGGACGACCGCCACCGCGCCGCGCGAGCCGAGCGGCGTGGCGTGGATGGCGAGGACGCGGTCGCGCCCGCCGGCGTGCACGCGCACCTCGTCGCCGCGCTCGCTGCGCTCGCGCGCGGCGGCGCGCACCACCTGCACCAGCTCCGGCTGGCGGATCACCTCGACCAGCGCGCGGCCGCGCGGCGCGAGCGGCGCCACGCCCAGCATCGTCCGCGCCGCCGCGTTCAGGTGGAGGAGGCGCTCGTTCTCGTCGACCGCGACGACCCCCTCGCTCATGCTCTCGAAGACGGTCTCCAGCTTCCCGCGCTCGGCCTCGAGCAGGTGCAGGCGATCGCGCAGCTGCGCCGCCATCCGGTTGAACGAGCGCGCCAGCTCCCCCATCTCGTCGGACGAGGCGGGGTCGATGGCGGGCGGCTCCGCGCCCTCGGCAAGGGACGCCGCCGCGCGGGTCATCGCGACCACCGGCCGCGTCACGCGGCGCGCGACGAACGCGGCGACGACCAGCGCGAGCAGCGTCCCCGCCGCCACGCCCGTGAACAGCCCGGCGCGCAGCCGGGAGAAGCGCTGCTCGAGCCCCGGCAGCGGCAGGCTCGCGCGCGCGATCCCGATCCAGGGCGTGCCGCCCGGGATCGCGACCGCCACGTAGAGCGTGTGCTGCCTCGTGGTGTCGCTGACGCGCTCGGCGCGGCCGCGCCCCTCGCGCAGCGCCGCGATCACCTCGGGGCGGTCGCCGTGATTCTTCATGCGCGACGGCTGCTCGTGCGACTCGGCGACGACGCGGCCGTCCGGCGCGATCACCGTGAAGCGCGTCCCCGACGCGGGGGCGAGCCGGGCGAGCAGCGCCTCGAGCGCCGCCGCGTCGCCGGCGCGCAGCGCCGGCGTGACCAGCTCGGAGAGGAGCACTGCCTGGGAGCCGAGCGACTCCTCGATCCCGCGCCGCTCGCCGTCGATCGTGAAGCGGTCGACGCAGAGGCCGACCAGCACGCCGCCGACGACCACGACCAGCGCGAAGCTCGCGAAGAGCTTGGCGACGAAGCGCGACCGCACGCCTCAGCCCCGGTCGTCTCGGAATCGGTACCCGACACCGCGCACCGTCTCGATCCGCTCGCGCTCCTCCTCGAGCTTCTTGCGGATCGACCGGATGTGCACGTCGATGTTGCGGTCGATCACGACCGCGTGCTCGCCGATGGCGCGCGCGAGGAGCTGGTCGCGCGTGAAGACGCGCCCGGGGTGGAGCGCAAGGAAGTGCAGGAGGCGCAGCTCGGTCGGCGTCAGCATGACCGGAGCGTCGCGCACCAGCACCTCGTGGCGGCCGATGTCGATCACGAGGCCGGGGAATTCGACCCGCTCGCTCGTCGTCGCCTGCGCCTGCGCGCTGGCGCGGCGCAGGACGGCGCGGATGCGGGCGAGCAGCTCGCGCGGGCTGAACGGCTTGACCAGGTAGTCGTCGGCGCCCATGCCCAGCCCGACCACGATGTCGGCCTCCTCCCCCTTGGCCGTCACCATCACGACGGGGAGGGCGCGCGTGACGTCGTCGGCGCGCAGCCTCCGGCAGACCTCGAGGCCGTCGATCCCCGGGAGCATGAGGTCGAGCACGAGCAGGTCGGGCAGCTCGGAGCGCGCCTTCTTGAGCCCGTCCCCCCCGTCGCGCGCCGTCACGACGCGGAATCCCTCGCGGGTGAGGTTGTATTCGATCACCTCGAGGATGTCGGGCTCGTCCTCGACGACGACGATCTTCTGGCGCTTCACCTCCGCGGATCTCCGGCGTGGATCGGCTTGGGAACGAGGGCGGCGAGCTTAATTGCGTTAAGAAAAGAAACGAACCCGGCCCCGTGAAGGAAACGTGAAGCGGCAGGGGGCTTGCCCGGAAGAGCGGGCCGATCCGACTCCGTCGAGTTATCCCCGTCCCGCCTCGCCCGAAAGCCCCCCGGAGCACCGTCATGTCCGACGTCCGCAACATCCTCTTCCCGACCGACCTCTCGGACGATTCGTTCGCCGCCTGGCCGCACGCGCTCGCGTTCGCGAAGAAGTTCGGGGCGACGATCCACGCCGTGACGGTCGTCGAGGAGCTCTACGCGCTCGCCCCCTACGAGAACTACGGGGTGATGGTGCAGGCGATGCGCGACATGCTGCCGCAGATCGAGCGGCGACTGCAGGAGCGGGTGAAGGACCCGCCGACCGACGTCCCGGTCCGCACCGCCGTGATCGAGGCGGTGACGCCCGCCGGCGCGCTCCTCGACTACGTGAAGAAGAACGCCATCGACCTGATCATCATGGCGACGCACGGCCGCGGCGCGCTCGCCCACGTGCTGCTCGGCAGCGTGGCGGAGCGGCTCACGCGGACGGCACCGGTCCCGGTCATGACGGTGCGACCGAAAGGACGCTGACCTCGCGTCAGGAACGCGGGAGGTACGCGGATCGGACCGGCTTCAGGTCGTCGTCGAGCTCGTAGGCGAGCGGCGCGCCGGTCGGGATCTCGACGTCGACGATCTGCTGCGGCGTGAGCCCGTCGAGGTAGAGCTTGAGCGCGCGCAGGCTGTTGCCGTGCGCCGCGACGATGACGCGCCGCCCCTCCTTCAGCGCCGGCGCGATCCGCTCGTGCCAGCACGGGAGGAAGCGCTCGACGGTGTCGGCGAGGTTCTCGGTCAGCGGCACCTGCTCCGGCGCGAGCGCGGCGTAGCGCGGGTCGCCGCGCGGGCTGCGCGGGTCGTCCGGCGCGAGCGCGGGCGGCCGCACGTCGTAGCTGCGCCGCCAGAGCTTGACCTGCGCGGCGCCGTACTTCTTCTCCGTCTCCGCCTTGTTCAGCCCCTGCAGGCCGCCGTAGTGGCGCTCGTTCAGGCGCCAGTCGGTCGCGACCGGGATCCACATCTGGTCGAGCTCCTCGAGCGCGAGCCAGAGCGTCCGGATCGCGCGGCGCAGCACCGACGTGAAGGCGACGTCGAAGGCGAGCCCGGCCGCCTTCATCGCGCGTCCCGCCGCGCGCGCCTCGGCCACGCCGTGCTCGGAGAGGTCGACGTCGGTCCAGCCGGTGAAGCGGTTCTCGTGGTTCCAGGTGCTCTGGCCGTGGCGCAGCAGGACGAGGCTCTTCATCCGGGTCTCCCGAACCGTGCACTCCAGCCGCGCGCTCCGCGGCCGTTAAGTCCGGCGTCGCGCGTCATGGCACGAGCAC
>DAINBU010000102.1:12223-18639 GCA_036732755.1 Planctomycetota bacterium
CTGCGCCAGCGCCTCCGCGGCGCGCGCTAGCGGGAAGACCTCGACGTGCGTGCGCACGCCCGCAGCACGCGCCTCCGCGAGGAACGCGACGCCGTCCGCGCGCGTGTTGTTCGCGACGCTCTCGATGCGCCGCTCGCCGTAGAGAAGGGGATACGGCAGCGCCGGCAGCGGGCTCATCGCGATGCCGCCGAGGATCAGCCGGCCGGCCGGAGCGAGCAGCGCGAGCGCCGGCGGAACGAGCTCGCCGGCGGGAGCGAAGACGATCGCGGCGTCGAGCTCCTCGGGCGGCTTGCTGGCCGCGTCGCCGACCCAGGTCGCCCCGAGCTCGCGCGCGAGCGCCTGGTGGCGCGCGCGATCGCGCGTCAGCACGTAGACCTCCGCGCCGCGCGCGCGCGCGACCTGCAGCGCGAGGTGGCCGGCGGCGCCGAAGCCGAGGATCCCGAGCCGGAACGGCGAGGGGCTGGCGCGCGTCGCGTCGAGGAGTCCGGTCGCGCGCAGCGCCCGGTATCCGATGATCCCCGCGCACAGGAGCGGCGCCGTCGCGACCGCGTCGACCCCGTCGTCGAGCGCGTACGCGAACGCGGCCGGCATGCGCAGCCGCTCCGCGAAGCCGTCGTCGACGCTCCAGCCGGTGAAGTCGGCGTTCGGGCAGAGGTTCTCGCGGCCGCTCACGCAGGCGCGGCAGCGGCCGCAGGTGCGATGGAGCCACGCGACGCCGACGCGCGCGCCGAGCGGGGCGCCCTCCCCGGGCCGCAGCGCCGCGCCGCGCGCGACGACGCGGCCGACGACCTGGTGACCCGGGACGACCGCGGTCTTCCGCGGCGGCAGCTCGCCCAGGACCACGTGCAGGTCGGTCCGGCAGACGGCGCACGCCTCGACTTCGACGACGAGCTCGTCGGGCGCGGCGACGGGCTCCTCCGCGTCGAGCAGGCGCAGCCCGCCGTCCGCGATCGGTCCGGTCCGCTCGACCCGCCACGCCCGCACGCGCATCTCCCTCGACGTCGTCGTGGACGGCAGCGTAGCGCGCGCGGCGATGCCGCCCCGGCGTCAGAAGTCGCGGCGGCGGAACAGGAGGATCGTCGCGCCGAGGAAGAACGCGGCGAAGAGCGCGGTCGTGCCGTAGGCGGTCAACGCGTCGGCGGCGGCCGGGAACTGCTGGCGGAAGCGCTCGAACCCGGCGGCCGAGAGCTCGGAGCGGCCGAGCCGCAGGACCCCGAGCGTCGCGATCTCCCCCGTCTTGGGCGTGATCCACCAGAGGATCTCGAGCACCGTCTTCCACATCGAACCGTTCACGACGCCGGCGTCGACGAACTGCGTGCGCAGGCTCGCGACCACGTCGGCGGCGCCGTAGCAGGCGAGCGCGGCGAGCGCCGCGAAGTTGCCGTGGCGCGTGACGACGCCGACCAGCATCGCGACCGGGAAGACCGCGGCGAAGACCGTCGTGGTCGGGAGCGCGCAGGCGACGAACGCCCACGAGAAGTGGCCCGACCGCAGGCTGAGCGTCACCGCGCAGACGCCGTAGATCACGGCCGTGACGAGCAGGACGGTGAGGACGGCCCCCGCGTAGGTGAAGAGGAGCAGTCGCGCGCGGCCGATCGGACGCGCCAGCAGCAGGTCGAGCGAGCCCTTCTGCATCAGGTCGGGCAGCGTGCCGCCGAACGCGAGCAGCAGGACGAGCATCCCGAACATCCCGGCGAGCAGGCGCGCCACCGTGCGCTGGACGTCGATCACGACCTCGGCCGGGGTCATCGAGTCGATCGGGACCTCTCCCGCGCCGAACAGCAGCTTGAACCTCCACTTTCCCTCGAGCTCGGAGAGGTGCTCGGTCGACGCCGCCACGAAGAGGCTCGCGCCGGCGTCGTCGCGCGCGCGCGTGATCACCGTCTCCCAGCCGCGGTCGCGCAGGTAGCCGGCGATCGCGTCCATGCGCTGCCGCGCGGTGAGCGGCTGCGACGAGCGGTCGCGCGGCGCCGCCGGACGCCCCGGCCCGGAGCGGCCCGGGAGCGCGCGCGCGACGCCGTCGAAGTCGTCGAGGTCGGCGATCTCGAGGTCGGCGACCGCGACGTGGTCGAGGCCGAGCGGCAGGTCGTCCTCCGCCGCCGGCGCGCGTGCGTCGACCCGCGGCATCCGGCGCAGCTTGTGGATGATTCCGAACGACGCCGGGCCGTGCCGCGTCCGCAGGGAGAAGTTCTCGAGGTGGTTCTTCAGCGACTCGCGCGGGTCGGGGTTCGTGAACTCGAGGCTCGCGCAGAACGCGGCGACGAGCGCCGCGACGAACAGCAGGACGCCCACGGAGCGCCGGTCGCGCGCGCGGCGCCACGCGTCGCCGAAGAGCGCGAGGAACGCGATCACGGCGCCGGACCTTCCGGCGGTGCGTCGCGCAGGCTGCTCAGGAAGACCTGCTCGAGCGAGTGGCGCCGGCGCGTCAACTCGCGCAGCCGCACGCCGCGCGCGCGCAGGAGGTCGACGACCGCGTCGATGCCCGCCTCGTCGTCGAGGACGACCTCGATCCCCTCGGCCGTCGCCTGCACCGAGGCGACGCGCGCGCCGAGCTCGGCGACGACGTCCGCCGGGATCGGGTCGGCGGCGGCGACCGCGAAGCGCGCCCCCGCCGAGGTGAGCTCGGCGATCGTGCCGCAGCGCACCAGCGTCCCCTGGTCGAGGATGCCGACGCGGTCGCAGAGCTGCTCCACCTCGGAGAGCAGGTGGGAGTTGAGGAAGATCGTGTGGCCGCGGCGCTTGAGCTCCTCGAGCTGCCCGCGGATCTGCGCGCGGCCGACCGGATCGACGCCGTCGGTCGGCTCGTCGAGGAAGAGGAGGCGCGGCTCGGCCAGGAAGACCTGCGCGAGGCCGAGCCGCTGCTTCATCCCCTTCGAGAAGCCGCGGATCTTGCGGCGCCGCGCGTGGGCGAGGCCGAACCGGCCGAGCAGCTCGCGGGCGCGCGCGCGCAGTGGCGCGCCGCGCAGCCCCGACAGCCCGCCGTAGAAGCGCAGCGCGCTCTCGGCCGTGTGGTAGTCGGGGAAGCGGTGGTCCTCGGGCAGGTAGCCCACTTCGCGACGAGCCCGTGGCGCGCGGGACGTCACGCCGAGCAGGCGCGTGGCGCCGCGCGTCGGCCGGACCAGGTCGAGCAGGATCTTGACCAGCGTCGTCTTGCCGGCGCCGTTGCGGCCGAGCAGACCGAAGATCTCGCCCGGCGCGACCTCGAGCGTGACGCCGCGCAGCGCGTGCACGTCGCCGCGGAACGTCTTGTGGACGTCCGCGACCGTGATCGCGCTCGCGGCCCCTGCTGCGTCCGTCGCCGGCTCCACGGGTCGCGAATCGTAGCCGCGCGTGCCGCGGCGGTGCTCAGCCGCCCGACGGCGGCGCGGCGCCGCTCCGCTCCTGCTGGAGGCGGGAGTGGTTCCGGCCGTAGAGGAAGTAGATGAAGAGGCCGAGCACGAGCCAGCCGATCAGCCGGTACCACGTCTCCGGCCCGAGCCCGTAGATCATCGCGCCGCACACGACGATGCCGAGGATGGGCACGAGCGGGACCATCGGGGTCTTGAAGCCGCGCTCGCGATCGGGGTCGCGCACGCGCAGGATCCAGACGCCCGCGCAGACCAGGATGAACGCGAAGAGCGTCCCGATGCTGGTCATGTCGCCGACGATGCTCTCCGGGATGAACGCGCCGAACAGGCCGGTCACGACGAAGAAGATCCAGTTCGACTTGTAGGGCGTCCGGTACTTCGGGTGCACTTCGCTGAAGACGCCGGGGACGAGGCCGTCGCGGCTCATCGAATAGAAGACGCGCGACTGGCCGAGCAGCATGACCAGGATCACCGAGGAGAAGCCGGCCAGGATCGCGACCGTCACCAGCTTCGCGAGCCATTCGTAGCCCGGCATGTAGTGCGTGATCGCGTAGGCGACCGACGCCTCCTTGCCCTGCGTGCGGAAGTCCTCGACCGGCGCGAGACCGCTCAGCACGTGCGAGAAGAGGATGTAGAGGACGGTGCAGACGACCAGCGAGCCGAGGATGCCGGTCGGCATGTCCTTCTTCGGGTTCTTCGCCTCCTGCGCGGCGGTCGAGACGGCGTCGAAGCCGATGAAGGCGAAGAAGACGACGCCGGCGGCGCCGAGGATCCCCATGATCCCGCCGTACGCGTGCGGCAGGCCGGCGGCGCTGGTGAAGGTCGATCGCTCGGGGATGTAGTTCGCGTGGTTGGCGGGGTTCATGAAGCCCCAGCCCAGCGCGATCACCATCACGACGATCGCGACCTTCGTCACGACGATGATCCCGTTCAGCAGCGCCGACTCCTTCGTGCCGCGGATCAGGACCAGCGTCAGCAGCAGCAGGATCACGACGGCCGGCACGTTCATGATCCCCGACTGGAGGACCTGGTACGTCACCGCGTCGTGGACCTTCTCGAAGGGCGAATGGCACCACTCGTACGGGATCTGCACGCCCAGGTATTCGAGCAGCTTGTTCAGGTACTGGCTCCACGCGATCGCGACGGTGGCGGCGCCGACCGCGTATTCGAGGACGAGGTCCCAGCCGATGATCCAGGCGACGAACTCCCCCATCGTCGCGTAGGAGTAGGTGTAGGCGCTGCCGGCGATCGGGATCATCGAGGCGAACTCGGCGTAGCAGAGGCCGGCGAACGCGCAGCCGACGCCGGCGACGATGAAGCCGATCGTGACCGAGGGTCCCGCGTGCTCGGCGATCGCCGCCGCGGTGCGGACGAAGAGGCCTGCGCCGATGATCGCCCCGATCCCGAGCGCGATCAGGTTCATCGGTCCGAGCGTCCGCTTGAGCGATTTCTCGGAGTCGTCCGCCTCGTTCATCAGCCGGTCGAGCGGCTTGCGGATCCAGAGATTCGCCATGGCTCGGGTTCTTCCTCCTGGGTTCGAGGTCGGACCGGGATCGAGGTCAGGTGGTAGGGACGGGATCGGAGGCGGCGGACGCGCGGCGCGCCGCGAGGATGAGCGAGATCGCAGTGTAGAGCACGACCACGACGACGAGCTTCTTGACGTTCTCGACGTCCAGCTCCTTGACGATCAGTCCGGCGACGAGGACTGCCGGGATGCCGCCGAGCGTGAGACCGACCGTCGCGCGCAGGTCGACGCACTTCTCGCGGAGGAAGCGGAGGCTCGCGACCGGCATGAGGAACGCGCACGAGCCCATCATGATCGGGAACGCCGTGGTCAGGTTCATGCCGAGCAGCCAGACCAGCACGAAGCAGGGGGCGTAGAGACCGACGCCCATCGTCATCAGCACGCCGAGCACGAAGTTGCCCGCAACCCCGATCGCGAGGCGGCCACCGGAGAGCCCGGTCGCGACTCCGCTGACGGTTTCCACGCTCAGCCGGAAGATGATGACTCCTCCGATCAGCAGCAGCGCCGCGCCCATGACCGCTTGCACGCGGCGACGCGACCACTGCGCGACGAAGCCGGCGCCGAACCACGCCCCGAGCAGCGCCGCTGCGATCATCGACACGAGCGTGGCCGGATCGACCTCGACCGCCTTGAACATGATGTACGCCTGCACGATCGTCGGGATCGTGTGGCCGACGTTCAGCGTGCCGGGCAGCAGCCGGTCGTCGATGGTCCGGCGTGTGCGATAGAGCGCCGTCGTCGTCGCGAACGACCCGATGCCGAGCGTGTCGAGGAAGTCGGTGATGACGCCGACCAGGAGCTGGTAGGGCGTCGGCACGACGGACTTCAGGCGCGCCTCGGCGCGCGCGACGCGGCTCGCCCTCACCCACGCCGCGACGAAGACCACCCCGAAGACCGCGAGCAGGACGTAGAGGACGGACTTTGCGTGCTCCAAGCGGCACCCTTCAGGATCCGGGATCGGACGTCCGGGGCGAGGCGAGGGCGCACCTCATATCCGAAGGATCGACCTTCCGTCGCAACAAGAAACCGTGAGCGACGGCGCACGAACGGACCACTGACGGGTTCGCTACTCCGGCTTCTTCGCCAGCAGCTTCGCGCGCACCTCCCCGATGCGAGCCTGCGCCTGCGGCGAGAACCAGAGGTCGACCCACTCCTCCTCGTGCTGGTCGTGGTCGGCGCGGATGCGCAGGAGGACGGGGTCGCGCAGGGCCGCCTTCATGTGGTGGAAGGCGACGGAGGGGTGGCGCGCGAAGGAGCGGGCGCGTTCGAGCGCGCGCTCGACGACGCGCGCCGGGTCGGCCGCCTCCTCGGCCAGGCCGAGCCGCACCGCGTCGTCCGAGCCGTGCGTCTGCCCGCCGTAGACCACCTCGGCGTAGGCGGCGCCGTTCGCGAAGTGCTGGCGCGTGATCTCGAGCCCCGCCTGCGGCAGCGGCAGGCCGAGCGCGATCTCGGTCAGTCCCATGCGCGCCTCGCCGCGCGCCAGCATGCGCCAGTCGGCGCACAGCGCGAGCAGGCAGCCGCCCGCCACCGCGTGGCCGTTCACC
>DAINBU010000103.1:0-18389 GCA_036732755.1 Planctomycetota bacterium
GACGGGCGACCTCGTCGCCGGCGTCACGCTGGCCGCCTACGCCGTCCCGGTCTCGCTCGC
Organism: Planctomycetota bacterium; assembly: GCA_036732755.1. Lineage (GTDB taxonomy): Bacteria > Planctomycetota > B15-G4 > B15-G4 > SIAN01 > DASRRB01. The sequence continues at coordinate 61 of DAINBU010000103.1, forward strand.
CTACGCCGGGCTCGCGGGGCTGCCGCCGCAGGTCGGCCTCTACGGCTACCTGCTCGGCGGCATCGCCTACGCGCTGTTCGGCAGCTCGCGCCACCTCGCGGTCGGCCCGACGTCGGCGATCTCGCTCATGGTCGCGACCACGGTCGCCTCGATGGCCGACGGCAACGCGGTCCGCTACGCTCAGATCGCCGCGCTCGCCGCGCTGGTCGTCGGCGGGCTGAGCCTGATCGCCTGGCTGCTGCGCCTCAGCGCGCTGACCAGCTTCATCAGCGAGACGATCCTGCTCGGCTTCAAGGCGGGTGCCGGGCTCAGCATCGCCTCGACGCAGCTCGCGGCGCTGATCGGCGTGAAGGGGGGCGGCGACCACTTCTTCGCGCGCGTCTGGAACGTCTGCACGCAGCTCGGCGACGCGACGCCCGCCATCGCGCTGGTCGGGCTCTCGGCGCTCGCGCTGATCGTGCTCGGAGAGAAGCTGCTGCCGGGCCGCCCGATCGCGCTGATCATCGTGGTCCTCTCGATCGTCGCGGTCTCCACGACGTCGCTCCGCGAGCACGGCGTCGTCACGGTCGGGACGATCCCCGGCGGCCTGCCCGCCTTCCAATGGCCGGGGCTGCGCATCCGGGACGTCGACGGCCTGGTCCCGCTCGCGCTCGGCGTGCTGCTGCTCGCCTACATCGAAGGGGTCTCGGCGGCGCGCACCTTCGCGGAGAAGCACGGCTACCCGCTCGACGCGCGCCAGGAGCTGCTCGGGCTCGCCGCGGCGAACTTCGCCACCGGCCTCTTCGGCGGCTACGCGGTGGCCGGCGGCCTCTCGCAGTCGGCCGTCAACGAGAAGTCGGGGGCGAAGACGCCGTTCTCGATCCTCGTCGCGTCGGGGACGATCTCGCTCTGCCTCCTCTTCCTGACCGGTCTCGTCGCCGACCTCCCCAAGGCGGTCCTCGCGGCGATCGTCCTGGTCGCGGTCTCCGGGCTGATCAAGGTGAAGGAGATCGTGCGGCTGCGCCGGGTGAGCCGCATGGAGTTCCGCATCGCGATGATCGCGCTGGTCGCCGTGCTCCTGCTCGGGATCCTGAAGGGGATCCTGCTCGCGGCGATCGCGTCGATCCTCTTCCTGCTCCATCGCGCGGCGCGGCCGCACGTCGCGATCCTCGGCAGGATCCCGGGTACTCGCCGCTTCTCGGACCTCCTGCGCCACACCGACAACGAGCCGGTGGCCGGCACGCTCCTCGTGCGCGTCGAGTCGTCGCTCCTCTACTTCAACGCCGCGCACGTCGCGGAGACGGTCCTCGCGCGCGTCCGCTCCGCAGGCGACGGCCTCGAGCGCGTGATCTTCGACCTCTCCGCCTCGCCGACGGTCGACCTCGCCGGCGCGAAGATGTTCGAGCGCCTGCACGACGAGCTCGCCAAGCGGAAGGTCACGCTGCACCTCGTCGAGGCGCGCTCGAGCGTGCGCGAGCTGCTGCGCGCCGAGGGGCTCGAGGCGAGGGTCGGCAAGATCGACCGCTTCAGCACCGTCGCCGACGCGGTCGAGCGCGTCGAGGCGAAGGGCCCGGCGGCAGCGTCCGGCTGACCCATGGACGCGCTGCACGACGCCGTCTTCTGGCACCGGCTGCAGTTCGCCTTCACGATCGTCTTCCACTACCTTTTCCCGCCGCTGACGATGGGGCTCGCGCCGCTGATCGTCGCGCTCAAGTGGGCGTCGCTGCGACGCGGCGGCGACGCCGGCCTCGACGCGGCCGCGCGCTTCTGGGTCCGGATCTTCGGGATCAACTTCGCGGTCGGCGTCGTGACCGGCATCCCGATGGAGTTCCAGTTCGGGACCAACTGGGCCGGCTTCGCGCGCTTCGCCGGGCCTGTCGTCGGCCACACGCTCGGCATGGAGGGGCTGTTCGCCTTCTTCCTCGAGTCGAGCTTCCTCGGCGTGCTGCTCTTCGGGGAGAAGCGCCTCTCCCGGCGCGGCCACCTCGCCGCCGCCGTCGCGCTCTTCGTCGGCAGCTGGCTCTCCGGGTACTTCATCATCGCGACCAACGCCTTCATGCAGCACCCGGTCGGCCACGCGGTGGGGGCCGACGGCCGTCTCGAGCTGGTCGATTTCGCGGCCTTCGTGCTGAACCCGTGGGCCCTCCTGCAGTACGCGCACAACATGATGGCGGCGGTCGTGCTCGCGTCGTTTGTCGTCGCCGCGGTGGGCGCCTGGTACGCGCTGCAGCGCCGCCACGACGGCGCGGCGCGGATCTTCCTGCGCTGCGGCACGACCGCCGGGCTCGCCGCGTCGCTGCTCGTGATCGTCCCGACCGGCGACCTGCAGGCGAAGATGGTCGCGCGCCACCAGCCGATCGCGCTCGCCGCGATGGAGGGCCGCTTCGAGAGCGGGACGCGGGCCGGGATCGTGCTGATCGGCCAGCCCAACGTCGCCGGGCGCTGCCTCGACAATCCCGTCGAGGTGCCGGCGATCCTGAGCTTCCTCGCCTACGGCACCTTCCACGCCGACGTCCCCGGCCTCGACGCGTTCCCGACCAACGACTGGCCCGACAACATCGAGCTGCTCTACTACGCGTTCCACGTCATGGCCGGGCTCGGGACGGTGATGGTCGTGCTGATGGCCGCCGGCTGCTTCTGTTCGTGGCGCAGGACGCTGCCGAAGCGGCGCGCGCTCCTCTGGGCGCTGCTGCTGTCGTTCCCGCTCCCCTACATCGCGACGACGGCGGGCTGGATGACGGCCGAGCTCGGCCGCCAGCCGTGGGTCGTCTACGGTCTGCTGCGCACGAAGGACGCCGCGAGCCCGTCGGTCCACACCGGCACGGTGGTCTTCACGCTGATCGGCTTCTGCGGCCTCTACCTGCTGCTCGGCCTCTTCTTCCTCTTCCTGGTCGGCCGCGAGATCGCGCACGGGCCGGAGGAGCGGCGGTGATCGAGCTCTGGTACGCCATCGTCGCGCTGCTGCTCGCCGCTTACGTCGTGCTCGACGGCTTCGACCTCGGCGCGGGCGCTCTGCACCTGTGGATCGCCCATGTCGACCGCGAGCGCCGGGCGGTGCTCGGCGCGATCGGCCCGTTCTGGGACGGCAACGAGGTCTGCCTGCTCGCCGCCGGCGGCGCCCTCTTCGTCGCCTTCCCGACCGCGCTCGCCTCCGGCCTCTCGGGCTTCGCGCTCGCGATCTTCCTCGTGCTCTGGTCGCTGATCCTGCGCGGCATCGCGATCGAGTTCCGCAGCCACGTCGGCGACCCGCTCTGGCGCTCCGCGTGGGACGCGATCTTCTGCGGCGCGAGCACGCTGCTGCCGGTGCTGCTCGGCGCGGCGCTCGGCAACGTGCTGCGCGGCGTCCCGCTCGACGAGCACGGCTGGTTCGAGCTGCCGCTCTTCACCGACTTCTCGGCGAGCCCGCCGGTCGGCGTCCTCGACTGGTACTCGGTGCTGACGGGCGTCTTCGCGCTGGTCGCGCTCGCGGCGCACGGCGCCGCCTTCCTCGCGTGGCGCGCCGCCGAGCCGGTGCACGAGCGGGCGCGCCGCGTCGCCGCCGCGCTCCGCCTCGCGACCGCCGTGCTCTGGGTCGCGGCGACCGCCGCGACGGCCCACGTGAACCCGACGCTCTTCCACCATCTGCGCGACCGGCCGCTCGCGTGGCTCGCCGCGGCGGCGGCGCTCGCCGCGTTCGTCCTCTCCGTCGTCGCGGGGGGGCGCGGCCGCGAGCGCCTCGCCTTCGTCGGGTCGTGCGCGTTCCTCGGCGGGCTGCTCGCCGCGACGGCTGCGTCGCTCTACCCGATGCTGCTGCGCGGGGTCGGCGTGGGCGCGCACTCGCTCGACGCGGCGAACGCGAGCTCGCCGCGCCACGGACTCGCCGTCGCGCTCGGCTGGTTCGCGGTCGGGCTCCCCTTCGCGGTCGCCTGGTTCGTCGTGCAGTTCCGCCTGCACCGGCCGCGCGAGCCGGTCGCGTCCGAGGGCGAGGGGTACTGACGGCGGCGCCAGGGCGCCGCCGCGCCGCCCCGACCCATATGAGGAAGGAACGCGGCTGGCATGCACGGAGCGGAAGCGAGGCTTCCAGATCGCGGCGCGCGCGGCGGTCGAACAGGCGCGGCTACCATCGGCGCGCGGTCGCGACGGAGTCGAAGAGCAGGCGCGACATGGTCGAGGAACAGGAGCTCACCGGGAAGAGGCTGCGGACGCCGCGTGCCGCGGCGGTCGCAGGCATCCTCTTCTCGCTGCTGCTCGGGACCTCCCTCTTCCTGCTGCGCCTCGCCACGATGGGGAGCCTCGCGGGCTCGAAGCCGCTGGCCGAGGTCGACCCGCGCCGCGTCGACGTCGCGCTCCAGCTGATCCCGTTCGCCGGGATCGCGTTCCTCTGGTTCATCGGCGTGCTGCGCGACCGCCTGAGCCACCGCGAGGACCGCCTCTTCGCGACCGTCTTCCTCGGCAGCGGGCTGCTCTTCCTGGCGATGCTCTTCGCCGGCGCCGCGGTGATGGGCTCGATCATGCTGGTGCGGACCACGGAGCCGGCCGGGGCGATCGACACCTCCCCGTTCGCGCTGGCGCGCGCGCTCACCTCGAACATCGTCAACATCTACGCGATCAAGATGGCGGCCGTCTTCATGGTGGTGACGTCGACGATGGCGTGGAAGACCGGCGTCACGCCGCGCTGGATCGCCATCGTCGGCTACGCGCTCTCGCTGCCGCTGCTGTTCGGCACGCACATCGTCGACTGGGGCTTCCTGTTCTTCCCGACCTGGGTGCTGCTCGTCAGCATCCACATCCTCTCCGACAACCTGCGCCGCCACCCGCCGACATGAAGACTCCGTCGTCGCTCGCGCCCTGGTACTTCGCGCCGCCCGACGCCGCCGCGATCGGCGACGCGAGCGCGGACGATCTGGTGCGCCTCGCCTGCATGGACTACGGCGGCTGGAATCCGGAGCGGGCCGCGCGGGCGCGCGCGCTCGACGCGGCCCGCCCCGATCTCGCGCGCGGCGACCTCCACGCCGCGGCGGCGGTCGGCGACGTCGCGGCCGTCGCGGCGGCGCTCGACCGCGATCCGGCCGCCGTGAATCGCAAGGGCGGCGCGCTGAATTGGGAGCCGCTGCTCTATTCGTGCTACTCGCGCTTTGACTTGCGCTTCGATTCGCGCTTCGACGGCGCCGACGAGAGCCGCGCGACGCTCGAGGTCGCGCGCCTGCTCCTCGCGCGCGGCGCCGATCCCGACGCCGGGTTCCTGTGGAAAGGAAACGTCCCGCCCTTCACCGCGCTGACGGGCGCGTTCGGCGGAGGCGAGGACGGCAACAACGAGCCGCCGCACCGCGACGCGGCGGCGCTCGCGAAGCTCCTGCTCGACGCGGGCGCCGACCCCAACGACGGGCAGACCCTCTACAACCGCCACTTCTTTCCCGCCGACGACCACCTCGAGCTCCTCCTCGCGCACGGCCTCGGCCGCGGCGCCGGCGGGACGTGGTACCGGCGCTGCGGCACGAGCATGGGCACGCCGGCGGAGCTGCTCGTCGAGGAGCTGTGGGCCGCCGCCGCGAAGAACTACTTCGCGCGCGTGAAGCGGCTCGTCGCGCACGGCGTCGACGTGAACGCGCCGGGCCGCCGCGACGGCCGGACGCCCTACGAGTCTGCGCTGCGCGCGGGGAACCGCGAGGTCGCGCTCTTCCTGCGGGAGCACGGCGCGCGCGCGGTCGAGCTCGGACCCGCGGAGGAGCTCGCCGCCGCGTGCGCCGCCGGCGATCGCGCGGCGGCGCGCGCGCTGCTCGCGAAGGACGCGGGGCTGCTCGCCGCGCTCGGCGCGCACCGGCGGATGGAGCTCGTGCTCGCCGCGGTCGAGGCGCGCCGGACCGAGGGGCTGCGCCTCATGGCCGAGCTCGGCTTCGACCTGAGCGCGCTCGGCCGCATCACCGCGCTGCACCAGGCCGCGTGGATGGGCGACGTCGAGTTGGTGCAGCTCCTTCTCGATCTCGGCGCCGATCCCTCCGTCCGCGAACCGACCCACGGCGGGACGCCCGCCGACTGGGCGACCCACAACCGGCAGGCGGAGGCGGCGGCGCTGCTTCGCGCGCGCGGAACGCCGCCGCCGCGCTCATTTCCCGGCGGAGCCCGCGGGGAGTGACGGGGCGGGCGACGCGTGGATCGCTGCCTGCAGGTCGAGCAGCGGCTGCTGGCTCACCAGGATGAAGCCCTCGCGCGGCCGGTCGAGGTCGATGATCAGCACGATCACCGCGACCAGCAGCAGCGGGATGAGCGAGCGCAGCCAGTGGCGCTGCTCGCCCTTGCGGCCCGCCGCGTAGCCGACCAGCCCGACCGAGGCGAGCGCGACGGAGATCAGCAGCCCGATCACGATCGAGGGCACGTGGTCGCGATGGGCGCGCAGCCGCTCCGCATGCACGTCGATCACGGCGTTCACCGCGTCGATCAGGAGGGAGTCGGTCAGCGTGGCCGGCCGCCCCGCGACCGAGCGGACCGTCGCGCTCCAGATCGACTCCTGGAGCCGGTCGCTCTTCTCCAGCAGCGCCGCGTGCGTCTTCGGGTCGCGGCCGGCGTACGAGAAGCTGCAGCGCAGGTCGACGTAGTCGCGCATGAGCTCGCGCAGCTCGCGGCGGGACGTCTCGGGCGCAAAGTCGGTGCGCAGCCACGCCGTCCCGATCGCGTTCGACTCCTTGACGACCAGCTGCTTGCGGTTGTCGAAATGGGCCGACACGACGGAGTAGGTGAACGCGAGCAGCAGCGCGAGGAGCCCGAGCGCCGCTCCCGAGAGGCTCCACCCCTCGTCGTTCTTCTCGCCGAAGCGCGCGCGGTCGTGGTCGCCGTAGCGCCGGCCGAACGCGAGGGCGCCGAGCATCGCCGCGAGCAGCCCGAGCGCGACCAACCACTCCGGAACGTCGAACATGAAGGCGTCCACTTCCATGCCGCGCGTTCTCCCGAAAACGAAGCGTCTCGAATTGGGAGCCTGCGCCGGATTGAAGGCGCGGTGTCGGGCGGTACGGTACCGCGTCTCGCGACCGGCCGGATCGACGGGAACCAGGAGACGCGCGCATGCGACGAGCGAGCGACGGCGACCGAGTCGAGGTTCCCGCGGCGGGGCGCCGGGTCGGAGCGGTCGCGCTCGCGGCGCTGCTCGCGGGCTGCAGCGCGGCGCCGCCGCGACCGCCGTCCGCGCCCGAATGCGCGTCCCCGGCCGCCGAACCGGCCGCCGAGCCGTTCGCCGAGCCCTTCGCCGAACCGTTCACCGCTCCGTTCGCCGGTTTCTCCCTCGATCCCGACCCCGTGGAGCAGGACCGCGACTCGATCCCGCCGCCGATGGACACGCGCATGTCCTACGAGCGCGGTCCGAGCGAGCGGTTCAACTGGGGCCACATCACGCTCGACGCCGAATGGATCCCCGCGATGTGGGTGACCGCCGACGTCGACTCGGACGGCGTGTCCGGCACGCGCGGCGACCTCGACACCGGGAGCGGGATCGCGCTGCGCGCCGGCTTCGGCAGCAATCAGCAGAACATCGGCGTCCTCTACATGGGGACGTGGCACGACGAGGCGGTCTCGGGCCGCGGCGCGAGCACGCAGCAGCTGCTGCTCGACTTCCTCTACCGCGCGCCGGTCGCGGAGATGAACGGCCTGGTCTGGATCGAGGTCGACGCCGGCGTAGGCGGGGCGGAGCTCGCCTTCGACAGCGACCAGTTCGACCGCCAAGTGACCGGCTCGGCGCTGCTCCACGGCGACCTCGAGTTCATGCTCGGGCGCAATTTCTGCCTCGCGGTCGGCGGCGGCGGCTTCATCTGGGGCAACTTCGGCGACACCATCGCCTACGGCACGTACATCACGCTCGGCGCCAAGCTGCTCTTTTGAGGTGACGCCCGCGCGCGGCGTCAGTCGAGCGTCTTCTGGTAGCGCCCGACCCCGAGCACGATCGCGACCGCGGCGAAGAGGGCGATCGGCCAGAGCTCCTGCCCGATCTGCGGCGCGCCGTTCCCCTTGAGCAGGATGCCGCGCACGATGCGCAGGAAGTGGGTCAGCGGGAGGACCTCGCCGATCCGCTGCGCCCAGACCGGCATCCCGCGGAACGGGAACATGAAGCCGGAGAGCAGCAGCGACGGCAGGAAGAAGAAGAACGACATCTGCACCGCCTGCAGCTGGTTCTTCGCGAGCGTCGAGAAGGTGATCCCCATCGCGAGGTTGGCGACGATGAAGAGGAACGCCGCCGCGAGCAGCAGCCCGATGTCGCCCAGCATCGGCACGTGGAACAGGAAGCGCGCCGCGACCAGGATCAGCCCGACCTGGAGGTATCCGACCAGGATGTAGGGGACGATCTTCCCGCACAGCACCTCGAGCGGGCGCGTCGGCATCGAGAGCAGGTTCTCCATCGTGCCGCGCTCGCGCTCGCGCGTGATCGCGAGCCCCGTGATCATCACGAGCGTCATGGTGAGCACGACGCCCATCAGCCCGGGCACGATGTTCCACTGCGTGTTCGCCTCGGGGTTGTAGAGCGCGTGCACGCGCAGCTCGACGGCGTCGGGCACCTCGGCCAGCCACGCGAGCGCCCCCTTGAAGTCGTCGTGGAACGCCGTGTCGAGGAGCGAGCGCACCGCGTTGGTCGCGTTGCTGGTCGCCGCCGGGTCGCTCGCGTCGGCCTCGAGCAGCACCGCCGGCCGGTCGCCGCGCAGGAGATCGCGCGAGAAGTCCGTCGGGATGTCGACCACGAACTGGACCTCGCCGCGCGCCAGCGCCTGCTTCGCCTCCTCCTCGCTCCGGACCTCGCGCACGAAGTCGAAGTAGTCGCTGTTGCGGATCGCGGCGAGCAGCGTGCGCCCCTGCGGCCCGCGGTCGGAGAGCAGCACCGCCGCCGGCAGGTGCTTGGGGTCGGAGTTGATCGCGTAGCCGAACAGCACCAGCTGCAGCAGCGGGATGCCGACCATCATCCCGAACGTCACGCGGTCGCGACGCATCTGGATGAACTCCTTCACGACCATCGCGCCGAACCGGCCGATCGAGAAGGCGTTGCGCGCGCTCATCGGGGCCTCATTGCGGGAAGTTGTCCTTGGCCCGGTCCATGAGGTGGATGAAGACGTCCTCGAGGCCGCAGCGGACCTGCTTCCAGTCATGGGGTTTCGAGCGCCACGGGGCGATCGCGCGCTCGAGCGCCGCCGCGTCGTCGCCGCTGACATGAAGTGCGTTGCCGAATGCGACGGCCTGCTGCACGCCGTCGCGCCCGCGCAGCTCGCCGGCGAGCCGCGGCAGGTCGGGCCCGCGCACCTCAAACGTCGTGAGCGCGGCGCCGTCGACCACCTCCTGCACCGTCCCGCTCGTGAGCAGCTGGCCGTACGCGATGTACGCCAGCCGGTGGCAGCGCTCCGCCTCGTCCATGTAGTGGGTCGTGATCAGGAAGGTCAGCCCCTCGGCGGCGAGCTGGTGGATCTGCTCCCAGAACTCGCGGCGCGCCTTGGGGTCGACGCCGGCCGTCGGCTCGTCGAGCAGCAGCAGCTCGGGGTCGTGGATGAGGCAGGCGGCGAGCGCGAGGCGCTGCTTCCAGCCGCCGGAGAGCTGGCCGGCGAGCTGCTTCTGCCTTCCTGCGAGGCCGAGCCGCTCGAGGCTCGCGTCGACGCGCGCGCGCCGGCCCGGCACCGAGTACATGCGCGCGACGAAGTCGAGGTTCTCGCGGATGCTCAGGTCCTCCCAGAAGCTGAAGCGCTGCGTCATGTACCCGACGCGCCGCTTGATGCGCTCGCTGTCCTTCAGGACGTCCATGCCGAGGCAAGTGCCGCTCCCGCCGTCGGCATTCAGCAGCCCGCAGAGCATGCGGATGAAGGTCGTCTTGCCGCTGCCGTTGGGGCCGAGGAAGCCGCAGATCTCGCCGCGGCGGACGCGCAGGTCGATCGCGTTCACGACCACGCGGTCGCCGAACTTCTTCGTCATGCCGGCGACGTCGATCGCGAACTCGCCGTCCATCGATCAGTGCCCGAATTCGACGTCGACCGGCTGCCCCGGATTGAGCTTCGTCGAAGTCGCGTCGTCGAAGCGCAGCTCGACCATGAAGACGAGCTTCTCGCGGCTCTCCTGGCTGAAGATCACCGGCGGCGTGAATTCGACTTGCGGCGAGATGAAGCTCACGTGCCCCTCGAACGGGCCGGCGCCGCCGTCGACGAGGACGCGCGCGCGGTCGCCCGGATGAAGCGTCGCGACGACCGCCTGCGGCACGAAGACGCGCACCTTGAGGTTGGCCGGCGGCAAGAGAGCGACCACCGGACGTCCGGCCGCGACCCACTCGCCGTCGCGGTAGAGCGTGTCGTAGACGAGGCCCGCCTGCGTCGCGGACTGCCGCTTCTGCGCGAGGTCCCATTCGGCCTTCGCGAGCGCGGCTTCCCGTGCCTTCACTTCGGCGTCGGCCGCCGCGATCTGGTCCTCGCGCGCGCCGAGCTGCGCCGTCTTCAAGTCGGCCGTGAGCTCGGCCACGCGGTCGCGGTCGCGGTCGCGCGCGGCGCGGGCGCGGTCGAGGTCGGTCTTCGACGTCGCGCCGCTCGGGATCAGTTCCTCCTGACGGGCGAGCTCCTGCTCGGAGAGGGCGAGCGCCGCCTTCGCCTGGCCGATCTGCGCCTCGAGCGACGCGATCTCGCTCGGCCGCTGCCCCTTCTTCGCGTCGTCGCGGCTCGCGCGCGCCTGCGCGAGCCGGCGCTCGGCGCCGTCGCGCTCGGCCTTCTCGGAGCCGCATTCGAGCTCGAAGAGGAGGTCGCCCGGATTCACGTGACCGCCGCGCTGCACGGCGAGCCTCTCGAGCTCGCCCGCGAGCGGCGAGGCGACGTAGACGAACTCGCCCTCGACGTAGCCCTGGTGGCGGCCGGAGTCGGGGCGGGTGCAGGAGGTCGCGAAGGCCGCGAACGTCGCGAGCGCCGCGAATGTCAACGCATTGCGCGCGGGGTGCTGCGCCATCCTCGCAGTCTACAGTGACCCAGCGGACCCAGCGGACCCGGCGGGACCCGCGGCGCGCCGGAACTCGCAGAGCGACGCGACGAAGTCGGCCGAGCCGTCGCGCACCCAGCCGTCGAGCTGCGCCGGATCCTTCAATTGTTGGCCGCGCTGGCGCGGGACGACGACGAAGCGGCAGGCGACGCCGGGCAGCGCGGTCACGTCGCTCCAGAGCTTCTCGAACTGCAGCACGGGGAAGACGTCCTCCTGCCCGTGGCCCCAGCGCTTCTTCACTTCCTTCAGCGTGATGTAGGTCGGGAGCTGTCCGGTCGCGCGGCGGATCGCGGCGGCGATCTTCACGTCGGCCGCCCGCGCTTCGGCAGGCGAGCGCGCGGCCGGAGCCGCGAAATCGCCGCGCGCGAGCCCGAATGCCGCGAGCAGCAAGTCGAGGTCGATCCAGGTCGTCTGCGTGTTGTAGTACGAGAGGCCGAACTCGTCGTCATCACGCGGGAGTGCCAGGCTCTCGACCAGGCGCGGCCGGCCGTCGACGCGCGCGAGCCCGCCGCCGCGGTCGTCGATCTGGCGCGTGATCACCTCGAAGGTGAGCGCCGCGCCGCGCTCGACCTCCCGCAGGTGCAGGCCGAGCAGCTCCGCGTCGACGTCGGCGCCGACCGTGTCGACGTTGTGCAGCAGGAGCGTTTTCAGTCGCGGCCGCCGTGCCAGCACCTCGCGCAGCACGCCGTTGCGCAGCAGGTTCGGGATCTCGTACCCGTGGCCGACCGGGTGGATGCACTGGGTCGGGACGTTGTCGGTGTAGTCGGTGCCCTCGCCGGCGCCCTTCGCCCACGCGATCCAGGCGGCGTGCACGCTCTCCCGCATCTTCTGCTGCTGGACGTCGAGCCGCTGGTGCGGCGTCGTCTCGAAGGCGAATCGCAAGTCGCGCTCGGTCGGGACGAGGCGCAGCCCGACCATGCGGCCGGGCGAGAGCAGGACGTCGACGCTGGCGTCGATGTTGGAGTTCGCGGCCGCGTCCGCGTCCGCGTGGGCATCGACGCGCCGCGCGAGCGCGTCGTGCGTGAAGTGGCCGGTCGTGACGAGGTGGACCAGCGGCACGCCGGCCGCGCGCCCGACGCGACGGCTCTTCGCGAAGTGGACGTCGAGGAAGCTCCGGAAGCGTCCCTCGCGCTTCCAGAACGGGAAGAGCCCCTTCACGACGCCGGCGCCGCCGGTCCAGCGGCTCGCCGCGCCGGCCGCGAGCGTGACGACGGCGACCTCGCCGCAGGCGAGCGCGCGCCGGCCGCGTTCCACCAGCGCCGCGTCGCGCTGCTCGCCACGCGCGTCGAGCACGTCGTCGGCGCGCGCGTCCTCGATGCGCGTCGCCGCCGGCAGGCGGTTCTGCGCCAGCCCGATGCGGCCGGCGAGCAGGTCGCGCCGCACCTGCTCGTGCAGCTCGCGGTCGAAACCGCATTCGGCGAGGAGCGTGCCGAGCGAGCTGTCGGTCTTCGCGGCGGCGGCCGGCGCCGGCGCGGGCCGCGCGTCGCGGGGAGGCGGAGCCGCGGTGTCGGCGTGCTTGTCGTCCTCGCCTCCGTCGAGCTCCGCGACCGTCCCGCGGTCGTTGATCGCGAAGTCGTAGACGACCGGATCCATGGCGAAGGGGAGCGCCGCCTCGAGCTCGCGCTTGGTTGCGGCGAGCAGCGCGCCGAGGCCGTCCTTCCGCCGCTCGATCGTTCTCTCTCGCGCGGCGCGGTCCTTCTCGACCGGCGGCGCGAACACGAAGCCCATCCCGCCGCCCGACATGCCGCCGAGCATCCAGAAGCCGAGCCACTCCGCCCCGAACTGCGCGCGCACGCGCTCGATCACCGTCTCGGTGAAGGCGTTGCTCGCCCACGGGATGATCGTCTGGATCGGGCCGAAGAAGTTGCGCGTGGTCGCGCGCGCGAGCGCCGCGACGTCGCCGCTCGCGAGCGCGGCGCGCAGCTCGGCGAGGATCGCGAGCGTCTCGTGACGCGCCTTCCACTCCGATTCGCTGCGCAGCAGGTACTTCTCGGTCACCATCTCCAGGATCGGGCCGACGTTCTGCGCCATGCCGCCGTGGACGAGGACGAGCGAATCGGCGAGCGCCGCGCGCGTCGCGGCCGGCGCCGCGGCGCCGTCGAGCAGCGTGTGCTTCGGCAGCAGGCGGCCTTTGCTGGTCCCGAACTCGGGATCGCCGTCGCGCGCCTCGACGCCCTCGATCAGCTTGATCCCGGGCCAGAGGCCGCCCGAGTCCTGCCAGCCGCCGCCCGAGCCGCCGAGCCACTCGCCGAGGATCGCGCGCGCCGCGCAGGTGCGCCGCTCGCCGTCGTCGAGCGGACCGACGAGGCTCTTGGTCTGGCCGGTCGCACGCATGCACAGCGCGATGATCGACGCGAGCAGGCTCGTCGAAACGGCGAGGCGCGACCCCTTCGGGATGTCGGCGACGCGCGTCTCGAGCTCGAGGCCCAGGCCGGGACCGACGAGGCGCGCGAGGACGGAGGCGACCGTCGCGCCGCTCCCCTCCATGCCGGGCGGGACGATGCCGGCGGCGAGGAGGCCGGCCTTCAGCAGTCCGAGGTGGTCGCGTGCGAAGTCGAAGAGCTCGGAGAGCTCGCCGATCTCGGCGCGCGCGCCGAGGTCGCGGCTCACGAGGCGCAGCACCGGCTCGTCGAGGACGCGCAGCCGGCATTCGATCGGCGGCGCCGGCGCGCGACCGCGGCCGCGCACTGCGAGGTCGATCGAGACGTTCAGCACCTGCGCGCCCTCGGGGTGGTCCATCCCGAGGAAGAAGATGTCGCTCCAGCCGCTGTGCGAGAGGTCCATTCGCACGGGCGTGCGCTCGCGCAGGAGCGGGAAGACGCGCTCCGTGCGGCGCGTGAGCTCGGGCCGCAGCTTCAGCGGATGGTCGAGCGGGTGGCCGCAGTGGAACATCCACTGGTTGCCGCGCACGCTGCGGACGCTGCGGCGCACCTGGTCCGCGAGCGTCTGGAACGCGAGGCTCTTGCAGGCGGCGGCCAGTGCCGAGGAGAGCGCCGCGTCGACGCCGCGGCGGCGCTGCTCGTCGATCAGGAGCGCGATCGCCTCCTCGAAACGGCGGTCGAGCAGGAAGCGCTGCGCCGCGGCGGGCACGTGGGCCGGCGCGCCGCGCTCGAGGCGGTTCGCGAAGCGGAAGCGGTGGACCGCGTAGAGAAAGAGCAGCGCGCGCACGCGCTCGTAGAGGTTGCCGGTCCGGTGTCGAAACTCCTCGAGCGCGGTGCACTCGCGCAGCAGCTCTCCCGTCGAGAGGCCGGCGATCGCCGTCTCGAGGCCGGTGTCGCGCGTCGCGGCGTCGCGCGCGGTGATGATCGCGACCAGGCGGGACATGGATGGTGGGGTGGGCAAGGCGGACACGGCGGCCAAGGCGACGATTTCAGCGGCCGCGCTCGCGCTGCGCGAGCAGGTCGGTGATCAGGGTCAGGACTTCGTCGCGGTCGGGCCCGGTGAGCGAGAGCGAGAGCTGTGCGGCGAGCAGGCCGTACTTCTCGCCGAGGTTGATGCGGCGCGCCGGGAGCTCGCAGGCGAGCCAGCGCTCGGTGCCGATCAGCCGCGCGAGTGCGGCCGTCAGTGAGGGGCGCGCAACATGGCGGGCCGCCGCCTCCGGCGACGTGGCACCCAGCACCGCGTCGAGGTGCGCGAAGATCGACGCCGACAGCACGTGCATCCCGAAGAAGCAGAGGTAGTGGCCGGCGCGCATTCCGGGGACGAACAGGCGCTGCTCCGCCTCGGTCGGCGTCGGCTTCTCGAGGACGGCGTCGATGGTCCAGCGGTTCTCGGCGCCGCGCAGCCGCGTGCCGCCGATCGCGCCGTAGAGGCCGAGCTGGCCCTCGCGCGTCGACTGCACCGCGGAGATCGCGCAGCCCTCCGCTTCCGCGAGCGCGACGAGCTCGCGCGCGGCGCCGCCGTCCGTCTTCGCGCGCGGCGCGCCGTCGCTGACGAAGAGGTGGTCGCCGACGAAGTGGAGGAACGGCTCGCTCCCGACGAACTCGCGCGCGCACGCGAGCGCATGCGCGTAGCCGCGCGCCTGCGCCTGCGGGACGAAGGTGAGACTCGGCGCGAGCCTCGGCCCCGGCGCGCCCGCCGCCGCCTCCGCGTAACGTCCGCGATCGTCGGGATGGACGACGACCGCGATCTCCTCGATGCCCGCGCTCGCCGCCTCTTCGAGCTGGATCCGCAGCGCCGCGACGGTCTTCCCGGCGCGATCGACCAGCGTCTGCAGCGGCAGCTCGCGCTGGTCGGGGCCGGCCGCGGTGATGACCGCCTTGCGGATGCGCACGGGACCCTCCGAGGGGAGCGGACGATGAAGGGGGCGAGAATTGTAGTCGGCATCGCCGTGCGACATGGCGCCCTCTCCGGGCGAGGGATACGCTCCGCCCCTCGTTCCTTGCGCGATCTCGGGTCGCAGGGTCTGTCAGACCATCGGCGCAATGTCGGAAGGGGGTGGTGATGTGCAATGCAATTCGTTTCGGCATGGTCGCTTGGATCGTCGCGGTCGCGGCGAGCGCGAATGGACAGGACGTCACGCGGGTCAACGTCAGTTCCAATGGAGACGAAGCCACGGATCTCAGCGGCGACGTCGCGATGTCGTCGGACGGGCGCTACGTGGCATTCAGCAGCTATGCGAGCAACCTCGTCGCCGGCGACACGAACTTCGCGAGTGACGTCTTCGTGCACGATCGCGTCACCGGCCAGACGACTCGGGTGAGCGTCGACTCCGCCGGAAACCAGGCGAACGGCTTCAGCAACGGAGCCGCCATCTCCTCCGACGGCCGCTTCGTCGCGTTCTACAGCGACGCGACCAATCTCGTTCCCGGCGATACGGGCGGCCACAATGATGCGTTCGTCCACGACACCCTCACCGGAACGACCACGCGCGTCAGCGTCGACTCGGGAGGCAACGCGGGCAACGACCAGTCCTACGGCGGCCTGTCGCTTTCCGCCGACGGTCAGCTCGTGGCGTTCGAGAGCTGGTCCACGAATCTCGTCGCCGGTGACACCAACGGCTGGCCCGACATCTTCGTCCACGACCTCGCGACCGGGACGACCGCACGCGCCAACGTCGCCTCGGACGGGACTCAGGCGAACCAGTTCTGCACCCGGCCGGTGCTCTCGGCCGATGGCCTGCTGCTGGTGTTCTGGACCCAGGCGGACAACCTGGTTCCGGGAGACACGAACGGCTTCCAGGACATCCTGGTGCGCGACCTCGTCGCGGGAACCACGATTCGAGTGAACGTCGACTCGTCCGGCGCTCAAGCGGACCACACAAGCGACGACATCGGATTCGGGTTCTCCGCCGACGATCGCCTCGTTTTCTTCGCCAGCCTGGCGACGAACCTCGCCCCCGGCGACACGAACCAGGAATGGGACGTCTTCGTCCACGACATCGTCTCGGGCGTCACCGAGCGCGTGAGCTTCGCGGACGACGAGAGCGAGGCCGACAACGCCTGCTTCGGGCCGTCCATCACCCCGGATGGGAACCAGATCGCCTTCTTCAGCTACGCGGACAATCTCGTCACGGGCGACGTCAACGGTGCGATCGACGTCTTCGTGCGCGATCGCGCCGCCGGCACCACGCAGATGATGACGATCTCGTGCGCAGGCAACTTCGGGAACCGCGACAGCTACCGGCCGGTGATCTCGGCGGACGGCACGCTCGTCGCCTTCCTGAGCGATGCGGACACGCTCGTCCACGGCGACACCAATGGATTCACGGACGTTTTCGTCACCGATCGGACCGTCGTGCCCGAGCAGGCCTACTGGAACAACTACGGCGTCGGCCACGCCGGCACTTTCGGAGTTCCGGGCCTCACGCTGAGCGGCGATCCGGAATTCGCCGCATCCATCTCCCTCAACGCCACGAACTCGCGCGGAACCTGGAGCGTCGGCTTCGTCGTCGCCGGCATCTCGCAGGTCTCCATCCCGTTCAAGGGCGGCACGCTCCTCGCGAACCCCAATCTGATCCTCGTCGAGCCGCTGTTCCCGTGGGGCTGGTCGCTGCCGATCACCATTCCGCGCGACGACGTCCTCTGCGGCGTCTCGGCCTTCCTCCAGATGATCGAGATCGACCCCGGCGCTTCCCACGGCTTCTCGATGTCCGAGGGACTGGAGATGCACTTCGGCCACTGAGCCATGACGAAGACGTGGAAGAAGGGGCGCGGCAAGCTCGGCTTCCTGCAGCCCCTGCTCGGCCGCTGGAAGGCGCAGGCCGAGACTCCGATGGGTCCGGTGCTGTGCACGCGCGAGTTCACCGAGGTGCTCGGCGCCAACTACGTCGAGCTGCGGGCGACGTGGACGTTCGGGGCTCCGGCAAAGGGCGCCGGCGCGGGCGGCTTCGAATGCCCGGACGAAGTCGCGAGCTCGAAGGCCGACCCGAAGTCCGAACGGCTCGCGAAGATGCGCGAGGCGATGTCGAAGTACGCCGGCAAGGTCTACGAGGAGCGCGCGCTCATCGGCGTCGGCAAGGACGGCGCCGTGACCTTCTGGTCCTTCACCTCCGACGGCAAGAACTCGAGCGGCGTCGTCGCCGACGTCACCGACCTCCACCCGAGCGCGATCGGCTTCGAGGCGCAGATGGACGCCGGCCTCGCCCGGATGGCGTATTGGCCGGACGAGGAGGCGGAGGGGGAGGGATTCCGCTGGGTCGTGGAATCGCTGAACAGGAAGAAGGGTTGGCGGCGTTTCACGGAGCACAGGTACCGGCGGGCGTAGGCGACTGCGGCCGATCCGCGGCGGGCGAGCGCCACCGGGGGTGACGAGAGCGCGTGGAGAGTGGAGCCGTGAGGCCGAAGGCGGACAGGGAGCCTCGGATCGTAGGTGCGACGATGCGGACACCGAAGCCGTAGCTGATGCAAGTGAAGCTGTCGAATTCAAGTTAGGCGTACATGCAGGTGGTCGACCGATGCAAGGTCAATCAGGATCGCGTCTGAGTCTCTCGCTCTGGGATCCGCCCGGCATGAATGCAGTCATGTTGGTGGGCGCGATTGGGCTCGTTGTTCTTGGGATTCGCGTGTATCGGCTCATCATGCGGCGAGATGCCGCGGAGTCTTGGTGGGCGGCACGGGCATGGGGCTGGTCGACGGTCATGTCGGGCGTGTTCTTCTGCGCCGCATGGTTGCTCCCAAGACTGGCGCTGAATCTCTTGCGCCTCAATCGCGGTGTGCCTGCTTTCATCGCGGTCGTCGCCGGACTGTTTTCGTTTGCGGTGATTCTGGGTCGAATCACGTCCGGAACTGGCGGAAAGAATGCTGGCGTCGTGTCGGGACTGCTCGCAACGACGTGCTTGGCGGGCGCTGTGTTCGTGTGGGTTATCGGAATTGGGATGGCCTATCTGGGTCCGGGCCTGCACTAATGACCTGCCCCCCAAGAACCGGTCCACCCGATATGAGAGTCTTTCGGCCCCGAAC
>DAINBU010000104.1:0-17977 GCA_036732755.1 Planctomycetota bacterium
CGGCGCCGGCGCTGCGCTGCAGCCCGGTCGCGGTCGCGAGCGCGGCGGCGACCGTTTTTTCGGCGCTCGCGCGGTCGCTGCGATAGAGGTGGCAGCGCGCCGCGACGAGGCGCGCCTCGACCAGTAGGAGCTGGTTGATTGGGAGGCGCCGTTGCTCGAGCACGGTAAGGCGCAAAATGATCAGCGCGAGCGCCGCTTCGGGGTCGCCGCGGTCGGTCAGGAGCGCTTCTGCGGCGCGCGTGAAGACCCAGCTCGCGACGCGCTCGTCGTCCCCGCTCTCCGCGTCGTCGTCGGGCCCCTTCGCGGCGAGCAGGCCGTTGCGCGCGCGGGCGTGCGAGTGCTCGATCGCCTCGACGAGGGCCAGCGCGGCGGCGAGCCACGCCTCGGCGCGCCGGGCGCGGCCCGCCGGCTCGCGCGCCCACGCCGGGCCGAACGGCCCGAAGAACGCCTCGTCGACGAAGCAGCGGTCGATCACGACCGGCGCCGCCGTGAGCGCCTCGACCAGGGGCTCGACCGCCGCCTTCGTGTCGCCGGCCTCGACCCACGACGCGACCAGCGCGCCGCGCAGCGCGAGGACGGCGAGCGCGTCCTCCTGCGCGAGCGGCGGCCGCGGCAGCGCGCGCGCCGCCGCCGCGGCGGTCGCGGCGACGCCGCGGCTCGCGTCGCCGAGCCACGCGCTCCACGCCAGCGCGAGGTGCGCCTGGCCGAGCGCCTCGATCGCCGCCGTCGCGTTCGCCCCCGAGTTCGCGCGCGCCACTACCTCGAGCAGCCCTTGCGCGCGCGCGCGGTCGCCCGACTCGATCGAGGCGGCGCAGGCGTCGAGCGCGAGCGACGGGAGCTCGGGGTGGCGGGCGAAGAGCTCGCGCTCGACGTCGGCGACCTCCGCGGCGCGCCCGCCGGTCCGGCCGCGCGCGAGGGCGGAGTCGTAGGCGAAGCGCGCCGCCGCGACGACGTCCGCCTCGGGGCGGAGCTGGTCGGCGAACAGCTCCGCGAGCCCCTCGACCTCCTCGAGCGAGGCGAGGAGGTTGTCCGCGGCGGCGAGCAGCTCGACCGGGCCGCGTCCGGCGCGCGCGCGCGCGGCGACGGAGCGCAGCGCCATGCGCGCCGCGGCGGGCGGCGCCTTCCCGATCCACTCGAGGAGCGCCTCGTCGACGATCCCTCCGCCGCCCGTCTCGGCGGCGAGCGCCGGCAGCCAGGCGGCGGGCGTCGGCCGCGGCAGCCGCCGGATCAGCTCGAGCGCGAGCCCCGGCCGAGCCACCACCGCCGCCAGCTCGGGAGGTCCCTCCGCCGGCGCGAGCAGCGCCGCGGCGACCGCTTCGGTCGCGCTCGCGCGGCCCGCCGCGACGAGCTCCCGGAGCTCGCGGACGGCGGCGGCGGGGTCGCCCACGTAGCGGGCGGCGACGTCGTCGACGCGGTCGTGCTCGCCCGCCGATCGCAGCGGGGCGGCGCGGGCCGGTGGCGTCGCCAGCGCACCGACGAGCCCGGCGAGCGCGAGCGCGGCGGCCCGGGACGGGGCGCGTCTGGCCGCGGCAAAAATCCATAGGAAGGGGCGCCGCGGTTGACTCCGGCGATTGGCGCGCGTTACGATCCCCCGGCTTTTCTCCGGCGCCGCGCAAAGAGGTGGGCCCTGCCCACTTCTTTTCGTCTCCGGCTCGAACGTCTGGTTCGAGCGGGGTCGAGCGGCGCTTTGGCCATTGGATCGGACTTCAACGTTGGTGTCGACACCTCTGGCGCCGCGCGGGACCGCTCCGGGTTCCGCGCCGAAGGAGAAGAGCCGCGCGCCGGCCTTCGGGCCGCCGGCCGCGGCGGAGGAGGCCCGAGGGAGTCCCTTCATGGATGGCGCAGAAATCCTCCGGATCATCGACGCCCTCCATCGCGAGAAGGACATCGACAAGGAATACCTTTTCACCTCGATCGAGTTCGCGCTCGCCTCCGCGGCGAAGAAGAAGTTCGAGGCCGGGGACGAGCTCGTGGTCCACATCGATCGCAAGACCGGGAAGGTCGACGCGTTCATCGGCGACAAGCCGGTGGTCCTGGGCGACCTCGGGCGCATCGGCGCCCAGGTCGCCAAGCAGGTGATGATCCAGCGCAACCGCGAGGCCGAGCAGGACGTCGTCCTGGCCCAGTACGACGACCGGCGCGGCCAGATCGTCACCGGCATCGTGCAGCGCATCGACATGGGCAACCTGATCGTCAACCTCGGCAAGTGCGAGGGGATCCTGCCGCGCTCCGAGTCGGTGCGCGGCGAGTCCTATTCGGTCGGCGACCGCATCAAGGTCCTCGTCACCGAGGTGAAGAAGGTCGGGCTGCGCGTCCGCATCATCTGCTCGCGCACCCACCCCGACCTGGTGCGCCGCCTCTTCGAGATCGAGGTGCCCGAGATCGCCGACGGCGTGATCGAGATCAAGCGCGTCGCGCGCGAGCCGGGCTACCGCACCAAGATCGCGGTCGCCTCGGCCGACATGCGCGTCGACTGCATCGGCGCCTGCGTCGGCATCCGCGGCACGCGCATCAAGTCGATCACCGAGGAGCTGAACGGCGAGAAGATCGACATCATCCGGTGGAACGAGTCGGTCGAGGCGCTGATCATCAACGCGCTGCGGCCGGCCGAGATCACCGACATCAAGCTCGATCCCGCCCGGAACACCGCGACCGTGAACGTGACCGAGGACCAGCTCTCGCTGGCGATCGGCCGCCGCGGGCAGAACGTCCGCCTCGCCTCGAAGCTCACGGGGTGGGAGATCAACCTCCAGCCGATCCGGGCCGACGGGACGCCGATCCCGCCGGAGGAGCTCGTCCGGGCGGGCGCGCCCGCGGCTGCAGCTGCAGCCGGCCCCGCGCCGGCTGCCGCGGCTGCGGCCGGTGCGCCTGCGCCTGCGGCTGCCACGGCTGCCACGACTGCGACGGGCGCGGCTGCGGCCGACGCGGCTGCGCCTGACGCGGGCGGCGGCGCGCCGCCGGCCGCCGAGAGCGCGGCGCCGCCGGCTCCCGCGCCCGAGACCGAGACGGGCGGAGCCGACCGGTCGGGAGACGCTGCGGCATCGGGCTGAGCCGGTCGTCGCGTCGGTGGTTTCGCCCGTAGTTTCCCAGGTCCGAACGGATCGCGTCCCAGGAGTCGTCGCTTGCGGCTGCACGAACTTGCGAAATCGATGGAGGCGGAGTCGAAGGAGCTTCTCGCGCTGGCGAAGAAGCTCGGCCTCCCCGTCAAGAGCCCTTCCTCCAACCTCGAGCCCGGCGAAGTCGGGATCCTCAAGGCTGCGTACAAGTACCGCGACCTGAACGAGGACGAGATCCTCGAGAAGCTCGAACAGGCCGAGACGCAGAAGGAAGCCGAGAAGAAGACGAGCGAGGCGGCCTCGAAGATCCAGGCCGAGAAGCTCGCGCACGAGCGCGCCGCGCGCGAGGCGCAGGCGAAGATCGAGGCCGAGGAGGCCGCGAGCGCCGAGGCGGCGACCGACGAGGAAGCGCTGCCCGAAGAGGGCGAGGAGGTCGGCGTCGAGGAGGAGGCTCCCGCGGAGGAGCCGGCCGGCGAGGAGGTCGTCGAGGCCTCCGCCGGCGAGGCTCCCACGGCCGGCGAGGCCGTCGTCGAGCCGATGGAGACGTCCGGAGCGCCGGCCGCGAAGGTGGGCCCGGGCGCAGGCGCCCCCGCGGCCCCGGCCGCTCCGGCCGGCGGCCCCGCCGCCGGTCCGGCCCGCCGCGGCGCGAAGATCCTCGGACGCATCGAGCTCAACAAGGCCGACGTCGCGAAGTCCGAGGCGACCCACGCGGCGCTCGAGAAGGAGCTGACGCCCGGCGCGGGCGCCCTCGGTCGCCGCCGCGGCACCGAGGCCGCCGACAAGGAGGCCGAGGCGCAGGCGCAGGCGCGCAAGCGCGCCAAGCAGGCCGCCAAGCCGGTCAAGTGGCAGGCGGAGGTCGAGGAGTTCGCGCCGGTCTCGGAGAACCAGGTCGCCAAGCCGCGCTTCTGGGAGCGTGGCCCGGCCCGCCGCCAGACGCGCACGAAGCTCAAGCGCGCCCCGGGTGCGCAGGTCCTGCAGCAGACCAAGACGGTCAGGGTGCAGCTGCCGACGTCGGTGAAGGAGCTCTCGCCGCTGCTCGGGCTGCGCTCGGGCGAGCTCATCAGCAAGCTGCTCACGCTCAAGGGCGTGGCGATCGGCGTGAGCCAGCAGCTCGACGCCGAGACGGTCCAGCTCCTCGCGCTCGAGTTCAAGCGCGAGATCGAGATCGCGACCGAGGAGACCGCGGAGACGAAGCTCCTGGAGAAGGAGAAGACGACCGCGGAGAAGACCGTCCCGAAGAAGGAGGGCGATCCGCGTCCGCCGGTGGTCGTGATCATGGGTCACGTCGACCACGGCAAGACCTCGCTGCTCGACTACATCCGCAAGACCAAGGTCGTCGACACCGAGCACGGCGGCATCACGCAGCACATGCGCGCCTACCAGGTGACGACGCCCAAGGGCGGCCGCGTCACGTTCCTCGACACGCCGGGTCACCGCGCCTTCACCGAGATGCGCAGCCGCGGCGCCAACGTCACCGACATCGTCGTGCTCGTGGTCGCCGCCGACGACGGCGTGATGCCGCAGACCGTCGAGTCGGTCGAGCACGCGCGCGCCGCCAATCCCGACATGCCGATCGTGGTCGCGCTGAACAAGATCGACAAGCGCGACGCCAACCCGCTGCGCGCGAAGCAGCAGCTGATGGGGCTCAACCTGCTGCCCGAGGAGTTCGGCGGCAAGATCGGCGTGGTCGAGTGCTCCGCGACGACCGGCAAGGGCATCGACGACCTGCTCGACCGAATCGACCTCGAGGCCGAGGTCCACGACCTGCGCGCCGAGAAGAAGGGCCGCGCGCAGGCCTTCGTGATCGAGGCGACCAAGGAGGAGGGCAAGGGCGTCGTAGCGACCGTGCTGGTGCGCAGCGGCACGCTCAAGATGCGCGACGCCTTCCTGTGCGGCCGGACGTGGGGCCGCGTCCGCATGATGGAGGACGACGTCGGCAAGCGCATCGAGGAGGCGCCGCCGTCGATGCCGGTGCGGCTCTACGGCTTCAAGGGCGAGGTGCCCGAGGCGGGCGACGCGCTGATGGTCGTGGCCGACGAGAAGGAGGCCGAGCACGTCGCCGGCGAGCGCACGCACGCCGTGCGCGCCGGCCAGGTGGTCGAGCGGCCGAAGGTCACGCTCGAGAACCTCTTCGCCACGCTCGGCCAGCAGAAGGCGAAGGAGATCCCGGTCATCATCAAGGGCGACGTCTCGGGATCGATCGAGGTCCTGAAGCGCGAGCTCGACGAGCTGAAGCACGTCGAGGTGAACGTCAAGGTGCTGCGCGCCGCGGTCGGCGCCATCACCGAAGAGGACATCATGCTGGCGAGCACCAGCAGCGCGCTGGTCTTCGGCTTCCACGTCGTCCCCGACGCGAAGTCGCGTCGCCTGGCGGAGCAGCTCGGCGTCGAGGTCAAGACCTACTACGTGATCTACGAGCTGCTCGACGACCTGAAGAAGTCGATGGCCGGCATGCTCAAGCCGGAGGAGTCGGAGAAGATCCTCGGCCACTTCGAGGTGCGCGAGACGTTCAAGGTCAGCAAGGTCGGCACGATCGCCGGCTGCTTCGTCACCGACGGCCTGGTGAAGCGCAGCGACAAGGTGCGCGTGCTGCGCGACGGCAAGGTGATCTACACGACCGGCATCGAGACGCTGCGCCGCTTCAAGGACGACGTGAAGGAGGTGAGGGAGGGCTTCGAGTGCGGCGTGAAGCTCGCCAACTTCGACGACGTGAAGAAGGGCGACACGGTCGAGGCGTTCGAGATCGTGCACAAGGAGCGCGAGCTCAAGCTGGCGTGACGGCGCGCCGCGGCGGCGCGGTCACAGCAGGTCGATCTGGTGGTCGACCAGCTCGGCGGTCGGATGGACGCGGAGCTGCTTCACGATCGCGTCGAGGACCTCGCGCACGCGGGCCGATTCGTTGGCGCAGGTGACGACGCCGAGCGTCGCCTTCTGCCAGACGTCCTGGTCGTCGACCTCGGCGACGGCGACGTTGAAGCGCGCGCGCAGCTTGTCCTTGACCGAGCGGAGCACCTGCCGCTTCTCCTTCAGCGACCGGCTGCCGCGGATGAGCAGCGTGAATTGCAGGATCCCGACTTCCATCATCGCCGCGGGATGGTAGCGGGGCGCACGCACCGGAGACGGGAATGCCGAGCCGATCGAACCAGCGCCTGACCGAGGTCATCCGGCAGCGCGCCGCCCACGTGATCCTCTTCGAGCTGCGCGACCCGCGCATGGGCTTCGTCACGATCACCAAGGTGAAGCTCGCCCCCGACATGTCGACCTGCGTCATCTACTGGTCGGTGATCGGCACCGCGGGCGACAAGAGCAAGACGATGCACGCCCTCGAGCACGCCCGCGTCTTCGTCCAGCGGCGCGTCGCCGAGGGCCTGCGGACGCGCTCCGCGCCCATCCTCTCCTTCGAGTTCGACCCCTCGGTCGAGGGGTCGATCAAGATGGGCGGCCTGCTCAAGTCACTGCGCGAAGAGCGCGGCGAGACGTCACCCTCCGCTGCCGAGGCCGCCCCCGTCGAAGGGGAGGAGGACGGCGAGGACGAGGATGAGAGCGAGGACGCGGAAGAGGACGAGGCCGGCGACGAGGACGAAGGTGAGGACGAGGACACGGACGAAGACACGGACGAGGACGCGGACGAGGACGCGGACGAGGACGCCGAAGAAGGCGAAGGCGAGGGCGACGAATCCGGCGACTCGCCTCCCGACCGCGCGCGCCCCTGAACGCCCGGACCCGCGGATGTCAGTGCGCTGCGGGCGCCGCGGGCGTGGCCGGCGTCGCCGGCGTCGGCAGTGAGGGCGGCCGTTTCGGTGCGGCCGGCGCGGGGAAGAGGATCGGCGTCACGAAGATCATCAGCGCGATCGCGATGAACATGAAGCACTTCCAGCCGAACGGGACCTCGACGCCGAGCCCGCGCGCGGAAAGCGCGGTCGTGAGCGGCCACACGCGCGACTGCCCCTCCTCGAGCGTGATCGGCGTCGGCGTCGTCCACTGCGGCAGGCCGGTGAGGATGCTCGTCCCCTTGTGGTCGGCGATCTCGAGCTCGTATTCGCCCGGATCGAGCTCGCCGTAGGCGACCCGGCCGAAGCGCTGGTCGCGTTCGAGCTTCCGGCCGTCGGTCTCTTCGACCATCACGACCTCTTGCCGCCGCGTGCTCGCGTCGTCGGACTTCCCGGCCGGACGCAGGAAGGCGGTCGCGCCGTCCTTCTTGATCGAGACCGGGTGGATCTTGGTGCCGCGCACCTGGATCTCGAGCGACGCCTTCTTGACCAGCGCGATCACGACCATGGCCGTCGCGGGGCCCGTCGTCGCGATCTTGACCGCGAGGTCGGTACGCCCGGCCGGCGTGACGGTCCAGGTGCCGTCGACGAGGCCGTTCACGAGGAAGTGGCCCTTGGAGTCGGTGTTCACCGCGACCGCGGCGCCGCCCGCGGTGACCTCGATCTTCTGGTCGGCGACCGGTTTGCCCGCGAAGTCGAGCACCACGCCGGAGATGCGCGCGGCGCCGCGCTTCATCGTCACGTCCGCCTCGACCGCCTTGCCCTTCTCCGCGACCGCGGTCGCCGGCTCGGAGACCGTGTAGAGGAAGTCGGGGTCGGTCGCGACCACCGTGTAGGTGGCCGGCTTCACGAGATCGAACGCATATCGGCCGTCGGGGCCGGTCGTCGTCGCGGCAACCTCCCTGCCGTCGGCGCCGATCAGCGCGACGCGCGCCTGCGCGAGGCCGCGGCCCGACGGCGCGCGGACATGGCCGAAGACGCTGTCGGGGTTGCGCGGCGGCGGCGGCAGGAGCTTCATCGCCGGGACGACGGCGGGCGAGCCCTTCGCGGCGGGCTCGCTCGAGGCGGCGGCCGCGTTCGACGGCGCGGCGCCGTGGGCGGGTGCGCCCTCCTGCGCCTGAGCAGGCGCGGCATGTCCCGCGGCGGCCGGCGCGGCCGCGTCCGGCTGCTTCTCGTCGCCCGCCGGCTTGTGCGCGCTGATGTAGGCGAACACGCAGAAGGCCGCGACCACGATCAACGCCGGAGCCCACTTCATCCCTGCTTCTC
This sequence comes from Planctomycetota bacterium, assembly GCA_036732755.1. Taxonomy (GTDB): domain Bacteria; phylum Planctomycetota; class B15-G4; order B15-G4; family SIAN01; genus DASRRB01. The sequence continues at coordinate 8,093 of DAINBU010000104.1, forward strand.
CTGGTTCGTCCGTCCGGTCCCGGACGCGCCGCGCCCCGCGATCCGTCGCCAGCGCATCCCGTCCTTGGTGTCGAGGAGCTCGATCCCGCGCGCCTTGAGCTGGTCGCGGATCTCGTCCGCGCGCTTGAAGTCGCGGCGCTTCCGGGCCTCCTCGCGCTCCGCGATCATGGCGTCGATCCCGGCGTCATCCAGCACGGGAGTTTCCGTTTTCTTCTCGAACAGCCCGAACACGCCGAAGAATTCGCGCAGCAGCGCGAGGAAGGCCGCAGCGTCGCCGCCGAGCGGGCGGCGGCGATTCACCTCGCCGACCGCCTCGTCGAGGACGGCGAGCGCGACCGAGACGTTCAGGTCGTCGTCGAGCGCCGCCCCGAACCGCCCGCGCAGCCCGTCGGCCAGCCCCGCGACCTCGTCGGTCGCGTGGGCCGTGCCGCCCGCCGCCGCCTCGGCCGCCAGCCGCTCGCTCGCGTCGCGGTAGCGCTGGACCTTCTTCTCCGCCTCGTCGAGGCCGGCCAGCGTGAAGTTGAGCGGCTCGCGGTAGTGCGCCTTCTGCAGCGCGATGCGCAGCGCGTCGCCGCCGTACCCCTTCTCCTTCAGGCCGGCGATCGTGTGCACGTTGCCGAGCCGCTTCGACATCTTCGTCGCGTCGACCAGCAGGTGGCGCGCGTGCAGCCAATGTCGGACGAACTGCTTTCCCGTCGTCCCCTCCGACTGCGCGATCTCGCATTCGTGGTGGGGGAAGACGTTGTCCTCGCCGCCGGTGTGGAGGTCGAGCGTGTCGCCGAGATACTTGCGCGACATCGCGGAGCACTCGATGTGCCAGCCCGGGAAGCCGCGCCCCCACGGCGAATCCCACTGCATCTGGTGCTGCGGGTCGATCTTCCAGAGCGCGAAGTCGCGGGGGTCGCGCTTCTCCGGGTTCACCTCGATGCGCGCGCCGGCCTGCAGCTCCTCGGAGGTGTTGCCGGAGAGGCGTCCGTAGGCGGGGAAGCGCGCGACGTCGAAGTAGACGTTGCCGCTCGCGACCTTGTAGGCGAGCCCGCGCCGCTCGAGCTCCGCGATCATCGCGATCATCTCGGGGATGTGGTCGGTGGCGCGCGGGAACCACTGCGCGTCGCGGAACGACAGGAAGGCGCGCGCGGCGTCGAACTCCTCGATGTACTTCCTCGCCACGTCCCAGATCGTGATCTTCTGCTTGCGCGCCGCCGCCTCGAGCTTGTCCTCGCCCTCCTCGGCGTCCTCGAGGAGGTGGCCGACGTCGGTGATGTTCATCACCTGGCGCACCCGGTAGCCGCGCCACTCGAGGAAGCGGCGCAGCAGGTCGGCGAGCAGGAACGACCGGAAGTTGCCGATGTGCGGCGACGAGTAGACGGTCGGTCCGCAGTTGTACATGCGGACCTCGCCGGGCTGCTGCGGCACGAACTCTTCGATCCGCCGCGTGAAGGTGTTGTGGAAGCGGATCGCCATCGCCCCGCCTGCGAAGGAAAGCGCGGTAGTCTCTAGGGCCCGCACGACCGAGTCAAGGCAAGCGCCCCGAACCGATCCCATGCCGCAGCAACCGCTTACGTTCGCCACGCTGCCCGACGAGATCCGCGGCTACCGCCTCGACGGCCTGCTCGGTGCCGGGGCCATGGGGGCCGTCTATCGCGCCATCGCTCCGGGCGGCCGGCGCGGCCTCGAGGCGAGCACGCGCGTCGCGCTCAAGATCCTCGACCCGCGCTTCGCGCCCGACGCCGACATCGTGCGCCGCTTCAAGCGCGAGGCGGGCATCGGCCTCGACGCGATCCACCCCGGCATTGCGCGCGTGCACGAGATCGGGAGCCTGCGCGTCGGGGGCGAGCGGCGCCTCCACTACATCGTCCAGGAGCTCCTGCGCGGCGGCAGCCTGCAAGGCCGCATCGAGGCCGAGGGGCCGCAGCCCGAGCCCGTCATCCGCGAGCTCGCGCGTCAGGTCGCCGAGGCGCTCGCCTTCGTGCACGGCCGCCAGATCGTCCACCGCGACCTGAAGCCCGCCAACCTGTTCCTCGACGAGCGCGGGCAGGTCAAGCTCGTCGACTTCGGCCTCGCGCGCGTGCTGGACGACCGGGAGGGAGACGCGAGGGCGAAGGACCCCTCCGCCAGCGGCATCCGCCTGCGCGCGAAGGGCGACGACGACGGCGTCGCCTTGGGCATCACCTCCGCGGGCCGCTTCCTCGGCACGGTCGCCTACGCGTCGCCCGAGCAGCTCGCCGGCGCGGTCGCGACGCCGCGCAGCGACCTCTTCTCGCTCGGCCTGATCCTGCACGAGATGGCGACCGGCAGCCACCCCTTCGCGCGCGAGCGCGAGCAGGGCTACGACGCCTACGCGCTGGCGGTCCAGTCGCGCGACCCGCTGCCGCTCACCGACCTGCGCCCCGATCTCAGCGCCTTCCTCGAGCGCGTCGTCCAGCTCCTGCTCGAGCGCGACCCGACGCACCGCTTCGAGAGCGCGCGCGCCGTCGCCGACGCCCTCGCGGCCGGCGAGCGCTCCGACTTCTGGCGCGCCGCGATCGCCGCCGACAGCCACTACGTCTCGATCGGCCGGCGCCGCCTCGGCGTGCGGCGCGCGACGCGCCAGGTGGCGCGCGGCCACGAGTCGGCGCTGCTCGTCGACGAGGCGCGCGCCGCCTTCGCCGGCCGCGTGCGCAGGGTCGTGGTCGAGGGCGAGGCGGGCTGCGGCAAGACGCGCCTCGTCGACGCGCTCGCCGAGTGGCTCGAGCGCGGCGGACCGAAGGCGTTCTTCCTCGTGCTGCGCTGTCGCGCCGACGCGGCGCCGCTCGCGCCGTTCGTCGACCTGCTCGCGGACGCCTTCGCGCTCGACGAGTGCGCCGACGCGAATGCCCGTCGTGCACGGGCGGAGGCGCGCGCACGCGATTTCCTGCCCGACGATCCCGCCGCGGCCGACGCGATCGTCGAGCTGGTCATTCCTGGCACGGGGCCGGGCAAGGGGGCGGGCAAGGGCCGGCGCACCGCGCTGCCGGCGCTGCGCGCCGCGCTGGTCGCGCTGCTGCGCGCGGTCGAGCGGCAGGCTCCGCTCCTGTTGGTCGGCGACGCGCTCGAGGCCGCCGACCTCGACACGCTGCGCGTGCTCGACACGCTGGCGGCGGACGAGTCGCCGGCGCGCCGCCTCCTGCTGGCCGTCACGCTGCGGCGCGACGCCCCGCTCTCGCGCGGCGCGCAGCCGATCGTCGCGAACCTGCGGCGCGGCGCCACGAACTTCGCCCTCGGCCCGCTCGACGAGCCCGCCTTCGAGCCGATCGCGCGCGATCTCGCGCTCGACCAGGACGACCTGCCGAAGGTGGCGCGCCGCCTGCACGACCTCGCGTCGGGCGTGCCCGGCGTCGCGCTCGAGCTGCACGCCTGGCTGGCCGCGCGCGGCGAGCTCGCCGCGCTGCACGGCCGGCGCGTCGCCATCACCGCGCTCCCGCCCTCGTTCGACGCGCGCTTCGCCGAGCGCCTCGCGCCGCTGGCCTACGACGAGCGCACCGTCGTCGAGGCGGCCGCGGTGCTCGGCACCGACCTCCGCCTCAACACGCTGGGCGAGATCCTCGGCCTCGCGGCGGCGCAGTTCGACCCGATCGTCGCGCGCCTCGAAGGCGAGCGGCGCCTGCTGACGCGCAAGGCCGGCGTGCTGCGCTTCCGCGACCCGCTGCTGCGGCGCTGGCTCGTCGCGCGCACGCCGCGCGAGAGGCGCCGCGACATCCACCGCCTCGCCGCGCGCCGCTACGACCGCGAGGCCTCCGCCGCCGCCGCGCCGCCGCGCGCCGCGCTCAAGGCGGCGATCCACGCCGACCTCGCCGGCGAGCGCGACCTGCTCGCGCGCCACCTGCGCGCGGCGGTCCGCCTGCTCGAGTTCGAGGGGATGCTCGAGCGCGCCGAGCGGCTGGTGAACTCGGCGGTCGACGCGGCGCGCGTCGCGCCGGAGGACCCGCGCCTGCTCGCCGCCGCGCTCGTCCTGCGCGGCCAGCTCGCGCACACGCGCGGCCGGCGCGAGGACGAGCGCGCCACCTGGACCGAGGCGGTGCGGCTCGGCACCCAGCTCGACGACCCGGCGATCCTCGCGCAGGCGTACCACGGGCTCGGACGGCTGGCGTCGCGCACCGGCCGCTTCGTCGCCGCCGAGAACGCGCTGCGCAAGGCGGAGCAGGCGGCGCAGCGCGTGCCGCGCGGGCTCGGCGGCGAGCGCGCGTTCATCCTGCTCGACCTCTCCGAGGTGCTGCTCTGGAGCGGCGACGAGGAGCGCTGCGCAAAGGCGCTGGAGCAGGCCGAGCTCGCCATCGACGCCGGCGCGACGCCCGGCTCGATCGCGCGGTACTTCAAGGAGCGCGGCAACCTGCTGCTCGAGCTCGAGCGGTTCGACGAGGCGGCCGAGGCGTACCGGCAGGGGCGCGAGCTGGTGCGCGGCTCGGGCCAGCGCGCGCTCCACCGCGCGCTGCTGATCGGCCACTCCCGCCTGCTGCGCGAGCTCGCCGACTGGGAAAGGGCGCGGCGCGCCGCCGAGATGGCGCGCAAGTCGGCCGCGTCCGACCTCGACCGCCGCCATCTCGCGCAGGCGTGGTTCGTGATCGGCGACGTCGCGGCGCGCTCGGGCGATCCCGACGGCGCGCTCGTCCCGTACGTCGCGGCGCTGCGCCTCGCGCGGCGGATCCAGGACGACTACCTCGTCGTCAGCGCGCTGTCGGCGCTGTCGTTCCTCTACCGCTGGAAACGGTTCAAGAACCACTCGCTGCGCCGCGCGGTCCGCTGCGCCCGGCGCTCGATCGCGCTCGCGCGCCACCTCGACGTCGGCCGCCTCGAGGCGCGCGGCCTCGCGGCGCTCGCCCTGTGCTACCGCGACATGGGCAAGCTCGGCTGGGCGCGCGCGATCGCGGAGAAGGCGGTGCGCGAGGCGAAGGACGCGGGAATCCGCCGCCGGCGCGCCGCCGAAATCTGGTATGTGCACGCGCGCATCCTGGCCGACCTCGGGAAGCGCGACGAGGCGCGCGCGTCTCTCGACGAGGCGCGCCAGCGCCTCGAGCGGCGGCTGCTCGGCGTCGCCTCGCCGGCGACCCGCGCGCGCATGCTCGAGCGCGACCCGCTGCTGCGGGAGATCGAAGCGACGCAGGCATGATCCTGACCGTCACGCTCAACCCCTGCGTGCACCGCTACCTCCTCTACCGCGAGGAGGTCCCGCCGCGGACGGTCGTGCGGCTGGTGCGAGAACGCATGAGCTCGGGAGGCAAGGGGCTGAACGTCGCGCGCGTGATCGTCCGGCTCGGCGGCGAGGCGGTCGCGCTCTCGACCGCGAGCGGGCCGACCGGCGAGCTCCTGCGTGAGTGCCTCGCGCGCGAGCAGGTCGAAGCGGAGCTCGTGCCGGTGGGCGTGCCGACGCGCCTCTCGACGTGCCTCTGGGACCTGGCGAACGAGCGCTTCCGCGAGTTCCTCGAGCCGGGCGCCGACGTGACGGCGGCCGAGGCCGGCGAGCTGCGCGCCCGCTTCGCGCGGCTGCTGCCGCGCGTCTCCACCGTGACGATCAACGGCAGCACGCCGGCGGGGAACCTGACGCCGCTCCCGCGCGAGTTCGTCGCGGGCGCGCGCGCGGCGGGCAAGCGCGTGATCCTCGACGCCTACGGCGAGGCGGCGGCGCGCGCCGCCGAGGTCCCGCCGCACTGGCTCCGCGCCAACCTCGAGGAGATGGCCGGCACGCACGGCGTGACCGGCGCCGCCGGGCTCCCCGCCTTCCTCGCCCGGAGCGGCGTCGACGGGCTGCTCGTGTCGGACGGCCCGCACGAGCTCCACTGCGTGACGCGCGACGAGCACCTCGTCGCGACGCCGCCCGCGGTCTCCGAGGTGAACGCGGTCGGCTCCGGCGACGCCCTCACAGGAGCCTTCGCGATGGTGCTCGACTGCGGCGGCTCGGTCGAGGAGGCGGTGCGCGCCGGCGCCGCGGCCGGCTCCGCCAACGCCGAGCAGCTCCTCGTCTGCGAGTTCGAGGCGGCGCGCTGGCGTGAGCTCCTCGCCGGCGTCGCGGTCAGGCGGGCTCCGTGAGGCGCATTCTGTGAAGGCGCGCTTCGTCGCGCTCGGCTGGCTCGGCGTCGCCGTCATCGTCGCGGGCGCGCGCTGGTTCCAGGACCACGGTCTCGCCGCGCTCGGCCGCGTCGATGCCGACGCCGGCGCGCGCCACCTCTCGGAGCAGTCGTGCGACGACGCGACGCTCGCGCTCGCGCTCACGGCCTCGCCGGTCGAGCTCGGCGGCGTCCTGCGCGGGCGCGTCACGGCGAGCGGGCCGCTCGAGTCGCTCGCGCTGGTGCTGGGCGACGAGGTGGTCGTCGACCGCGTGACGCTGGGCGGGAGGCCGGCGCTCCCGCCGTCGGGGCTGCTCTCCGATCTCGTCGCGCAACCCGCCGCGCTGACGCGCTTCGAGGTCGAGGAGGCGGTCGCGACGCCGGCCGACTTCGAGGTGAATTTCCGCGTGCCGGTCGACGGCGCGAACCTCCCCGTCTTCCTCGAGCCGTCGGCGCTGGTGCGCGTCGTCGACCCGATGCGGATCGCGATGCTCACGGTCGAGCTGCCCGACGGCGGCGCGCTGGTCGCCAAGGGCAGCAGCGGGGAGCTTGTGCAGAAGGGCCCCGGCCGCCACCGGCTCGGCGAGTGGGACGACGGCAGCGACCCGCTGCTGATCGGCGCCGCCGAGTGGCGCAACGGCTCGGGCAGCCTCGCGACGCAGCGCTTCGTCGCCGCGCGCGGGCAGCTCCCCGACGCCGCGCTCGAGGCCGCCGCGCGCGCGATCGTCGAGCGCTCGCTCGGCGGGAAGCCGCTCGCGCCGCGCACGATCGCGCTCGTGACCGGCGAGTCGGCGCGCGCCTTCCCGCGCCGCGCCGCGAGCTGGCGCGCCGCGCCGGTGCCGCGGAGAGCGGCGGAGCTCGCCTACGCGATCCTCGAGGCGGCGCTGCCGACGTCGGCCGACGATGATGCGCTCTCGCGCGCGCTGCCGGCCGCGCTCCTGCTCGACGGCATCGTGCCCGACGCCGCGGCGCCGCTGCGCTCCTACGCGCCCTTCACGATCCCCGAGTCGCGCCGCGCCGGCCTGCGCGCCTGGACGGCGCTGGTCGCCGTCTACGGCGAGCCGGCGCGCGCGGCCGAGCGCGAGGCGTGGGTCGGGGTCGCGGCCGGCGGCGCGGCCCGTCCGGCGCTGCTCGACGACCCCGGCGCGGCGGCGCTCGCGGCGTGGGCGCTCGCGGGCGTCGAGGCGCGCTTCGAGGGGCTGGTGCGCGAGGTCCGCAGCTCGCGCAGCGAGCTCAAGGGCGACTGGATCGTCGAGCCGCCGCCGCCGCCCGGCGTGTCGCTGCGCGTGCCGATCGTCTTCGTCGGCCGCGAGCAGGCGCAGGTCGAGATCCTCGAGATCACCGGACGGCGCACGCCGCTGCCGGCCTTCGCGTTGCGCGAGACGCCGCTCGTCGTCGTCGTCGATCCGCAGCGGCTGCTGCCGCGGCGCGAGGCGCTCGACGCGGTCTACCCGCTCGAATACGTGCCGACCGCCTTCGCCGTCGCCTCCGACGCGAGCGCGCTCGCGGTCGCCGTGACGCGCGCGGCCGGCGACGCCGACCACGGCGTCTTCGTGATGGAGCGCGGCGACGACACGCGCCTCTCGTGGCGGCGCTGGAGCGCGACGCCGGCGCGCACCGAATCGCTGCGCTGGATCCTGCCGCGCCGCTTCCTCGCGCTGGAGGGGAGCGACGGCGGCGCGCGCGTGCTCGACTGCAGCGACGGCGCGCTCGAGCGTTACGAGTCGCGCCTGCGCATCGCTCCGCGCACCGGGATCTTCGTCACGGAGAGCGAGCGCGCGCCGGGCTGCTTCGCCCACGTCGTGCACGACCTCGTGTCGGGGCTCGAGCGGCCGCTCCCCGCGCCGCGCCGCGCGCCGGTCCGCTTCGTCGAGTACGACGACTCGGTCGACCCGCGCGCCGAGATCGTGGCGGAGGCGGACGACGGGCGCGCCGCGCTGCTCGACCTGCACGGTGGCGAGCGCTTCCGCCTGCCGTGGCTCGCGGCGTCCGTGCGCGACGTGCGCCGCGCCGACTTCGGCTACGCGCTCGTCCTCGAGGCGCTCGACTCGAGCCGCCTCGTGCTGCTGCGCTCCGACGGCGAGCGGCTCGAGGAGATCGTGGTGCTGGGTCGCGTGCGCGGCTGGACCTTCGTCGCGGAGACCGGCCTCTTCTACGCGGTCGCGCAGGACGGGACGCGCGGCCACGTCGTGGTGCGCGCGCGCTTCGGCGGCGGCCGCGCCGTCGAGCTCTACCGCGGCCCCGACCGCCCGCTGCCCGACGTGCTCACGCAGAAGGGCGTCGTGCTGGTCGACGCGGAGAGCGACGGGGCGCGGCGCGACGAGCCGCGCCGGCTGCTCTTCCTCCCGTTCGATCGCGAGGGTGATGCGGAGCGCGCCGCGCGGCTGATCAGCGCCGAGGCGTTCCTCGCGCCGCCGCCGGTGCTCGCGTCGGCCGGGCGCTATCTCTACTACCTGCGCGCGCAGGGCGGGCCGAAGGGCCTGCCCGGTCCGCAGCGGCCGCGCGTGCTGACGAGCTTCGACTTCCTCACCGGCCGCGAGGACCTGCTCGAGACCGAGGCGCGCTGACGCATGCCCTTCCTGGACCGGCTTCGCGAAGTGACGGCGCGCGTGCGGCGCGGGGAGTTCCCGCCGGCGGACGAGTTGGCGGCGTTGAAGGTCGAGAACCGCCGCCGCGCCGAGGACGCCGAGGCGCGTGACGCCGAGTTCTGCGACTCGCTGCCGACCTGGATCAACACCACCAATTCGACCGTCTGCAACCTGAGCTGCGACTTCTGCCCGCAGGCGTCGGGCAAGGGGCTCGACGTGAGGATGGACGAGCGCGTCTACCGGCGCGTCCTCGACGAGCTCTATCCGGCGGCGCAGATCGTCCAGCTCTCCGCGTACGGCGAGCCGATGATGACGCCGGCGCTGCCCGACAAGTTCGCCGACATGGAGCGCTTCGGCGTCAAGCTCGAGATGGTGACCAACGCGACGCTCATGAAGGGCGACGCGCTGCTGTCACGCATGGCGCGGATCATGGGGCTGCTCACCGTCTCCATCGACGGCGCGACCGCCAAGACCTACGACGCGGTGCGCGTCGGCGGCCGCTTCGACGAGGTGGTCGCGAACGTGCGCGCCTACAACCGCGCTCGCCACGCGCTGCCGCCCGGGCAGCGCGCGCCGCTCCACTTCAACACGATCCTGATGAAGCGCACGCTCGCCGAGCTGCCCGACTTCCTGAAGCTCGCCAAGGACCTCGACGCGCAGCACGTGACCGCGATGCACATGGTGCTGATGCTGCCGGAGACGCGCGGCGAGATGCTCGACTCCAGCCGGGAGTGGAAGGAGCGGACCAACGACGTGCTGGCGCGCGCGGCCGAGACGGCGAAGGCACTCGGCCTCTCGGTCAACCTGCCGCCGCCGTTCGTCCTCGACGGCGACGCGGCTCGGACGGCGCCGCCCGCGCCGATCCGTTGCTGGTTCCTCTGGCAGCGCATGTACGTCGGGCCGGCCGGCGAGGTGGTGCCGTGCTGCCTGGCCGGCATCCACAAGAACGGCGACGTCGCGCGCTCCGACTTCTTCGCGGAGTGGAACAGCGACCTCTACCGCGAGATGAGGCGGCGCGTCCACTCCGTCGACCCGTACCCGCCGTGCGCCACCTGCTACCTGGTCCACCGCAACGCCGACACCGGCGACTTCCACAAGAGCTCGGCCCAGTAGGCTGGAGCACCGCGGCTTGAGACTGGAGCGGACGTCGAGGGCGGGGGTGAAGAGGGCGCGGGGAGGAGGATTCGTGGTTGAACGCGCGACGGGCGAGGGCGGGTCGAGGGGCGGAGGGGAAAAAG
>DAINBU010000105.1:0-17018 GCA_036732755.1 Planctomycetota bacterium
GGGCAGGGCGAGCTCGCGCGGTCGCTGCTCGTCTCCGCCTTCTTCGCGCGCGCCGTGGCGTCGGCGCCGTTCCGCGCCGAGGTGCGCGTCGGCGGCGACGGCTGGCCGCTCGCCGACAAGGGCGCCTGGTTCGCGAAGGCCGGCGACGCGGGCGCGGGCTGGAGCTGGTTCGAGATCGGCGACCTGCTGGAGCGCGAAGGCGTGCTCGAGCGTCCGCTGGTCGTCACGATGGAGTGCGCCGAGCTCGGCGTCCCGGTGCCGGCGGCGCCGCGCGTCCCGGTCGAGGGGTGGTGCGGCGTGGCGGCCGAGCGCTCTTCGCTGCAGTGCGTCCCGCTCGCGGTGGGGGCGTGGCTCCTCTCCGCCGCTCGTGCGCAAAGGCTCGGGCTCGCGGGAGCGGGGGGCGGCGCGCCGGAGCGCGCGCCCGACGACGGCCGCGCCGACCGCGTGCCGGCGCGCCTGCTCGAGAGCGAGGCGCGGCTGCTCGACGCGGAGCTCGCCGCGCTCGCGGAGTCCGGCGACCTGCGCCGCGGCGTGCTCGCCGCCGACCTGATCCGCCGCGTCGGGCTCGCGCTCGACGACGCGGCGGTCGGGAGCGGCGAACCGCGCGAGGCGGCGTTCGCGAAGGGGGTCGCGCTCGCGCGCGCGGCGCGCGGCGCCGGACCGGTGCCGTCGCTCGACGCGGCGGCCGCCGCCGATCCGGTGGTGGCGGCTTTCGTGCGGGTCGCGGGCGCGCGCGACCGCGGTCCGCCGCCGCCGCTCGCGCCCGAGCCGCCGTCCACGGTGCCGCCGCTCGAGGCCGCGGCGCGCCTCGTCGTAGAGGGGGCGGCCGGGCGCGGCGATCCGGCCGCGCTGCGCGACCGCCCCGCCGCCGAGGTGCGCGCGATCGTCGCGCGCGCGGTCGATCTCACGCGCGGGCGGACCGGGCGGGCCGGCGAGCTGGTCGTCGCGCTGCGGCCGGTCGTCGACGTGGTCGCCGGGCGGTGCGCGGACGATCCCCTCCTCGGCGGCCAGCTCGTCGACCTGCTGCGCCAGGAGGCGTCCGCGCCAGGCACGGGGGACGACGAGAAGCGCGCCCTCGAGGCGATCGTCCGCGAGCTGTGGGCGCTCAATCGCGGGACGCGGCCGCCGACGCGCCTGCTCGTCCTTCCCGCCGGGGCGGCTCGCTGAAACTGCATCGGAATCGAGTTCCCTTCGCCCCCGGGGGCGATCCGCTACAGCCGTGCGCTCGCAAGGTCGATGGTCCCCTCCCAGGAGCGCGCGTATGGCGGAAGTCCAGTGGGAAGAGCGGGTCGTCGGACTCAACTTCATCGTCTGCGGACCTTCGCAGGTGGGGAAGTCGACGATCCTCGGCGCGTTGCGAGCGCCGCTGCGCGCGTTCGACGACGGTGAGAACGCGCTGCGCTGCACGCCGCTCGAGCTCACCGGATGCGACGAGACGCTCGGCGTCGTGTCGAAGTTCGTCGAGGTCCATTCCGAGCTGACCGTCGAGGAGCAGGCGACGCCGCTCCTCGCGACGACCGACGGCGTGCTCTTCGTCTCCGACTCGCGTCGCGAGCGGCTGCGCGACGACGTGGTCGCGTGGGCGTGGCTCCTCGAGCACCTGCGCGCCGCCAAGCGCGACGACGTCCCGATCGTCGTCTGCTACCACCGGCGCGACGCGGCCAACGCGATGCCGACGTCGGACCTCGACGGCGCGCTCGGCGTCGGACGCCACCCCTTCTTCGAGACCGACCGCAGCAATCCGGGCGGCATGCTCGCGGCGGCGATCGAGGTGATTCGCCGCGCGTCGGCGCGCGCGCAGAGCGCGGTCGAGGCGCTCTGGCCCGGCTGGCAGCGCGGCCCGTTCCTGAGCGGGATCGACGTGCGGCTCAGCGAGTGCAATGCGCGACTCGCGAATCCGGCCACGGCGGCCGCGCCCGCTCCTGTTCCTGCGCCTGCCCCTTCGCCTGCGCCGGCGCCTGCGCCGGCGCCTGCGCGGGCACCGGTTCAACGGACCGTCGCGCCCGCCGGCCCGCCCGAGGTTCCGGTGCGGCCCGAGGACACGATGGTGCACCACGAGGCGGCGCACCGCGTGCGCCGCGCGCGGCGCGCACCGCTGCTGCGCTTCACGACGCACTGCTTCGGCGAGGCGGACCGCGTCGGCCGGGAGAGGCGCCGCCTCCTCGAGCAGCTCAAGTGCGTGGTCGAGGATTCGCGCCGGCCGATGGCGTTCCTGAAGACGCTCTTCGACCACCTCGATCGCGAACGCAAGCGGCTGCCCGTCCCGTTGCAGGAGGGCATCGCCGGCGGCGAGGAGATCCTGGGCCACCTCGAACGCGTGCTCGTGACGGCGCGTCGCGGCGTCGAGCAGACCGGCGTCGAGCGGCCGCGCGAGCGCGCCGTCGACGTCGGCGAGGCGCTCCACTCGGCCTACGCCGCGCTGCGGCGCGACGCGACGGTGCCGCGTGCGCGCCTGCGCGTCGGGCGGCTGCCGGTCGTGCTCGGCGACGCGCAGGGGCTCGGCGCGCTGCTCTGGGCGGCGCTCACCGCGGTCGTGTGCGCGACGCGGCGGCGTGACCACGGCGTCGCGACGGTGCGCGTCTCGGCGCGCCAGCGCGCGCGCGGGCTGCGCCTGCGCTTCGCGTCGTTCGAGTCGGCGCGGCGCGGCTCCGGCCTCGACGAGCTCCTGCTCGCGCGGCGCCTTGCGCAGCGGCTCGGGATCGACTTCTCGATCGTCTCGGGTCGGCGCGGCGGCAAGACGATCGCGCTCGAACTCCCGCCCGAGATGCAGATCGTGGAGCCGGCGGGCGAGGAGCTGCGGACGCGCGAGCCGACGCCGTTATCCTGAGGGGATGGCCGGACGCACCCTCGCTGGCCGCCGCCCGCTCGCGCGCGGCGGGCTCCTGCTGCTCCTGACCGCGTCGCTCGCGCCCGCAGCGCCGGCGCAGGACGGCGCGCTCTGCGGCGAGTGCAAGACGACCGGCCGCATCGCGAACCCGTGGCTCGCCGCGCACGCCGCGGCGGAGAAGGGGAGCCGCTACTGCTCCGTCGCGCTCGAGGGCGACAAGGCCGGGCGCGACGCCGCCTTCCTGCCCTGCCCGCGCTGCAAGCGGCCCGACCTGAAGCGCGCCGCGGAGGCGGAGCTCGCGACTTGGAAGGCGGAGCGCGAGCGCTGGCTCGCCGGCTGCGCCGCGCTCGAGCAGCAGGTCGGCACGCAGCTCCACTGGGTCGAGAGCGACCACTTCCTGCTCGGCTTCGAGCCCGACCATTGGAGGACGCGCGACAAGCGCGAGCTCGACGGCCACCTCGCGGCGCACCTCTTCTCGCGCCGGCTCGAGGGGATGTACGCCGACTTCGCGAAGCTGTTCGGCATCGCCGAGGAGCGCATGCGCAACAAGCGCCACCAGGTGCTGATCTTCGAGCGGCAGCGATCGCTCGCGAAGGCGGCGCAGGAGCTCCTGCAGATGACGTCGGGCACCGCGGCCAAGCGCGCAGGCGACCCGTCGATCCTCGTGACGTGGGTCGACCGCAAGACGCTGCCGGGCGACGCCGAGATGGACCGCCACCTCGCGCACCACGTGGCGCACCTGCTCGTCTCGGTCTTCCACCTGAAGGAGTGGCTCTACGCCCAGGGCTTCCTCGACGAGGGGCTCGCCCACTTCTTCGAGATGCGCTACTTCGCGAGCGCCGACAACTCCTGCAACCAGGAGGCGGAGGAGGAGCATTTCGGCAACGAGAACTGGCCGCGCGACGTGCTCGCCGCGGTGCAGTCGGGGAAGACGCCCTCGTTCGCGCTGCTCTCGGCCAAGCGCACCGACCAGCTCGAGGGGACCGACCACTCCTTCGCGTGGTCGTTCGCCGACTTCCTGGTCGCGCGCGATGCGGCGCGCGTCGCCGACCTGATGGTGCGCCTCAAGGAGAAGACGGAGCTGCGCGAGGCGGTGCGCGCAGCGTTCGGGAAGTCCTTCTTCGAGCTCGAGAGCGACTGGAAGGCGCACGTGCTCGCGACCTATCCGGCGCGCGCACGGCTGCCGCCGCCCGGCGTCGAGCGCAAGATCGCCGCCGACGAGCTGCGCGGCTTCCCCGACCGCTGACCGCCGCCGCCGGCGTCAGTTCTTCTTCGGCGGCGCCTGGTTCGGCGGCGCCTGGCGGGTGAGGCGGACGTCGACGAGCGTGTCGTCGCCGTCCTTCAGGCTGACGGTGACGCGGCTGTTGCTCGCGACCACGATCGACTCGAACGGGCCCATCTGCGTGCCGGCGTTGAACTGCTGCACGGTGATCGTGTAGTCGCCCGGCGGGATCGCGGCGAGCTTGAAGGCGCCCTGGTCGTCGGCGCGCATCGTCATCCAGTCGCCCGCCTTGCTCGAGAGGTTCAGCGTGGCGCCGGCGAGCGGCTTGCCGTCGAAGTCGGACGCGTGGCCGTGCACGCTCGCGCCGCGCGTCACCTCGAGGCGGACGGCGGAGACCTCGTTCTTGCGCACCTCGACGTCGTTCTGCTCGAGGCCGGCGAACTCGCCGTGGCGCACCGCGACCTGGTAGGTGCCGGGGACGACGAGGTCGATGCGGAACTTGCCTTCCTTGTCGGACCGCGCCTTCGCCTCCTGCTCGCCGTCGGCGAGGCTGCCGAAGATCGCCGCGATCGGGTTGTCCTTCATCTTGTTGGTGCGGACCGAGACGGCGGCGTTCTCGACCGGCTTGCCGCCCTTGTCGACGACGGTGCCGGCGACGCTGCCGCCGCGGTTCATCGCGATGCGCACGCCCGACGCCACCTGGCCGCGCGCGACCTGGAACTCGTCGGAGTTGCTGTCGGCGTAGCCGGCGGCGCGGCCCTGCAGCTGGAAGACGCCCGGGTCGAGGTTCTTCAGCTCGAAGCGGCCGCCCGCGTCGTGGATCTTCTGGCGGATGCGGCCGGGCGCGGGACCGCGCCCCTTGTAGGTCTGCAGGACGACCAGCTCGAAGTCGGGGACCGGCTCGCCCGAGACCTCGTCGACGACGACGCCGGCGACCGAGCCCTGCACCTGGAGCGTGATCTCGACGTCGGCGCCGCCCGCCTCGACCTGCGCGCGGTTCGCCATCGTGTAGCCGTCGCACTCGGTCGAGAGGAAGTACTGCCCCTTCGCGAGGCCGTCCAGGACGAAGCCCCCGTTCGCGTCCGAGCGGGCCGCCTGCTCGCAGCGGAAGTTGGGGTTGGCGATGGTGGCGGAGACCTTCGCCTCGGACACCGGGTTCTTGGCGTCGTCAACGACGCGGCCGCGGATCGCGAGCGCGGGGGTGAGCTCGAAGTCGATCTGCTGCTCCATGGGCGCGCCGCCCAGCACGTTCTGCGAGCTCTTGCAGATGCGCGACAGCCCCTTCGACTCGGCGGAGACCTCGTAGTTCTCGATCGAGATCGAGGCGAACTCGTAGTACCCCTTCGCGTCGGTGCTCGTGCGGTACTTCGACTCCTGGCGGTCGGGGACGTTGGGGACGTTGCGGCGCAGCTTGCGCAGCGAGTCCATCTGGTTGCTGAGCGTCACCACGGCGCCCTCGACCGCGGCACCCTCCGCCGTGACGATCCCGAAGACGCGCCGGCTCTTGCGCAGGACGATGTCGCCCGACGTCGTCTCCTCCTTCGCCTTCACGATGACCGGGCCGACTTCGGCGTCGGCGTAGTCCTGGTGGCTCGCGAAGAGGGCGTAGTCGCCGGCGGGCGCGACGTTGTCGAGGCGGAAGACGCCGTTCGCGTCGGTCATGCGGACGATTCCGGTCTCGGTCGCGAGCTGGCGCAGCTGCAGCGCGATGGCGGGGCCGCGCACGAGCTCGACCTCCGCATTGGCGACCGGCTCGTGGTTGGGGTTCACGACGCGGCCGACGATCGAACCGGGGGGACCGGCTGCGGCCGTCGCGGGGTCGGGGAACGTCGCCGCCTTGGGCTCTTGCGTGCGCGAGACGACGGGCGCGCTCGCCGCGGCGGCGGGATCGACGGTCGGCGGTGCCGGTTCGGGGACCTTGGGCGCGGCCGGGCTCACGACCGGGGGCGCGGGGGCGGGGTCGCCCTTCAGCACCTCGCGCGCGAGCAGCGCCAGGCCGCCGGCGACGACGAGGGCGAGCAGGACGGTGATCCAGGAGCCTGGGCGTTGCATCGACGGACCTCGCGCGCCTTCCTTCTTCCCGCTTCCGACGGGTCTCCCGCGTTCGACGGGCACGGCTCCCGTCTCTTCCGGGGCGCCGCCCCGAGAGGCGACGAGAAGACAACATATGAAAAAGGGTTCAGCCGGCGCGAGGTGGCTCGGAGCGGGCCACGGTGGCGACGAGCTCGGCGGCGCGCACACCGTCCTCGGCGCGGTGTCCGGCACCGAAGCTGAAGCGCAGCGTGGCGCGGACGTCGGCCGCGGGCAGCCCCATCGCCTTCAGCACGTGCGACGGCTCGGGGGCGCCCGCCTGGCACGCCGAGCCGGCCGAGGCGTGCAGCCCGCGCCGGGAGAGCTCGTCGAGGAGGAGGCGGGCGGCGCGGCCGGGGATCGTCACGCTCGAGGTGTTCGGGAGGCGCGGGGCGGCGCCTCCGCGGATCGCGATTTCGGGGAGGAGCGCGGCGAGCCTGCGCTCGAAGGCGTCGCGCGCAGCCGGGTCAACCGGCCCGTGCGCCCGCGTGGCGCGCGCCGCGGCGGCGAAGCCGATCGCCCCGAGCAGCGGCTGCGTGCCGCCGCGCCGGCCGCGCTCCTGCCGTCCGCCGCGCAGCAGCGGCGCGAGCCGGGTCCCCGCCCGGACCACGAGCGCCCCGACGCCGGTCGGACCGCCGAGCTTGTGCGAGGTGAACGCGAGCGTCGTCGCGCGCACGCGCTCCCAGTCGAGCGCGACCCGTCCGACCGACTGCGCGGCGTCGACGTGCAGCGCGACGCCGCGCGCCGCGAGCGCCTCGGCAGTCTCGTCGACCGGCTGCAGGACGCCCGTCTCGTTGTTCGAGTGCATCAGCGCGACGAGCGCCGTCGCCGGGCGCAGCGCCGCGAGCAGCGCCGCCACGGCGACGCGGCCGTCCGGCCCGGGGTCGACGCGCGTCACCGCCGCACCGAGCTCCTCGAGCAGGCGCGCGGCCTCGAGGAGCGAGGCGTGCTCGATCGACGACACGACGAGATGGCGGCCGGAGAACGGCGGTCCGATCGTGCCGAAGAGGGCGAGGTGGTTCGCCTCGGTCGCCCCCGAGGTGAAGACGACCTCGTCGGGGTCGGCGCCGACGAGCGCGGCGACGTCGGTGCGCGCGGCCTCGAGCAGGCGCGCGCTCCGTTCGCCGGCGCGATGGGCGCTGGCCGGATTCACGAGCGCGCGCTCCATCGCCTCGCGCATCGCGGCGGCCGCCTCGCGCGACAGCGGGGCGGTCGCGTTCATGTCGAGGTAGAGGTCGGACGGGTCGAGCATCGGGTCGAACGTATACTTCCCGCCCCGTGGTTCCACGTTTCATGAGAGGACTTCGCACGTGATCGGTGGGCTGTACATGTGGGGACCGTTCGACCCGGTCTACGGGCTGCTCCTGCCCGGGATCGCCTTCCTGTTCGCGCTGATCACGCAGGCGCGCGTGAAGTCGACCTTCAGCCGCTTCTCCGGCGTGACGACCCGCTCGGGGATGACGGGCGCGGAGGTGGCCGGGCTGCTGCTCCAGTCGCGCGGCATCACCGACGTGCGCGTCGAGCCGACGCACGGCTTCCTGAGCGACCACTACGACCCGCGCACCAAGACGCTGCGGCTCTCCGAGGCCGTCTACGCCGGCCGGAGCGTTTCGGCGCTCGGCGTCGCGGCGCACGAGACGGGGCACGCGCTCCAGCACGCCGACGCCTACGCGTGGCTCAACTTCCGCAGCACCATGGTGCCGGTCGTGAGCGTGATGTCGCGGCTCGGCTCGCTCCTGCTGCCGTTCGGCGTCCTGTTGACGTTCATGTTGGGGCGCTCGGCCGAAGGCGGAGCCAGTCCGCTCGGCCTCGCCTTCCTCTATTGCGCGGCGCTCGGGCTGGCAGCGGTCGTCATCTTCAGCCTCGTCACGCTGCCCGTCGAGATCGATGCGTCGCAGCGAGCGATGCAGCTGCTGGGCGGCGCGGGCGTCCTGGTCGGGGCGGAGCTCGACGGAGCGCGCGCCGTGCTGCGCGCCGCCGCCTGGACCTACGTCGCCTCGGCGTCGGCGGCGATCGTCGAGCTGCTGCGCGTGCTGAGCCTGATCGCGATGGCGAATAACCGCGGCCGCAATTCGCGCTGAGCGGCGCGACCGGAGGGGGAATCGTTGGCGCGCACGCGGCCGTTCAAGGACGAGTCGTTCGAACAGGTGCTCGCGCTGGTGTCGGCGCGGACTCCGACGCCCGGCGGCGGAACGGTCGCGGCGCTGGCCGCGGCGCTCGGCGCCGCGCTCTCCTGCATGGCCGTCCGCTTCTCGCTCCAGCGCAAGGAGACGCCGGCGGAGACGGAGGCGGTGCTGCAGACGCTGGAGCGCGGCCTCGTCGACCTCGCCGCGCGCTTCCAGAGGCTCGCCGACGAGGACAGCGACTCGTTCGAGGCGGTGCGCGCCGCCCGCAAGCTGCCGCAGGGGAGCGACGCCGAGAAGGCGGCGCGGAACGCCGCGCTCGAGGCGGCGACCGCGACGTCGGCCGAAGTGCCGTTGCGCACCCTGCGTCTCGCGCGCGACGGGCTCGAGCTCATCGACGGCGTGACCTTGGTGCTGAATCGCAACCTCGCGACCGACGCGGCGTCGGGGGCGCTCCTACTGCGCAGCGGAGCGCGCTGCGCCGCGCTCAACGTCCGTGTGAACGTGGTGGGGGACGCGTCGCCGCGCGCGGCCGCGCTGCGCGCCGAAGTGGCGAAGCTCCTCGAGCGGTGTGAGGAGCTCGAGAAGAGGGTCGTCGTGTGGACGGAAGCACTGCTTTCCTGAGGTCTGTTGGCTGGCCTGGAAACTCGTACTGTTTCCGTACGATTTTCCCCTTGTCCCAGGGGAATGGGCCGATTACATAATCCGTACTGCTTTTGTCCGGATTCGGAAGCGGCCCGCAGGCGTGCTGCAGGCCGCCTTCGGTTCCGGAGGGAAGCGGTGGGCGCGCAAACGCCTTGGCCGCGCGTCCCGGGAAGCTCGTGGGAATTCGTCGATGTTCAAGCTCAGCCGCCGGCTCGATTACGCGATCCTCGCCGTCTCGCACCTCGCGTCGCGGCGCGGCGACCACGCTCCGGTGAGCGCGCGCGCGCTCGCCGACTCGAGCCGTATCCCGCCCGCGATCCTCGCCAACATCCTGAAGGACCTGACGCGGACGGGGATCGTCCGCTCGGCGCGCGGGGTCCACGGCGGCTACGAGCTGGCGGCGGCCGCCGACGAGCTCTCGATCGGCGGCCTCGTGCGCGCGCTCGAGGGCGACGTGCGTCTCGTCGAGTGCGTCCCGATGGCCGCCTCGGCGACCCCCGTGACGCCCTGCCAGATCGAGGCGAACTGTCCGGTGAAGGCGCCGCTGCGGCGCGTTCACGAGCGGATCCAGGAGCTGCTCGACGGGCTCACCTTCGACCAGCTGCTTTCGGAGGCGTTCGCCGGCGTGGGGCCGGGACGGTGAACAACGGGAAGGATGGCGCTGCGATGAAACCCCCGATCTACCTCGACTACCAGGCGACGACGCCGATGGACGAGCGCGTCCTGTCGGCGATGCTCCCGTTCTTCCGCGAGCGGTTCGGCAACGCCGCGAGCCGCAACCACTCCTTCGGCTGGGAGGCGGAGAAGGCGGTCGAGACGGCGCGCGCGCAGATCGCGACGCTGATCCACGCCGAGCCGAAGGAGATCGTCTTCACGAGCGGTGCGACCGAGTCGGACAACCTGGCGATCAAGGGCGTCGCGGAGATGTATCGCGACCAGGGTCGCCACCTGATCACGGCGCCGACCGAGCACAAGGCGGTGCTCGACACCTGCAAGCGCCTCGAGCAGGAGGGCTGCGAGGTGACGATGCTGCCGGTCGACAAGACCGGGCTCGTGCGCGTGGACGACGTCGCCAAGGCGATCCGCAAGGACACGATCCTCGTCACGCTGATGGCGGCGAACAACGAGGTCGGGACGGTCCATCCGATCGCGGAGATCGGGCGGCTCTGCAAGGAGCGCGGCGTCCTCTTCCACACCGACGCGACGCAGGCGGTCGGCAAGCTGCCGGTCGACGTCGAGAAGATGGGCATCGACCTGCTCTCGATCTCCGGCCACAAGATGTACGGGCCGAAAGGGGTCGGGGCGCTCTACGTCCGGCGGCGCTCGCCGCGCGTGCGGCTGATGGCGCAGATGGACGGCGGCGGCCACGAGCGCGGCATGCGTTCGGGCACGCTCAACGTCCCGAGCATCGTCGGCCTCGGCAAGGCGTGCGAGCTCTGCGGCGAGGAGATGGAGTCGGAGGGGCGCCGGCTGACCGGCCTGCGCGACCGCCTCTGGAAGCGGCTCTCGACCGACCTCGACGAGATCTTCCTCAACGGCCATGCGACGCAGCGGCTGCCCGGCAACCTCAACGTCTCCTTCGCCTACGTCGAGGGCGAGGGGCTGATGATGGGGATGAAGGACCTCGCGGTCTCGTCGGGCTCGGCGTGCACGTCGGCGAGCCTCGAGCCGTCCTACGTCCTGCGCGCGCTCGGCGTCGGCGAGGACCTCGCCCACACGTCGATCCGCTTCGGGTTCGGGCGGTTCACCACGCCAGAAGAGATCGACCAGGCGAGCGAGGTGGCCGTCGCGGCCGTGAAGCGGCTGCGCGACATGTCCCCGCTCTACGAGATGGCGAAGGAGGGCGTCGACCTGAACTCGGTGAAGTGGAGCCCGCCGACGGGCCACTGATTCACGAAGTTCCGGGCCGCGCCGCAACGAGACACGAAGGACAGGACGGACGACAGGAAGACGAACATGGCCTACAGCGACAAGGTTCTCGACCACTACAACCACCCGCGCAACGTCGGCAACCTCGACAAGAACGACCCGGACGTCGGGACGGGCGTCGTCGGTGCCCCCGAGTGCGGCGACGTGATGCGCCTGCAGATCAAGGTGAACGACAAGGGCGTCATCGAAGACGCCAAGTTCAAGACCTTCGGCTGCGGCTCGGCCATCGCCTCCTCCTCGCTCGCCACCGAGTGGGTGAAGGGGCGCACGGTCGAGGAGGCGCTGAAGATCAGGAACACCGACATCGTGCAGGAGCTCGCGCTGCCGCCGGTGAAGGTGCACTGCTCGGTGCTCGCCGAGGACGCGATCCGCGCCGCGCTCTCCGACTACCAGAAGAAGCACGGGGCCGCGCCGGCGCCGGCCGCGAACGCGCCGGACCCCGCTCCGGCCAAGGCTTGAGCGGGGGAGACCGGGGCGAGGCGATGTCGATCACGGTGACGGAGAAGGCGGCGCACGAAGTGAAGCGCATCCTCGGCCAGAAGCAGCTCGGCACCGACTCGGGCCTGCGGCTCGGCGTCAAGGGCGGCGGCTGCTCGGGCTTCTCCTACGTCATGAACCTCGAGCCGAGCCCGGCGCGCGGTGACGAGATCTTCGAGAGCGAGGGGCTCAAGCTCTTCGTCGACCCCAAGAGCTACCTCTACCTCGAGGGGACGATGGTCGACTTCAACGACGACCTCACGCAGCGCGGCTTCGTCTTCAAGAACCCGGGCTCGAGCGGCACCTGCGGCTGCGGCGCGTCGTTCTCGGTCTGACGCGCGCGAGGGCCCACGTGGCGGAGGCGACGGACTGCGTCGGGTGCGGCGCGCGGCTCGAGAATCCGCAGCGTTGCCGCGCGTGCGGCGTCTTCCAGCCGCCCGATCCGCGCCGCGACCACTTCGCGACGCTCGCGCTGCCGCGCGCCTACGCCGTCGACGCCGCGCTGCTCGAGCGGCGCGTCGTCGAGTTCGGCCGCGACCTCCACCCCGACCGCAGCGGCGGCGATCCCGCGGCGCGCACGCGCGCCGTGCTGGCGGCGGCGCAGGTGAACGAGGCGTACGCCGTGCTGCGCGACGACACGCGGCGGGGCGAGTACCTGCTGAAGCTCGAAGGCGGACCGAGCGCGTCCGACGACAAGTCGGTGCCCGCCGGCTTCCTCGAGAAGATGCTCGACGAGCGCATGGAGCTCGAGGAGGCGCTCGCCGGGACGCCGGCCGACGTCGAGCGGGTGCGCGCCCGCTTCGACGCGCAGCTCGCGGCGATCACCGCCGACGTCGCGACGCGCTTCGCGGGGCTCGCCTCCGCGCCCGACCGCGGCGCGGCGCTCGCCGGGCTGCGCGCGACCCTGAACGTGATGAACTACTACCGCGGCCTCGTGCGCGACCTGCGCGAGGGCGTGCGCGAGAAGGAGTGAGAGGCTTGGGCGAGGGCGACGCCAGCGGGACGCGGCCGGACGGAACGGCGGACGAGCCGATCGTCGGCATCGACCTCGGCACCACCAACAGCCTGGTCGCGATCGGCGAGGCGGCGGGCCCGCGCTGCCTGCTCGACGAGAGCGGCGACCCGTTCGTTCCGTCGGTGGTGACGCTCGCGGACGGCCGGATCGTCGTCGGCCGCGCCGCGCGCGAGCTCGCCGTCGAACATCCGCGCACGACCATCTACTCGATCAAGCGGCTGATGGGCCGCAAGCCCTCCGACCTCTCCGAGGCCGAGCGGCGCTCGCTGCCCTACGAGGTGGTCGCATCCGACCGCGATCTGGTGCAGGTGCGCGTGGGCGACCGCACGCTCGCGCCGGAGGAGATCAGCGCGCTCATCCTGCGCGAACTGAAGCAGCGCGCCTCGAAGGCGCTCGGGCGCGAGGTCCGCAAGGCGGTGATCACGGTGCCGGCCTACTTCGACGACGCGCAGCGCCAGGCGACGCGCCTCGCCGGCCGCCTCGCCGACCTCGACGTGGTGCGCATCGTCAACGAGCCGACCGCGGCGGCGCTCGCCTACGGGCTCGACCGCTCCAAGAGCGGCAGCATCGTGGTCTACGACCTCGGCGGCGGCACCTTCGACGTCAGCGTGCTCGAGCTGCGCGACGGCATCTTCCGCGTGCGCGCGACCGCCGGCGACACGCAGCTCGGCGGCGACGACTTCGACCGCAAGCTGATGCAGCGGCTGCTCGAGCGGCTGCCCGCCGGCACCGCGCCCGACCCGAGCCTGCTGCAGGCGTCGAAGCTCGCCGCCGAGCGCGCCAAGATCGAGCTGAGCTCGCGCGACCGCGTCACCTTCGGCGTCGCCGACGAGCGCAGCGGTGCGACGCTCGAGTCGACCGTCACGCGCGCCGAGTTCGAGGCGCTGGTCGCGCCGGAGGTCGAGCGCACCCTGTCCTCGTGTCGGCGCGCCCTCTCCGACGCCGAGCTCTCGGCCTCCGACGTGCGCGCGGTGGTGCTGGTCGGCGGCTCGACGCGCGTACCGCTGGTGCGGCGGCGCGTCGAGGAGTTCTTCGGCCGCAAGCCCTACACCGGCATCGACCCCGACCAGGTGGTGGCGCTCGGCGCGGCGGTCCAGGCCGACATCCTGCGCGGCGCGCACGGCCGCGACATGCTGCTGCTCGACGTGATCCCGCTCTCGCTCGGCATCGAGACCTACGGCGGCGCGGTGGCGAAGGTCCTGATGCGCAACACGCCGATCCCGGCGCAGGCGAGCGACACCTTCACCACCCACGTCGCGAACCAGACCGCGATCGACCTGCACGTGCTGCAGGGCGAGCGCGAGCTGGTGAAGGACTGCCGCAGCCTCGGCCGCTTCCGGCTGCGCGGATTGCCGCCGCTGCAGGCCGGGATGGTGCGCGTCGACGTCCGCTTCGTGGTCGACGAGAACGGCGTCCTGACCGTCCACGCCAGGGAGCGCTTCACCGCGATCGAGGCGTCGATCGAGGTCGTCCCGTCGTACGGCCTCACCGACGACGAGGTGGCGCGCATGGTCGACGAGTCGTTTCGCTTCGCACGCGCCGACTTCGAAGCGCACCAACGCATCGACCTGGAGAACGAGTGCCGCACGATGCTCGACGCGACGCGCAAGATCCTCGCGCAGGGCGCGCACGGCGTCGACGCGGCCGGCCTCGCCGCCATCGAGGAGGCGATCGCCGAGGTCGAGCGCCAGCTCGCGACGCCGGGCCCGGTCAAGCCGCTGAAGGCGGCCTACGACCAGTTCGTCGCCGCGACCGTGCCGCTCGCCGGCAACGTGATGAGCGAGGTGGCGACGCAGGCGATCGCGGGGCGGACCGTCGCGCAGGTGCTCGAGGCGAAGGCGGTGGCAAGCAACGCCGGCGCCTCGACGGCGCCCGTGGCCGCGGCCGCTGCGGCCGCCGCGGCGGCGCCCGGGCCGGCGCCTGCATCCGGGCCAGCTCCCGCCGGTGCGCCGCCGTCCGCGCAAATCGTGACGATCCACCGCGACCGCGGGATGCGCGGCACGGCGCGCCCCGAATCGGAGAAGGATTGCGGCGACCTCGGCGGGGGGTTCCGCGCCGCGCCGGCGCCCAGGCAGGAGAAGACGACCATGAAGCTCGATTGGAAGGACGTCGAGGAGATCGGCATCCAGCTGCAGCAGAAGCTGAAGGGCGTCGATCCGCTGACCGTGCGCTTCACCGACCTGCACCGCCACGTGTGCGCGCTCGAGGGCTTCGCGGGCGACCCCAAGCTGTCGAACGAGAAGGTCCTCGAGGCGATCCAGATGGCGTGGCTCGACGAGTACCAGGCCGAGCGCGGATGAATGCGGAAGCGAGGCGGGTCGGCGGCTGAAAAAAAACAGGCGGTCGGCTTGCACCGACCGCCTGAGCCGCGTTCAGTTGGTGGATGGTAGGGGATTTGAACCCCTGACCTTCGCATTGCGAACGCGACGCTCTCCCAACTGAGCTAACCACCCACCGGGAAAGAGCGCGGGAAGATAACGATGCGGTTCGGACCGATCCAGCGCCTTCGACGGACGCGGCTCGCGAGGCTCGCGAGGCCCACGTGATCCCGCTCCACGAAGCGCAGCGCATCGTCGCCGGGCTCGAGCTGCCGGCGGCGCGGACCGAACGGGTCGCGCTCGAAGCGGCGCTCGGACGCGTGCTCGCAGAGGCGCCCGCCTCCGATTCCGACCTGCCGCCGTTCGACCGCGCCACCATGGACGGCTTCGCGATCCGCTGCGACGCCGAGGGCGACGCGCCGTGGCGGATCGTCGGCACGCTCGCGGCGGGGGCGACGGCGCAGCGCCCGCTCGCGGCGCGCGAGGCGCTTCGGATCATGACCGGCGCACCGGTTCCCGCCGGCGCCGACGCGGTCGTCCCGATCGAGCTCGCCGAGGTCGGATCGGACGGCGCGACCGTCCGCTTCACCCGCCCGCCGAAGCCGGGTCAGAACGTCCACCCGCGCGCGAGCGACTTGAAGGCCGGCGAGCGCCCGCTCGCCGCCGGCGCCCGCGTCACGCCGCCACGCGTCGCGCTCCTCGCGACGATCGGCCGTCGTAACGTCGAAGTGGGGCGCCGCCCCCGCGTCGCGATCCTCACGACCGGCGACGAGCTCGTCCTTCCCGACGTCACGCCGCGCGGCGGGCAGATCCGCGACAGCAACCGCTTCGCGCTCGCCGTGCAGGTCGCCTCGGCCGGCGGCGAGGCGCTGCTCCAGCCGCAGGTCGGCGACGATCCGCGGCGCATCCGGGCCGCGCTCGAGACGGCCGCCGATCCCAAGACCGGCGCCGACGTGCTGCTCGTGACGGGCGGCTCGTCGGTGGGGGACTTCGACTTCTCGCGCGAGGCGGTCGCCGGTCTCGGCGGACGCCTCTGGTTCGACCAGGTCGCGATCAAGCCGGGCAAGCCGGTGCTCCTCTTCACCCTCGGCGCGCGCGTCGTCTTCTGCCTGCCGGGCAACCCGGCGTCGTCGTTCGTGACCTTCGAGCTCTTCGTGCGGCCGCTGCTCGAGCGGCTGGCGGGGGCGACGCAGGTCTGGCCGACGCCGATCGAGTCGCCCGCCGCCGCGCCGTTGCAGGCGCCGCCCGAGCGCGACTTGCTCCAGCTCGCGTCGTTCACCGCGCCGGAAGGCGGCGGGAAGTCGGAGACGGCGCCGGTACGCTGGAGCGGATCGGGGGACCTGGTCGCGATCGCGCGTGCGAACGCCCTCGTGCATCTGCGGAAGGGGCAGGCGGCGGCGCGCGGGGAGCCGCTGCGCGTGCTCCTGTTCCGCAGCTCCTTCGACGACCTCCCGCGCTCCGCCGAGCCCATCGAGTGAACGCTGCCGCCGTCGTCGCCGCCTCGCTCGCCGCCGCCGCGCTCTACGTCCTCGCCTTCCCGCCGGCCGACCTCGGCCCGCTCGCCTTCGTCGCGCTCGCGCCGTGGTGCGCGCTGGCGACGAAGCTCCGCGGGCTGCGGCTCTTCCTGACCAGTGCGCTGACCGGCGCGGTGCTGCTCACCTTCGGTTGCATGTGGATCGCCGCCAGCGCACCGTCGAACCTCCTGTTCATGGTGGTCCCCGAGTCGCTCTTCTTCGGGGGCTTCGCGCTGCTGCTGCGCGCGCTGCTGGTGACTCGGTCGCTTCCCGCGGCGGCGGCGCTGCCGATCGCGTTCACGGCGATGGAGTTCGTGCGCGGCCGCTGGCCGCTCGACGGCTTCCCGTGGCTCTCGCTCGGCTACTCGCAGCACCGCTTCCCGTGGTTCGCGCAGGTCGCCGACCTCGGCGGCGTCCACCTCGTCACGTTGCTGCTCGGCGTCGCGGCGGGCGCGCTCGCCGACGCGTTCATGCCGTGCCTCGACGAGCGGCGCACCCGGGGACGGCTGCGCGCGCTGCTGCCGGGCGCGGCCGCGCTGCTCCTCGCCTGCACCTACGGCGTCGTCCGCCGGAGCGGCGAGCTGCACACCGAGCCGGGGCCGGCGCTGCTGCTGGTGCAGCCGAACATCCCGCAGAAACTCAAGGACTCGGGCGAGCACGCCGGATCGACCCGTCAGCTCCATCTCGAGCTGGTCGCGAGCGCGAAGGCGGCCTCGAGCGAGCGCCCCGACGTCGTCGTCTGGTCCGAGACGATGCTGAACGAGGTCGAGTACCCCGAGACGCTCGACGACCCGCGCCTGGCCGAACGCGAGCTCCGCCACTTCCGTCCGCTGGTCGACGCGGTCGGCGCGCCGCTGCTCGCCGGCGCCGTGACCTAC
>DAINBU010000105.1:17028-17940 GCA_036732755.1 Planctomycetota bacterium
TTCCGCGCCATCGGCGCCGACTTCGAGCACCGCGGCGCCGTGACCGACGAGTTCAAGCCGCCGAACGAGTGGGGCCCCGACGATCCGATCTCGGCGCGCGCCCGCATCTTCAACAGCGCGCTCTTCCTCGATCCGACCGGACAGCGCGTCGCGCAGTACGCCAAGCGCGTCCTCGTGCCGGGCGGCGAATACCTGCCCTGGATCGGCGGCTTCCCCGACGATCTCCAGCGATGGATCCGCCGGAGGGTGCTCGAAGCGGCGGGCTTCCTGAACGAGCTCACCCCGGGCCGCCACGACGGCCTCGTCGCGCTGCCGAAGGGCGAGGCGACGGTGCGCGTCGGGATGACGATCTGCTTCGAGATCGCCTATCCCCACCTGTCGCGGTGGCAGGTCCGGGACGGCGCGACCTGCCTCCTCAATCTCTCGAACGAGGCGTGGTTCCCCGACACCGCCGAGTTCGAGCAGTACGCCGCGATGGCGTGGTTCCGGGCGGTCGAGACGCGCCGCTCGCTCGTCAAGGTCGCGAACAGCGGCCAGAGCGGCTGGATCGGCCCCGACGGCGAGCGCCACCTCTTCGCGAACGGGAAGGACGGCCGGCGCGACGGCTTCCCCGCCTCGGGGATCGTGCGCCCGACTTGCTCCGACGAGAGGACGCTCTACGTCCGGACCGGCGAGTGGGCCGGCGGCGGCTGCAGCCTCGCCGCGCTCGCGCTGCTCCTGGTCCGGCGGCGGAAGGCGGCCGGCGGAGGGGGCAGCGCGGCCGCTCCGCGCGCGCGTCCGGCCGGCTGATTCGGGGGACGAGCGCGACCGGCGAAACGTCCGGTTACTCGACCTCGTGTTGCTTCTATACGCCGTCGTTCGCGAGCGCGCGTCCGCGGGGGACGCTTTGGGAAACTGAATTGACAGTGTTCG
>DAINBU010000106.1:0-17916 GCA_036732755.1 Planctomycetota bacterium
CCGATGTCGATCACCATCGCGTCGAAACTGCCGTTGCCCTTGCGCGTCAGCTCCTCGTGCGCCGACAGCAGCGTGTCCGTGAACAGGTGGTCGACGTCCAGTTCACACATCGCCTCGGACGCGTCCCGACGGAACGCGGGATCTTCGTCCACGAACAGGATGCGCAAGGGAGCGGCTTTCTCTGGACTCTCGTCGATGGTGAAGCGCGATTAACGCAGATGAACTCCTGGGCAGAGTAGGGGCGGGGGCGAGACACGCCCCACCGCAATCACCCGGCGCGCCAGAAATATGAAGCTGCGTTGACGCGCTTCGCTTCGCGGAACGTCCAGCCGCACGTCCCGATCGTGAATCGCGATGGCGACTGCGACGACGCTCCGCGCGCCCGCACCTTCGGGGGCGAATCACCGGTGATTCGCGCCTTGCTATTCGCGCCGACCGCGGGACGGGTTCGCCGCGTCGAGCTCGCCGCGCTTCACCGCGCGTCGAGCTCGATCTGCGCGTCGGGCCGGGTCGCGGCGTCGATCTCGAACGGGAGGGCGCGAAGGATCGTCGCGCCTTCGACGAACTCGAGGCGGTAGCGGCCGGGGACCAGGCGCACGCTCCAGTCGAGGAAGGTGCCGCCGTCGCGATCGCCCTCGGGAGTCTGCAGGCCGGCGCCGTCGAAGTCGTCGCCATTCGCGTCGAGGAGGCGCGCGTAGGCGCGGCCCTCGGGATCGTCGCGGAGCTTGCGGACGTCGGCGGGCAGCTGGATGCGCAGCGCAAGCGGCAGCCCGGCGGCGAGCGCCGCCTCGAGCTCGGTCACCCGTCCCGCGACGATCGTCACGTGCACGACCTTGTTCATGCAGCCCTTGGCGGTGAGCCGGACGACGCATTCGCCTTCCGCCGCGGGCTCGCAGGTGACGACGCCGTCCGAAATCGTCGTGCGCAGGTTCATGCCGTTGCTCTTGCCGTAGCACGAGGCGCTCAGCTCATCGAGCGCGACGCCCGGCGGTCCGCCCACGCGCAGCAGGAAGGTCCCGCCGCGCGCGACGCGCAGCAGCCCGACCTCCCGCGTCACGTCGGCCGCGACGGCCCCGATCGGGAAGGTGACGAGCGGGAGCCCCTCGGCCTTGACCTGGATCCGGTAGTCGCCCGGCGCGTAGGGGCCGCAGCGGAAGCGGCCGGTGTGCGGGTCGCTCGTGACGATCGCGCGGGCGAAGCCGCCGGGCCCGCCGACCGCGTAGGGGGTGACGTGCGCGTCGCCGATCGGCCGGCCCGCTTCGTCGGCGACCGTCCCCTCGAACCAGACCGAGCAGCGCTGCGCGCGGCTCACGCGGAAGATCCGCTCGTCGCGGCTCGGCTGCACGTCGCGCTCGCTCGCAGCGGGCGTCTGGCCGGGACCGGGGAGCGAGATCTGGACGTCGTAGCGGCCGGCGACGAGGTTCTCGAAGACGAAGCGGCCGTCGGCGTCCGCCTTCGCGTTCCGCATCGTGAAGTCCTCGCCCAGGGTCTGTGGACCGCTGATCTGCACGACGCAGCCCGCGACCGGCGCGTCGTCGCCGTCGAGGACCACGCCGCGGATCGGCAGCCCGAGGTCGAGCGTGCCGGTCCATGAAACGGTCTCGCCCTCCGCGCCGCGCAGCGTCGTCTTCGCGCGGCCGCGCTTTTCGTCGATCGCGGCGACCTTCGCCGTCCCGGCCGGCAGGTGGTCGATCCGGAAGCGGCCGTCCTCGCCGCTGCGTCCGCTCGAGGTCGCGAAGCCCCACGCGCCGTTCACGGCGACGTCGACGCCCGCCACGCCGGCGCCGCTCTCGTCGACGAGGCGGCCGTCGAGCGTGAAGCCCTTCGCGAGCCGGATCTCGACCTCGGCGGTCGCGCCGGCCGCGACGTCGACCGTCCCGGTCCACGGCGCGTGCCGCAGGTCGCGCGCCGCGAGCGGCTGCGCGCCGAGCATCGCGCCGTCGAAGCGGAAGCGGCCGTCGTCGTCGCTCGTCGTCGTGAGCAGCAGCGCCGCCATCGAGTTGATCTTCGCGTCGACGGGGCTCGGCAGGTGCTTCTCCTCGTCGCCGAGTTCGACGAGCGCGCGCTTCACGGCGTTGCCGTCGGCGTCGACGACGCGCCCGCGCACCGCGCCGCCCGGACCGCGCAGCGCGAGATGGACCTTCGGCATGGCGCCCGCCGTCCCTTCGACCCAGAACGGGATCGAGGGCGTCCAGCCCGGCGCGCTCGCGCGGATCAGGCGGATGCCGGAGAGGTCGCGCACGCGGAACGCGCCGTTCGCGTCGCTGCGCGCCAGGACGCGGCCGTGATGGGGGTTGCAGCCGTTGTCGGAGAGCCAGATCTCGGCGTCGGCGATTCCGTGGCCGTGGTCGTCGTCGACGATCCCGAGCAGGTCGGCGCCCGGCGCGATGGTGAGCGTCACCTTGGTCGTCGCGCCGCGCGCCACGGCGAAGCGCGAGCGGCCGTCGCCGTCGGCGCCGCGATCGGTGACGAGATGCACCGCGCCCGCCTCGACGTCGTCGAAGCGGCACTCGCCGTTCGCGTCGGTCGTCGCGTCGAGCGTGAACCAGCGGCACTCCGGCCGGTTCCAGGCGATCCCGCTCACGCCGACGTCCGCGGCCGGCGTCCCGTCGCGACCCCAGACCACCTTGACGTGGAGCGCGCCGAACGGCGCCGCCGCGACCGATTTCGGCGTCTCGAGCGGCGTCGCCTCGCGCGCCGCGCCTTCCGGCGCGGGTGCTGGACGTGCCGGCACGCCCGCCGACTCCGCGGCGACCTCCGCGGCGGAGGTCGCGACCGATCCGGGATGGCGCGGCGGAGTCGGCGACGGCCACTCGTTCACGAGCACCGTCACGCCCACCGCGACCACCACCGCCGCGCCCGCGAGCGCGAGCTTCGCCTGCGCCGACATCACGACGACTCCCCCGATGACCTTCGCGAGATTCGCGAGCAGCGCCGCCGCGCCCGCGACGACGCCCGCGCCGCCCGCCGCCGCGAGCCCGGCCGGCGCGCCGCGCGCGAACGGCAGCAGCGCGACCGCCCATGTCGCGCGTGCGCCGCCGTGCTCGGCGTCGAGCCGCGCGCGCATCGTCTCGAGCGAGCGCTTGATGCGCGATCGGACCGTCTCGACCGGCACGCCCATCCGCTCCGCGATCGCACGCGGAGGAAGGCGTTCGAAATAGCGCAGCAGCAGCGTGGTCCGGTTCGGCTCGTCGAGCTGCAGCACCGCCTCGACGACGCGGCGGCGCGCCTGCTCGCGCGCGACGATCTCGTCGACGGAGGGCGTCGCCTCGCGGCGCGCGGCCGACTGCTCGTGGCGGTCGCGCCGCCCCTCGCCGCGCCGCAGCTTCCACGCGAGGCGGCGCACCGCCGTCGCGAGCCAGGCGCGCAGCGACGCCGGCCGGCCGGGGCCGCGCTCGATCGCCGCGATCCACGCCTGCTGGACGACGTCGTCGGCGCGCGCCTCGTCGAGCACGAGCCCGCGCGCGAGCGCGCGCAGGAAGTCGTCGTGCTCGAGGAGGGCGTGCGGGTCGCCGAGGTCGTTCCGGGCCGGTCGCATGGAGTCGGAGTCCCCGCCCGCGGCGGAAACGGTCCGCCGCTTCCGCTTTCGCGGGCGATCGGGGTACTTTCGCGCCCCTCCCGCGTGCCGTCGACCGCGCAAGGCGGCCCGCGCCCCGAAGCCGTTCCACGGGAGGAGCCGCCGTGACCGGTCCCGAGCCGCTGATCCGCGACATCTCCGACACGGCGCGCTGGGTCGCCTGGTTCCGCGCGCAGGAGAGCGACCGCCGCGACGCGCAGTTCAAGGACCCCTTCGCGCGGAAGCTCGCGGGCGAGCGCGGGGCGAAGATCGCCGAGGAATTGAAGGAGGGGAAGCGCGTCTCGTGGGCGTTCGTCGCGCGGACGGTCGCCTTCGACGAGTTCCTCGGCGGCGAAGTCGCGCGCGGCATCGACGTCGTCGTGAACCTCGCGGCCGGCTTCGACGCGCGCCCCTACCGCCTCGCGCTGCCCTCGACGCTGCAGTGGATCGAGGTCGACCTGCCGCCGCTGCTCGACGCGAAGCGCGCGGCGATGGAGTCCGAGAAGCCGACCTGCCGGCTCGAACGGATCGCGCTCGACCTCGTCGACGTCGCCGCCCGCCGCAAGCTGTTCGCGGAGCTCGGCGCGCGCGGGACGAACGTCCTGGTCCTCACCGAGGGGCTGCTGGTCTACCTCGGCGCGGAGGAGGTCGCGGCGCTCGCGCAGGACCTGCACGCCGTGCCGACCTTCCAGCGCTGGATCCTCGACTGCGCGTCGCCGAAGCTGCTCGCGCATATGCAGCGCGGCGTCGGAGGGGCGCTGGCGCAGGCCGGCGCGCCGATGCGCTTCGCGCCGGAGAACGGGCCGGAGTTC
Source organism: Planctomycetota bacterium (assembly GCA_036732755.1). GTDB lineage: Bacteria > Planctomycetota > B15-G4 > B15-G4 > SIAN01 > DASRRB01. Next base: position 4,369 of record DAINBU010000106.1, read on the forward strand.
TTCCTGCCGCACGGCTGGAAGCTGATCGAGGCGAAGTCGACGCTGCACCTCGGCGCGCGCATCGGGCGGCTGCCGTTCTTCCTGAGGCTCATCGCGAAGCTGCCCGTCTCGAAGCGGCCCTGGCAGTCGATCTGGTCGGGCATCTGTCTCATGGAGCGCACCGGATGAACCGTCGCACGTCGCGCCGGCAGTTCCTGAAGGCGGGGGCGGCCGCTGCGGCCGCGTTCACGATCCTGAAACGGCCCGGCCTCGCGCTCGGCTACCCGGCCAACGCGGCGCTGCGGATCGGCTGCGTCGGCGTCGCCGGGCGCGGCGCCGACAACCTCGGCGCCCTCCTGCACGAGGAGGTGGTCGCGCTCTGCGACGTCGACGCCGCGGCGCTCGAGGGCGCCGTGATGCAGCACCCGCAGCTCGCGAAGGCGGCGCAGTTCCGCGACTTCCGCAAGATGGTCGACGCCGGCGGGCTCGACGCGGTGGCGGTGAGCACGCCCGACCACGTCCACGCGCCGGCCGCCGCCTACGCGCTGCACGCCGGCCTGCACGTCTACTGCGAGAAACCGCTCTGCCACGAGATCCACGAGGTGCGCACGCTCACCGATCTCGCGCGCGCGAAGAGGCGCGTCACGCAGATGGGCACGCAGATCCACGCCGAGCCGAACTACCGCCGCGTGGTCGAGCTGGTGCAGGGCGGCGCGATCGGCGACGTGACCGAGGTGCACGTCTGGGTCGGCAACGACTACTGCGGCGGCGAGCGTCCGACCGACGAGCCGCCGGTGCCGCCCACGCTCGACTGGGACCTCTGGCTCGGTCCGGCACCGGCGCGGCCCTACCACTCGAAGTACGCGCCGTTCGGGTGGCGCGGCTGGTGGGACTTCGGGACCGGCTCGCTCGGCGACATGGCGTGCCACCACGTCGACCTGAGCTTCTGGGCGCTCGACCTCACGCACGCGGTCTCGGTCGAGTGCGACGGGCCGCCGCCGCATCGCGAGTCGACGCCGGCGTGGTTGATCGCGAAGTACGTGATGAAGCGGAAGGACGGGACGACGCTGCCGCTCACCTGGTACCACGGCGGCAAGCGGCCGCCCCATTTCGCCGACGGACGCGTGCCGAAGTGGGACGGCAACGGGACGCTCTTCGTCGGCAAGAAGGGCTTCCTCGTCTCGGACTACTCGCGCTACCTGCTCGCGCCGGAGAAGGACTTCGCCGGCTTCACGCCGCCCGCGCCGTCGATCCCCGACTCGATCGGCCACCACAAGGAGTGGACGGAGGCGTGCAAGGGGAACGGGACGCCGCTCTGCCGCTTCGACTACTCCGGTCCGCTCACCGAGGCGGTGCTGCTCGGCGGCGTCGCCTACCGCGCCGGCAAGAAGGTCGCGTGGGATCCGGTGAAGCTCACGACCGGCGACGCGGCGGCCGACGCCTGGCTGAAGCGGGAGTACCGCGCCGGCTGGAAGCTGTGATTCGCCGCGCGCGCGTCAGACCCAGCCGAGCTGCTTGCCGTAGCGCCGGTAGGTGAGGCCGAGCACGCGCCCCGCGATCGTCGCGAGCGCGAAGGTGACGCCGCCGCGCAGGAAGCTTCCGACGTAGGGCACGTCGATCGGCGCGAAACCGCTGCCGAGGATGAGCGCGAAGACGAGCAGGAAGAGCGTCGCCACCAGCGCGTACTGATGCGGGACGATGCCGATCGACCCGAAGATGCGGCGCGGGTCGTAGCCGTCGATCGAGTCGAGGACCGAGACGGCGAGCAGCGCCATGGGGAAGTAGGCGAGTCCCACGATGAACAGGAGTCCGCCGAGCAGCGCACCCGCGCCCGGCAGCAGATTCCACGCGAGGAGGCCCGGCCCGAACGAGACCACTAGGAGAAGCACCATCCGCAGCAGCGGCGCGACCATCGACTCGCCCACCGTCACGAAGTCGGTGAATTCGGGCGCCCCGTCCTTGCCCTTCACCGTCGACGAGATCACCAGCTCGACGTACGCGAAGAGATATCCCGCGACCAGCGGGCCCATGATGAACGAGCCTCCGGGGATCCACGACAGCACTCCGAACATGCATGCGCCGAAGATCAACTGCACGCGCGCCGCGCCCGTGAACGGGTAACGCAGCGCGTCGAGCAGCTCCGCGCCGAAGTCCTGCACCGACGCCGCCGGCTCCTCGACCGCGACCGCCTCGCACCGCCCGCCGCACTGGCAGCGCCGCCAGACCACCCCGCGCTCGTCCCCGATCGCGACGCACATCCGGCACCAGTGCGCGCGGCACAACTGGCAGCGCAGCGTCGCGTCGACGTCGGTGTGGCGCGCGCAGCGGACGAGGGTCTGGGGGGGCGGCGTCTCCATCGACCAGCCGGCGGGCGCGGCGGGCAGCGGCGCGCTCTTCGTCGGCGTGGTCGAATCGGAGGAGTTCGGCATGGCGCGGGCCCTTTCGGGAACGTCCCCGTCCTCGTCGGCAGGATCAGGGCGCCGCTTGACCGCCGCCGGGGGCGCGCGCAATTGACCCGTCACGGGCTGCGGCGGCCTCCGGTAATGCGGGAGGCCGACCATGGACTCGACGCCGTCGCCCCTCGACCCCGAACTGCTGCTCGCGCACGCCGGCTTCGTGCGCTCGGTCGCGCGCTCGCTGCTTCGCGACGGGAGCGCCGTCGACGACGTCGTGCAGCAGACGTGGCTCACCGCGCTCGAGAGGCCGCCGCGCGACGCCGGCGCGCTGCGCCGCTGGCTCGCGCGCGTCGTGCGCAGCGTCGCCCGCGAGTCGCGCCGCTCCGACGAACGACGCACTCGGCGTGAGATCGCGAGCGCGCCGAGCGAGATCGACCCGCGCGATCCGTCGGCGCTGGTCGAGCGGCTGGCGCGGATGCGCGCGCTGACCGACGCGGTGCTCGCGCTGCCGCCGCCGTACCGCGACGCGATCGTGCGCCGCCACCTCGAGGAGCTCTCGCCCGCCGAGATCGCGCGCCGCGACGGCGTGCCGGTCGCGACGATCGAGACGCGGCTCAAGCGCGCGCGGAAGCAGTTGCGCGAGCGGCTGGAGCAGTCGTACGGGATCGGACGCGACGCGCTGGCGCTGCTCGTCATTGGCGTGAAGGCGGGCGCGACGTGGAAGGCGGCGACGCTGGCCGCGGCGGCGACGTTGGCGCTCGCGGGAGCGGCGACGTGGCGCGTCGTGGCGGTGATGCGCGCGCCGGAGACGGCGGCGGCGGCGGCGAGCGAAGCGATCGGCATGCACGAGCGAGCGGCGTCGAACAGCGCCGCGCCGCGCGATGCCGGCGGCGATTCGCTGGTCGCAAGCGTGCGCGAGATCGAGCCGCGCCTCGAGTGGCCCGACGAGGCGACGCTGCGAAGGCTCGAGCGTCACGGCCACGCGCTGTTCGGCGGGATCGTCTTCGCGCCGGACGGGACGCCGTGCGCGGGCACGGAGATCCGGTGCGACGGCGGTCTCGTGACGACGACCGACGATCGCGGCGCCTGGCGCGCGGAGATCGCGGTCGATCCGCCGGAAGGCTTCAATGCCTCGTCCACCTTCCAGAGCGGATGGCGGGGAGAGAGGAAGCGCCTGCTGCTCGCGCACAAGGAGGGGCTCGGTGTCGCGGTGGCCGAGGTCGCGGTTCCGAGCCGTCGGATCGACCTGCACCTCGACCCAGGCCATTCGTTCTCGGGGAAAGTTGTCGGGTACGAGGACGGTCGCACGATCGGCGACGTCGCGCTCGAGGTGCGGCTCGACATCCGGCGCGACCAGCTCCACCCGTCGGCTCTCGTACTGAAGGGGGAGGCCGACGCGCACGGTGCGTTCACCTTCGCGAACGTGCCAGACAGCTCGCTCTGGCTGTCCGGCCGCGCCGACGGCTTCGACTCGAACGGCTTCTTCGGCTTCGACTTCACGCACGAGCGCGACTTCGCGGTCACGCTCCGGCTCTTCCGCAGGTTCTCGCTGCGCGGGCGGTTCGTCCCTTGGCCCTGTCCCGGCATCGCGCCGGACGTCGCGAGCGTCGTCGGCGCGGCCCGCTCGCCGCACGACGGCATCACCGGCACCTCGACGGCGACGCAAGCAGTCGCGCAGGACGGACGGTTCGAGCTCTCGCTGCCGGCGTGCACCTCGTGCATCGTTTCGCTCGTCGTCGGCGAAGTGAAGCCGTGGGAGGAGACGGTCGACACGAGCGAGGCCGAACGGGAGTGGGACGTCGGCGTCGTCGAGCTCTCCGAGCCGCCGATCGTGACCGGCCGCGTCGAACTGCCCGACGATCTCGACCGGAGCTTCGTCACGTGCACGCTCCGGGCGGACTACTCCAGGGAGATCCCGGCGACCTTCGCACGGGACGGAACGTTCCGGGCGGTGCTCCCGTCGGGGACGAAGTGGGCCAGGCTCGGCGTCGACTTCGGCGGGATCGCGCAGGCCTCGATCTACGACACCTCGAAACTCACGGAGGCGGAGCGAGATGCCGGTGCCGTCCTCCTCGAACCAGGAAGCGTGCGCGACGTCGGCTGCGTCGATGCGCGCATCACGTTCTTGTACGGGTCGATCCGCGACGAACGCGGAGATCCGCTCCCCGGGGCGGTCGTGCGCGTCTGGGCCACGCACGAGTCCTCGATTCTCGGGCGCCACCTCACGATCGACCACGTCGGGACCGCGAACGCCGAGAGCAGCTACCTCGGCGCGATCGATCTCGAGCACGGGCCCATCGTCACGATGGAGCTCGAGATCTCCGCGCCCGGCTTCGCACCGCAGCGCTTCCCTCAGACGATCCCGGAGGGCGCCCGCTGGGTCCGGCGCGATCTCGTGCTGCGGGACGGCGTCGTGCTGCGCGGGACGCTGGTCGACGAACACGGCGCTCCGTGCTGCGGCTGGACCGTCGCGCCGTGCGGGTTTCCGATCAGGACGACTTTCGACCGCACGCGCGCCGACGGCTCCTTCGAGATCCGCGGCATGGCGGACTGGGAGTGCACGGTGACGGCACGCGAACCCGACGGCGTCGAGCACGCATTCCCCGCGATCCGGCCGGCCGGCGGGTCGGTCGCGCTGCGCCTTCCCCCCGCGCCGAGCGCCGCCGACGGCGAAGAGGGACGGTAGACGCATGGGCGGACGAGCACGGCGATGGGGAGCAGTCGCCTTCGCGCTGGTCGTCGCGCTCGCCGGCGGAATCGTCGTGTTCGTGCAGCATCTCCTGAGCGAACCGGCGTCGCCGGCCGACGCGCGCTCCACCGCACTCGAGACGGCGGACCCGAACGGGGCCGCGAGCGCCGCCGCGCGCGGCGAGACGCCGCCGCATCCCGATGCCACCGCGACGCCGACCGTCACCGCCGTCGAGCCGCGCCTCGAATGGCCGGACGAGGAGTCGCTGCGGCGGCTGGAGCAGGGCGGGCGCGCGCTGTTCGGAGGGATCGTGCGTGCGCCGGACGGTTCGCCGTGCGAAGGCGCGACGGTCTGGTTCGACGGCGAGGTCGTCGCGACGACGGACGATCGCGGAGCGTGGCGCGCCGACGTGTCGAGCGCGAAGTTCGACGTGTTTACGGGGATCGACAGCTGGCCGACGTTCGGGCACCTGCTCGTCGCGAGGAAGGAGCACGTCGGTTACGCGACCGACACCGTCGCGCCGCCGAGCCGCCGCATCGACCTCACGCTCTCGGGCGGGCATGCATTCTCCGGCACCGTCATCGACTTCGACGACGGCACGCCGGTCGGCGACGCCGAGCTCGAGCTGCGCTGGAGCGACCGGGAACAACGCAGCGTCGTGCTCGCGACGCGCGCCGACGCGCTCGGCCGGTTCGAATTCCCGAGCTTGCCGGCGGGAGACGTCTTCGTGCGCGGCCACGCGCCGGGCTACGACTCGAACGGCTTCTTCGGATACGACTTCTCGAGGGGGCGCGACATGGTCGTCGCGTACCGGCTGCGCCGGCAATTCCGCATGCGCGGACGCTTCGTCCCGTGGCCCGCACCCGGGATCCCTCCCGAGCGGGCGACGGTGCGCGCGATGCCGAAGTCCCCTCACGACCGCAACGCGAAGTTCGACTGCCGCGGGCCGATCGGCGCGGATGGCCGCTTCGAACTGCCGCTTCCCGTGTGTCCGTCGTGCATCCTCGAGCTCGACGTCGGCGAGGCACCCTTCTGGAGCGAGGAGTTCGACACAAACGAGGAGCGGCGCGATTTCGACGTCGGTGATGTCGGGCTCCCGGCGGCGGCGATCCTGACCGGCCGGTTCGACGTGCCCGACTCGGACCTGCGCGAGCGGATCGACGTCCGAGTCTCGGTGTCGACCGCGCTCGGCCGCGGCATCTCGTCGCATGCGCACCTCGAATCCGACGGATCGTTCCGCGTCGCTCCGTTGCCGCCCGGCTGGACGACGGTCTCGCTCAGCCTCGGCCGCTCCACGATCGCGACCCTCGAAGAAGCGGACGGACTCTCCGAGGGCGAGCACACGTCGGCGGCCGTCGAACTCGTCGCCGGGACGACTCGCGACGTCGGCACGATCTCGACGACGGCGACGATCCTCCACGGCACTGTGCGCGACGCTGACGGGATGCCGGTCGCCTGGGTCTGCATCGACGAGAACGTGAAGGTGAAGGCGGGCTGGTACGCGGGCGTCTTCTCCGTCCAGGCGGACGGAGACGGGCACTTCATCGGCGTCCGGAACCTCGACGGATTCGACGAGGACGAGGCACTCGCGCTCGCGGGCCACGCCGAGTGGGAGGTGCTGGGCGGCCGCCACCTGACGCGCCACGTCACCGTCGATTGGCCCGCGTCGCAGCATTGGGTCCGGCACGACGTCTCGCTCGAAGGGGGCCTCACGCTCCGCGGCACGCTCCTCGACGCGGCGGGGGCGCCAGTGCCGCGGACCAACGTCGCCATCGACATCGAGGTCGGGAGCGTGGCGCGTGTCGGGTCCGACGTCACGCGCAGCGACGGCACCTTCGAGATCCGCGGCCTTGTCGAGGGGACGTACCGCGTCTTCGTCGCCGTCGAGGGCGGCGCGGTCCAGTACCCGGACGTCCGTGCCGAGAACGGCCCCGTCACACTGCGCCCGTTCGCCGCCTCGAAGCAGTGACCCGCCGCGCGCTCTTCAGCTCGCCTGCGCCGCCGCCGCCCGCGCCGCGTCGACCAGCTTGCGCACGTGCGACACGAGCAGGTCGACCGAGAGCGGCTTCTCGAGGACGGCGACGCGCGAGCGCTCGAGGAGCTGCGCGACCTCGGGGGAGTCGCGGTCGCCGGTGATGGCGATGCAGCGGTCGAGGAGCTCGGGGCGGAGCGTCGCGAGGCGGTCGATCAGCTCGAAGCCGGAGAGGTCGCTCATCTTCAGGTCGGTGACGACGGCTTCGATGGCGGGGTTCCCGGCGAGGCAGGCGAGCGCCTCGCGGCCGCCGGCCGCGACGACGGTCGTGAAGCCGCGCTGCTCGAAGCCGCGCACGAGGAGGCGACGCACGCTCTCCTCGTCGTCGACGACGAGCACGCAGGCGGGCGGGCCGGAGCGCGGGTCGGACGCGGGCGGCGGCGTGACGTCGCTCGCGAGGACGGCGGACGCGTCGGCGCACACCGGCAGCGTGACGACGAAGCGCGCGCCACGGCGGCCGTCGGCGCGGTCGTCGATGGTGATCGTGCCGCCGTGCGCCGCGACGATGCCGTGCGTGACCGAGAGGCCGAGCCCGGTCCCGCTCCCGGGGGCCTTCGTGGTGAAGAAGGGCTCGAAGACGCGGTCGCGCAGCTCGCGCGCGACGCCCGGCCCCTCGTCCTCGATCCAGAACTCGACGACGCCGTCGTGCGCGCGCGCGCCCAGCGCGATCCTCCCGCCCTCAGGCGAGGCGTGGATCGCGTTGGAGAGCAGGTTGGTGAAGACCTGCTCGAGCGCGGCGGGGTCGGCGCTCAGCGCCGGCAGCGCCGCCGGCAGATCGGTCGCGAGCTCGAGCCGGTGCGCCTTGAGCTGCGGCGCGAAGCCGCGGACGACCCGCGCGATGAGCTCGGCGGAGTCGATCGCCACGCGATCGGCCGCGCGCGAGCGCGCGAAGGCGAGCAGGTCGCGCACGATCGCGCGACAGCGCTGCGCCTGCTCGTGCACGATCTGCAGGAACTCGCTCTCCTCGCCGGTGCGCCCGAAGCCGCGCAGCTCCTCGGTGAAGCCGAGGATCGCGGTGAGCGGATTGTTCAGCTCGTGCGCCACGCCCGAGACGACGCGGCCGAGCGCCTCGAGGCGCTGCGCCTGCGCGAGGCGCTCCGTCATGCGCAGCCGCTCGTCGCGCGCCGCCTCCGCGTCGCGCTCGAGGTCGAGGAAGATCGTGATCACCATCCCGACCGCGAGCACCGTCTGCATCACGAGGTCGATGAACGAGTTGTACTTGCGCATGAACAGGAAGAAGCCGGCGAGCGGGCCGCTCGTGCGCGCCTCGTGACAGCCCGAGTACGCCACCCAGAGCAGCGCGAGCGCAAAGAGGATCGACGCCATCGCGCGCGTGCCGAAGCTCCTGCGGGTGGGCGGCGCGCGCAGCAGGATGGTGCCGGCGACCGCCGTCGCCGCGACGGCGAAGGGCGTCTGCCAGGTGACGACGTCGTCGAGGCCGAAGCTGATCGCGACGGTCGCGACCGCCGCCGCGATCGCGGCGACGACCATCCAGGGGCGCCGCGGCGGCGGGCCGGCGCGCACGAATGCGACGCTGCCCGACAGCAGCAGCCCGAAGAAGGCGAACTTCCCGAACTGGTAGACGACGTAGAAGGCGGCCGTCACCAGGTCCTTCTGGCGCGGCGCGTCCTCGAAATAGAGCGCCGCCCAGCCGGCCGCGCCGAGATAGCGGACGAGGAGCGCGGCGATCGCGACGGAGAGCGCGATCCAGGCGGCGCTCCACTCGCGGACGTAGGGGCGGGCGCGCGCGTGGCGCTGCAGCGTGTGGAAGAGCGCGCCGATCAGGAACGCGCTCGCGAACTGGACGACGATGCCGAGGAGTGCCAGCTTGGTGTCGAACGAGATCTCGTCGAGCGCGACCTGGCCGAGGGGCATCTCGCCGCGATCGTAACGCAAAGCGGCCGGAGGCTTCCGCCCCCGGCCGCCGCTGCGATCGGAATCCTGCCCGCGCTCTTACATCTTCGACAGATCGATCAGGTGGCTCGCCTTCTTGGCGGCGCGGGTGTTCGGGTACTTGGTCGCCACGGTGTTCAGCTGCTTCACCGCGACGTCGCCGATCCCGTCGCCCTGGATCAGCTTCTGGACCTTCACAAGCGCCTTGCTCGCCTCGCGCTCCTGCGCCAGCTCCTTGGAGGTGAGCTTGTCGGCGCACGCCTTGACCGAGGCCTCGAGCTTCTCGTCGCCCGCCATCCCCTTCTGCAGGGTCGGCAGGAGCTTGTCGGCCTTGTCGAACTCGCCCGCCCCGATGTACCAGTCGAGCCGCGCGACCTTGGCCTTCGCGCGCGTCTCGAGCGAGTGGCGCAGATTCTTCGCCTCGGTCAGCTCGGTCTCGGGCCCCGAGGCTTCCGGGCCCGCGTCGAGCAGCTTGAGCGCGGCGGCGAAGTTGCCCTTCTCGAACTCCGCGTTCGCCTTGGCGGCGGTCGGGCTCATGCCCTTCGCGCCCTTCTTGGCGAGCTTCAGCTGCTCGGTGATCAGGTCGGTGACCTTCGAGTGGTCCGATCTCGGGTCGCCCATCGACAGGAGGGTCCCGTCATTCCCGAGCAGTGCGTAGTTCGGGAGTCCCTTGGCACCGGTGTCGAATGGTTGCTCGGTGGTCCAGATGGAGCGGTCGTTGATCCACTTCTTCTGGTACGCCATCTTCTCGGCGTCGTCGAGCGTGTGACCCTGCGATTCGACCAGCAGGATCTGGATGTCGTCGCCCATCTCCTCTTGCATCTTCATGGCCGTCGGCACGGACGACCCAACGCAAGGTCCTCACTGAGTTCCCCAGAACTCCACCATGAGAGGTCGGCCCTGGAAGTCGGCGAGGCTCTTCACCCCGAGGCCGTTCACCATCTCCTTGGTGAAGGCGTACTTCGGCATGTCGCCGACGTTCACGACGCCTCGCTCTTGCGCCAGGGCGACGGCGGCGATGGCCGCGGTCGCCGAGGCGATGCACACGAGTCTCATGCGGGCTCCTTTTCCGGTGGGGGGCGCGGCGGGATGATACGGGATCCGGGCGTTTGTGCAGGCGCGACGACGGGGATACAAACCCGCCTCCTTCGACGGCCCGTCCCCGGGAGAAACGCATGAGCAGCGACGATCCGCACGGCCACGGCGGCGCCTCCCACGACCCGGCGCCCTCCGCGCCGTCCGGCCCGCCGACCGACTGGGCCATGGTCCGCAACGTCGGGTTGCTGATCGTCCTGTTCATCGTGGTCGCCGCGATCGTGTCGACCGTCTCGTGCCGCTCCACGGCGCCGACCGCCGAGCAACGCGAGGCCGCCGTCTTCCTCGACTCCTACAACAAGACCTATCAGCAGCTCACCGCCGCGAGCCAGGACGCCGAGTGGCAGGTGAACGCGCGCATCGTCGAGGGCGACGACCGCGCGGAGAAGGCGAGCAATGCCGCGAAGGAGAAGCTCGCCGCCTTCCAGGGCTCGCAGGAGGTGATCGACACCTGCCGGCGGCTCCTGAAGGACGAGGCGAAGCTCGACCCGCTCCAGGCGCGCGAGCTGCGCGTGATCCTCTACTTCGCCGGCGACAAGCCGGCCGTCGCCAAGGAGCTCGTCGCGCAGCGCATCGCCGCCGAGACGGCGCAGGTGAAGAAGCTGTTCGGCTTCAAGTTCATGCTGCCGGGCGCGGACGGCAAGGCGAAGGAGGTCTCGACCAACGAGATCGACCACGTCCTGCGCGAGGAGAAGGACCTCGCCAAGCGCCAGCAGGCGTGGGAGACGAGCAAGGGGGTCGGCGCGACGTTGAAGGACGGCCTCGCCGACCTGCAGCGGCTGCGCAACGGAACGGTGCGCGCGCTCGGCTACCCCGACTACTTCGCCTACATGGTCGCGCCGTTCGACATGAAGACCGACGAGATGATCGCGCTGAACGACGCCACGCTGAAGCAGCTGCGGCCGCTCTTCCGCGAGCTCCACACCTACTGGCGCCATGAGCTCGCGAAGCGCTACGGCCAGCCGGTCCCCGATCTGATCCCGGCGCACTGGCTGCCGAACCGCTGGGCGCAGGAGTGGAGCGAGCTCCTGCAGGTCCCCGGCGTCGACCTCGACGGCGCGCTGAAGGAGAAGACGCCCGAGTGGATCGTCCAGCAGGCCGAGCGCTTCTACGTGAGCCTCGGCTTCGAGCCGCTCCCGAAGACGTTCTGGGAGAAGTCGTCGCTCTACCCGGTCCCGCCCGGCGCCGGCTTCAAGAAGAACAACCACGCGACCGCGTGGCACATCGACCTCGACCACGACGTGCGCTCGCTCATGAGCGTCGAGCCGAACAGCGAGTGGTACCAGACGACGCACCACGAGCTCGGCCACATCTACTACTACCTCTCCTACTCGCGCCCCGAGGTGCCGTGCGTGCTGCGCGACGGCGCCTGCCCGGCGTTCCACGAGGGGATCGGCACGATGATCGGGCTCGCGGCGATGCAGCCGCGCTTCGTGAAGGCGATCGGGCTCGAGGCGGCGAGCGGCGGCGCGAAGCCCGACCCGATCCAGATGCTCCATAAGGACGCGCTCTTCTACATCGTGTTCGCGCCCTTCAGCTCCGGCACGATGCTCCACTTCGAGCACGAGCTCTACGCGAAGGAGCTCCCGAAAGCGCAGTGGAACCAGCGCTGGTGGGAGCTCGTCGCGAAGTACCAGGGGGTCGCGCCGCCGGCTCCGCGTAATGAAGAGTTCTGCGACGCCGCGACCAAGACCCACATCAACGACAACCCGGCCCAGTACTACAAGTACGCGCTCGCCAACGTCTTCCTGATACAGGTGCACGACCACATCGCGCGCGAGATCCTGCACGAGGACCCGCACGACACCAACTACTTCGGGCGCAAGGAGGTCGGCGACTTCCTGAAGACGGTGCTCTCCCCCGGCGCGACCCAGGATTGGCGCAAGCTGATGAAGGAGAAGGTCGGCGGCGAGCTCTCGGCCGACGCGATGATGCGCTACTTCGCGCCGCTCATGTCCTGGCTGCAGGAGCAGAACAAGGGGCGCAAGCACACCCTGCCCGACGTCTGATCCGAGCGCGATGCCGAACGTCACCGTAGAGATCCTGCTGCTGCTCTTGATCTCGACCGCGCTCTTCGGCGTGGTCGCGCGCAAGCTGCGCGTCCCCGACGCGATCGTGCTGGTGCTCGCGGGGCTCGGCGTGAGCCAGGTGCCCGGGCTGCCCCATCCGCGGCTCGAGCCCGAGAACGTCTTCCTGCTGGTCCTGCCGCCGCTGCTCTATTCGCAGGCGTGGTTCACGTCGTGGCCCGACTTCAAGAAGTGGCTGCGCCCGATCTTCCTGCTCGCGGTCGGGCTCGTGATCTTCACGACGGTCCTGGTGGCGCTCGCGCTCCACGCGATGGCGCCGGAGCTGCCGCTGGCGCTCTGCTTCGCGCTCGGCGCCATCGTCTCGCCGCCCGACGCCGTCGCCGCGAGCGCCGTCGCGCAGGCGTTCCGGCTGCCCAAGCGCGTCGTCACCATCCTCGAGGGCGAGAGCCTCGTGAACGACGCGACCGGCCTCGTCGCGCTCGCCTTCGCGCTCGCGGCTCTGCAGCGCGGCGAGTTCTCGGTGGCCTCCGCGTCGGGCCGCTTCGTGCTCGTCGCGGGGGGCGGCATCGCGTTCGGGCTCCTGCTCGCGGCGGCCGTCGCGCCGATCTTCAAGCGCCTGCGCGACGACGCGATCGTGCTCGCGCTCTCGCTCGTCGTGCCCTACGTCGCCTACCTGGTCGCCGACCGCTGGCTGCACGTGTCGGGCGTGCTCGCGGTGGTGAGCGCCGGCATCTGGCTCGGCGCGCGCGCGTCGAAGATCCTCTCGCCGAACGCGCGCCTCCAGGGCTTCGGTTTCTGGAGCACGCTCGTCTTCCTGCTGAACGGCTCCGTGTTCCTGATGATCGGTCTTCAGCTCCCCGACATCACCGCCGGGATGTGCGCGGCGGGCCACCCGATCGGCGACCGCCTCGGCATCGCCGCCGCGATCTGCGGCGTCGTGATCCTCTCCCGCCTGATCTGGGTCTTCCCCGGCGCCTATCTGCCGCACCTCTTCTCGCGCCGCATCCACGCGCGCGAGCCGATGCCCTCGTGGCAGAACGTGACGATCCTGGGCTGGAGCGGCATGCGCGGCGTCGTCTCGCTCGCCGCCGCGCTCGCGCTGCCCGAGACGCTCGCGTCGGGCGCGCCGCTGCCCGGCCGCGACCTGCTGATCTTCCTCGCCTTCTCCGTCACGCTCGCGACGCTCGTGCTGCAGGGGCTGACGCTGCCGCTGCTGATCAAGCTGCTCGGCGTCCAGAACACGGGCGACACCGAGCTCGAGGAGGAGCGCGGCGCGCGGATCGCCGCGATCAGCGCGTCGCTGCAGCGGATCCGCGAGCTCCTGAAGGACCCGACCGTCGACGGCGAGGCCGGCAAGATCGTCGCCGCCGATTTCGAGGACCGCCTGCGCCGCCTGCACGCCGGTCACGCCGGTTCCCTCGCGGTGCAGCACGCCGA
>DAINBU010000107.1:0-17577 GCA_036732755.1 Planctomycetota bacterium
CCCGCCTCTGGCTCTTCCTCGATCGCCGCGAGGACGCCTGGTACCAGCACGGCACCTTCAGCTGAGACGCAGCAGCGACGACGCACCGCCATGCCCGAACTCCCGCCCGACAAGATCCATCCGCATCCCGCGAAGTCGCCGCTTCCCGAGTCGAGGATCGAGAAGCCCGGCCACCTGCGCCGGCCCAAGCGGCCGAAGGGCGCCGGCGATTCCGCGAGCGCTCCGTCGTGCGCCTACGCCGAGTTGCAATGTGTTTCGAACTTCTCGTTCCAGCGCGGCGCCTCGCATCCCGACGAGCTGGTCACGCGCGCGCAGGAGCTCGGCTACGCGGCGGTCGCGCTCACCGACGAGGCGTCGCTCGCCGGGATCGTGCGCGCGCACGTCGCGGCGAAGGACGCGGGGCTGAAGCTGCTGGTCGGCGCCGAGCTCGCGCTCGACGACGCGGCGCCGCTCGTCCTGCTCGCGACCGACCGCGCCGGCTACGGCCGCCTCTGCCGGCTGCTCACGGTCGGGCGGCGGCGCGCGGCGAAGGGGGAGGCGAGGCTTTCGCGCGCGGACGTGGTCGAGCACGCGCAAGGACTGCTCGCGATCGGGCTGCCGGACGAGGCGGCGCTCGCGCCGCGCGCGGGCGCGGAGGCGCTGGCGCGCGCGGCGCTGCGGCTGTCGTGGCTCGCCGCCGCGTTCCCGGGAAGTGCGTGGCTCGGCGCGGCGCTGCACGACGGGCCCGACGACCGCGCGCGGCTCGCGCGGCTCGACCGGCTCGCGGCCGCGACCGGCCTGCCGCTCGTCGCGATCGGCGGCGTCGACGCGCACGTGCCCGAGCGCCGGCCAGTGCGCGACGTCGTCGCGGCGATCCGCCACGGCTGCACGGTCGCCGAGCTCGGCGCGCGCGTGCCGGCCGACGGCGTGCGCGCGCTGCGGTCGCGCGAGGAATTGGCGCGCGTCCATGCCGGCCGCCCTGAACTGCTCGCGCGCACGCTCGAGGTCGCGGCGCGCTGCACGTTCTCGCTCGACGAGCTGCGTTACGACTATCCGGTCGAGGGCGGGCGCGAGCGGCTGGCCCGCCTCGTCCGCGACGGCGCGCGCGCGCGCTGGCCGGGCGGCGTGCCGCGCAAGGTGTCGCAGCTCCTGCAGCACGAGCTCGAGCTGATCGGCGACCTGAAGTACGAGAGCTACTTCCTCACCGTCCACGACCTCGTCGCCTTCGCGCGCAGCCGCGGGATCCTCTGCCAGGGGCGCGGCTCGGCGGCGAACTCCGCGGTCTGCTACGCGCTCGGCATCACCGCCGTCGACCCCGACCGCTTCGACGTCCTGTTCGAACGGTTCGTCTCACGGGACCGCAACGAACCGCCCGACATCGACGTCGACTTCGAGCACGAGCGGCGCGAGGAGGTCCTGCAGTGGCTCTACGGGAAGTACGGCCGCGAGCGCGCCGCCATCGCCGCGACGGTGATCACCTGGCGGGGGCGCAGCGCGGTGCGCGACGTCGGCAAGGCGCTCGGCCTCTCGCTCGACCAGGTCGAGCGGCTCGCCGGCTGCCTCGAATGGTGGGACGAGGTCGACTGGCCCGACGCGCGACTGCGGGAAGCCGGCTTCGATCCCGCCGAGCCGAACCTCCGCCGCGTCGTCGCGCTCGCGCAGGAGCTCCATGGCTTCCCGCGCCACCTGAGCCAGCACGTGGGCGGCATGGTGATGACGGAGGGCCGCCTCGACGAGCTCTGCCCGATCGAGAACGCCGCCATGGAGGGGCGCACCGTCCTCGAGTGGGACAAGGACGACCTCGACGCGCTCGGGATCCTGAAAGTCGATTGTCTCGCCCTCGGAATGTTGTCGGCGATCCGGCGCGCGTTCGAGTACGTGGAGGCGACTCGTGGCGCGAAGCTCACGCTCGCGACGGTGCCGGCCGAGGACCCGGCCGTCTACGCGATGGCGCGGCGCGCCGACACGGTCGGGACGTTCCAGATCGAGAGCCGGGCGCAGATGGCGATGCTGCCGCGGCTGAAACCGGCGTGCTTCTACGACCTCGTGATCGAGGTCGCGATCGTGCGGCCCGGCCCGATCCAGGGCGGCATGGTGCATCCCTACCTGCGCCGCCGCGCTGGCAAGGAGGCGGTCGACTATCCGTCGGAGGCGGTGCGCGCGGTCCTCGCGAAGACGCTCGGCGTGCCGATCTTCCAGGAGCAGGCGATGCAGCTCGCGGTGGTGGCCGCCGGCTTCACGCCGGGCGAGGCGGATCAATTGCGCCGCGCGATGGGCGCGTGGCGGCGGCCGGGGCTGATCCAGGGGTTCGAGCACAAGCTGATCGGCGGGATGCTCGAACGCGGCTACGCCGAGAGTTTCGCGCGCCGCGTCTTCGAGCAGCTGAAGGGCTTCGGCGAGTACGGCTTCCCGGAGAGCCACGCGGCGAGCTTCGCGCTGATCACCTACGTCTCGTGCTGGCTCAAGCGCCACGAGCCGGCCGCGTTCACGTGCGCGCTGCTGAACAGCCAGCCGATGGGCTTCTACTCACCTGCCCAACTCGTGCGTGATGTCCGACTGCACGGCGTCGAGGTGCGGCCGGTCGACGTCGACGCGAGCCTCTTCGACTGCACGCTCGAGCCGCGCGACGCGCACCCTGCGGGCGACGCGGCGGGCGGATTCATGGACGGCGGCGGAGGCGGCGACGACGCGCGGCCGGCGACGTGGGGGCTCTCCGGGCCGGCGCTGCGGCTCGGGCTGCGCATGGTGAAGGGGCTCGCGCGCGAGGCCGCCGAGCGGATCGTCGCGGCGCGCACGGAGCGACCCTTCGAATCGGTCGAGGACCTGAAGCGCCGCGCGCGCCTCACGCGGCGCGACGGGCTCCTGCTCGCCGGCGCGGGCGCGCTGCGCCGCCTCGCGCCGCACCGCCGCGCCGCGTGGTGGGACGCCGCGACGATCCGCGAGGACGCGCCGCTCTTCGAGAAGTCTCCCCCGCCGCGTGAAGAGGCGCCGCGCCTTTCGCCGGAGAGCCCGGCCGAGGCGGTCGTCCAGGACTACGCGCGGACCGGGCTTTCGCTGCGCGCCCATCCGATGAGCTTCCTGCGCCGGCGCCTCGCCGCGCTGCGCGCGCGGCCGATCGGCGACCTCGAAAAGCTCCCGCACGGCGCGCGTGTCGCCGTCGCCGGCCTCGTCATCAACCGCCAGCGCCCCGCCACCGCGTCGGGCGTCCTCTTCATGACGCTCGAGGACGAGACCGGCCACGCCAACCTCGTCGTCTGGCGCCGCGAGCAGGAGAAGCACCGCCTCGCCGTGCTGGGCGGCCGCCTGCTGCTCGTGAAGGGCAAGGTCGAGCGCGACGGCGCGGTGGTCCACCTGCTCGCCGAGCGGATCGACGACCTGACCGAGCTGGTGAAGCGCGTCCCGACGACGTCGCGCGACTTCCACTGACGGCCCCGGAAACGCCCGCGTCCCGTCCCGAGCGGCGTCGCTGCCGGTCGGGACGGGACGCGCAGCTCGTCCGGAGGCGAAGCCTCCGGGCGTCCGTCACTCACACTTGGCCGTCGACGTCCCGCTGTAGGAACCGGTGTAGTTCGAGCCGCCGCCGCCGCGCGCGCCGCCGATCACGCAGTCCTTGATGTACTCCGGCGTCCCGGCGTGGTCGGAGTTCTGGAACTGCGAGAACTTGTCGCCGTCGACGGGCTTGACGCCGAGGTCGTCCTCGCAGTCGGTGCCGCAGTCGTAGACCGCCGCCGCCCACTTCCACTGGAACGAGAGGCCGCAGTGGTCGGAGCAGAACGTCACGTCCCAGGTGACCGGATTGAGGCCGCCCGGGAGCCCCTTCTTGATGGACAGCAAGGCGCCCGTGAGGAAGACGTTCCCCGTGTAGCCCTTCGGCACCAAGGTCGTCCAGATCCGCTTGTCGCAGTCGAATTCCGTGGTCGCCGTGTTCACCAGCTCGGAGACGACGATCCGGGCCTTGGGGAGCTCCACATAGTAGTCGTCGCCGCCGATGTTGCACACCACGTCGCCGTCGCAGAGCTTCACGATCGTGGTGGTGTCGGTGATCCCCGTGATGTTGACGACCGCGTTCAGCCAGAGGTAGCTGCCGGCGGGGATCTTCGTCCCGTTGAAGTTCGAGGTGATCGAATCGCTGACGCGGCAACACTCGTCGAAGCCGAAGAACTGCGTCGCCAGGAGCGACGAGCTCGGCGAACTCGCGACCGGCGTCGCGACGGCGGGCGCCTCCGCGACCGGAGCCGCGACGACCGTCGCGGGCGCGACCGGCGTCGAGACGCTCGGCTCCTCGCTCCTCGTGAGTGTCGTGGCGACCGCGATGACCGACAGTGGGAGCAGTCCGAATGCGAGCTTCATGAGGGTGTCTCCAATTCCCGATGCAGTCGCGCCCCGCCAGAACGCACTGTTCCACCCCGGAACGCGGCGAGCGGGTCACCCGTCTAACGGCCCGCTCCGGAACGCACAATGTGTCGCTCGTTCACGATCAACGCGACGTCCGGCGGAATCCGACCGACCGCCGCTTCCGACCTTGGACGACGATTCACTTCTCACCCGATTCATTCCGGCGAAGGCCGGCGAAGGCGGCGGTTCGCGCCGCAGCGGCGTTGGACGGCGCCGCGCCGCGGCGGCAGACTCCCCGTCCCCGCTGCACGCGACCGAGCTCACCGCGCCGACGCGTGACCCGCCCACGACCGAAAGCGAGCCACGACCATGGCCGACGCCGGACCCTCCCCCGAGACTCACACCGCGCTCCTGAGCGCCCGGCTCGGCCGCGTCGCAAAAAAGCTCGCCGCCGAGCCGGCCAACGCGCAGCCGTGGGACGAGGCGGCGCGCGCGCTCGCGTACGTGCGGGAGAAAGAGCAAGAGCTCGCGCGCATCGTCGACGCGCGCGACCAGGCGGCGCTCGAAAAGCTCGTCGCCGACTGGGGCTCGGGCGCGCTGCAGCTGCCGGAGGACGACCGTTCCACGCTCAAGAGCGCCGTGAAGGCGTTCAGGAAGAGCCTCAAGCTGACGCAGCTCGACGACGAGTCGGGCATCGGCGGCGGCGCGATGTCGTCCGGCAAGCGTTCCGGCATCGTCGGGATCGCCCCGCCCGCCCGCTTCGCACCGGACGTGTGGGAAGAACTGGTGCGGCAGGGCCGGCTCGTCGAGAGCGGGCGGGGGATCTTCGAGCTCCGGTCGGATGGTACGCCCGACTAGCGCAGCCCTCCCGACACCAGCAGCGTCTCGCCCGTCATGTACTTCGAGTCGGACGAGGCGAGGAAAACGGCGACCGGCGCGATGTCGTCGGGCGTCCCGATGCGGTGCAGCGCGGCGTCGCGCTCGACCCAAGCCCGGAAGTCGCCTTCGTGGATGCCGGCGTCGCGCAGGCCCTCGGTGTCGATCATCCCGGGGTTGATGCTGTTCACGCGGATGCCGCGCGGGCCGAGCTCCTTGGCGAGGACGCCGGTGATCGCGTCGACGGCGCCCTTGGTCGCGGTGTAGACGACCGTCGTCGGCGGCGTGAGGCGGCTCACGCCCGAGCCGATGTTGATGATGCTGCCGCCGTCGGTGCCGAACGCTCTCACCGCCTCCTTGCTCGCGAGCAGCAGCCCGAGCACGTTCAGGTTGAAGTGCTCGTGGAAGTGCTCCTCGGTCACCTCCTCGATCGGCGCGAACCCGTACATCCCGGCGTTGTTGACCAGGACGTCGACGCGGCCGAACGCCTTCTTCGCCTCGGCGAAGAGGCGCGCCACGTCGGCGGCGACGGAGACGTCGCCCTGAACGGCGACCGCCCGCCCGCCGCCCTTCTTCACCTCGGCCACCACGCTCTCCGCCGCCGCGCGGCTCGACGCGTAGTTGACCACGACCGCGGCGCCCTCCGCCGCGAGCGCCTTCGCGATGCCGGCGCCGATCCCCTTGGACGCCCCGGTCACGACCGCCACCTTCCCTTGCAGACGCAGCATCTCCCGACTCCTTCTCGAGAACCTTGGATCGATGACACGACGTTTCGATAAGTATCTAACTGTTCGGCGGTGTCAAGGAACTCGCGGAACTTCGGGCGGCGGCGGCGCGCTCCGCGCTCAGATGCGCGCGAGCTGATCGACGTAGGCGCGCAGCACGTCGCGCTTCAGCGTCACGTTCATGCACTTGCCGGCCCGCACCGAGGTGACGAGGCCGGCCGCCTCGAGCTCCTTCAAGTGGTGCGAGAGCGTCGCCGGCGTGACGTCATGGACCTCGAGCAGCGCCGCGCAGGGGGTCGCCGCCGCGCGCGCGCCGATCTGCTTCAGGAGCGCGACGCGCCGCGGTTCCGCGAGCGCCCGCGCGATCCGCTCGAGCTGCTGCGCCGTCAGTTTCGCCATGCCGGGCTCACGTCGTTCCACCGTACTCGGGCCGGCGGCGCCGATCCAGCGACGCGCGCGGCCGCTCGCACCGGCGCCCGGCCTGTGCGACGATGCGAGGATGCGCACGCTCGCCTGCCTCGCCGCGCTCGCCGCCCGCCAGGAGACTCCGGTCGCGCCCGCGTCGGCGCCCGCGATCGAGAAGGACGAAGAGCCGGACGACCCGCGCTTCTGGTCGAAGGAGGACGGCTGGTTCGACGTGAGCGGCTTCCTCGACGAGAAGTACGGCTTCCTGCCGATCGTCCTGCCGATCACGGAGCCGGCCGTCGGCTACGGCGCCGTCGGCGCGCTCGCCTTCTTCAGCCAGCCGCTCGGCGCCGCCAAGGACGGGCTCGGCCGCCCGAGCATCACCGCGGTCGGCGGCATGGCGACGGAGAACGGGACGTGGGGCGCGCTCGCGGCCGACTCGCGCTACTGGTTCGACGACCGGCTGCAGACGGTGGCGGCGGTCGTCGACGCCTCGATCAACCTCGACTTCCACGGCATCGGCGAGGCGAGCCCCCTCGATCAGCATCCGCTCGAATACACGCTCGCGCCCGTCGGCGGATTCCTGCAGGCGAAGTACCGGCTCGCCGACACGCTGCTCTGGGCCGGGATGAGCTACGCCTACGCCGGCACGACCGTGAACTTCGACGCGCCGGCCGCGACGCCGGGCCTGCCCGACTTCCAGCACCAGACGCGCGTCGGCGGCGTGACCCCCTCGCTCACCTACGACTCGCGCGACAACCTCTTCACCCCGACGCGCGGCTCGTACGCCGAGCTCGGCGCGGGGATCTACAGCGGCTACCTCGGCGGCGACGACGAGTTCCAGCGCCTGCAGCTCGTCCTGATGCACTACGTGCCGGTCGCCGAGGAGCTCTTCCTCGGATTGCGCGCGGTCGGGGCGGGGACGTTCGGCGACGCGCCGTTCTACATGCGGCCCTACGTCGACCTGCGCGGCGTGCCGATCATGCGGTATCAGGGCGAGGAGACGGCGCAGCTCGAGGCGGAGCTGCGCTGGCGCTGCTGGGAGCGCTTCAGCGTGATCGGCTTCGCCGGAGGCGGCACGACCTGGAACCACAGCAGCGCCTTCGACGCGGTGCAGAAGGTTGTCTCCGGCGGCGCCGGCTTCCGCTACGAGCTCGCGCGCGACTACGGGCTCCACGCCGGCCTCGACGTCGCCTTCTCCCGCGACACCGCCGCGGTCTACGTCCAGATCGGGAG
The DNA here is from genome assembly GCA_036732755.1 of Planctomycetota bacterium. Taxonomy (GTDB): domain Bacteria; phylum Planctomycetota; class B15-G4; order B15-G4; family SIAN01; genus DASRRB01. Next base: position 7,557 of record DAINBU010000107.1, read on the forward strand.
CGCGTGGTTCCGGCCGTGACCGGGCATCTCGCCGAGAGCGCCGCGCGCGGCTCCGCGCCAGCCGCTCACGTCACTGTCTCCGCCGCGTAGCGCGCGATCAGTCCGCTGCGCAGCGCTCTCCGGTGGACGCTCCGGAACAGCATGCACGCGAGCAGCAGGTCGACGACCGCCAGCGCGCCGCCGAGCGCCAGGTCGGAGTACGTAGGGCTCCCGCCGCGGGCCACGGCGCGCAGGCTCTCGAAGACGTAGGTCGGCGGCAGCAGGCGCGAGAACGCCTGCATCCAGCCCGGCAGCGTCGCGACGGGATAGAAGACGCCGGCGAACGGCGAGACGAGCGCCGGGATCGGCCAGATGAACCACTCCGCCGCCGGCCCCAGCCGCAGCACGATCGCGCAGCCGACGATGCCGAGCGCGATCCCGAAGACGAACAGCACGATGAGGAACGGGACGACCACGGCGCCGAGGACGAAGATCCAGAGCCCGAAGCAGGCGCCGGCGAGCAGCATCATCACGAGCAGGCTCACCGCGCTCGTCCCCACGCAGGTCGTGACCAGCCCGGCGAGGTACTCGCCGATCGTGATCGGCGACGCGAAGAGGTTCAAGAAGTTGCGCGACCAGACGTCCTCGAAGAAGACCTGGGCGACGCCCTGCATCACGCGCGTGAAGAAGTCCCAGAGCAGGACCGCACCGAGCAGCGTCGGGACGAAGGTCGTGCCCGGCGCCGCGACCGAGTCGAGCCAGCGCGTGAGGAAGCCCCACAGCACCATGTCGACCGCGACCCACGAGACGAGCGGGACGGCGCGCGCCACGCTGCCGCGCAGCAGGTAGAGCTGGCGCAGGACGATCGCGGCGACGCGGCCGGGGCGCACGGCGTCACTCCGCCGCGAGCGACAGCGGCTCGCGCGCGACGGCGAGGAAGAGATCTTCGAGCGTCGCCTTGCCGTGCTGGCCGGGCAGTTTCCGCGGATCGCCCTCGAGCAGCACGCGGCCGTGCGAGAGGAAGAGGACGCGGTCGCAGACCTCGGCCACCTCGACCATGTTGTGCGAGGTCCACAGCACGCCCGCCTCGCCCCGCTGCGCGAACGCGCGGATGCGCGTGCGGATTTCCGCCGCCTTGGCCGGATCGAGCGACGCGGTCGGCTCGTCGAGCAGCAGGAGCTTGGGATCGTTCAGCATCGCCTTGGCGAGGCAGGCGCGCATCTGCTCGCCCGACGAGAGGACGCCGCAGCGCGTGTCGCGGAAGCGGACGAGGTCGTACTCGTCGATCAGGGCGGAGATCTTCGCGGCCGCGTGCGGGACGCCGTAGAGGAGCGCGAAGATGCGCAGCTTCTCGGCGACGGTCAGGTTGCCGGGCAGCGGCGCGTAGACGGCGGCGAAGTTGGTGCGCTCGAGCGCGGCGCCGCGCCGGGTGGCGGCGTCGATTCCCTCGATCCGGATCGTCCCGCGGTCGGCCTCGAGGACGCCGAGCACCATGTTGATCGTGGTCGTCTTGCCGGCGCCGTTCGGTCCGAGCAGCCCGACGATCTCGCCGCGTCCCACCGTGAAGGAGATGCCGTCGACGGCGACCTGCGTCCCGAAGGACCGGCGCAGCTCGGCGACTTCGAGGACGCGCTCCATCCGGGCAGCGTAGCCGTCCCGCCGGGAGCTCCGCGCCAGCGCGAAGAATGTAGAAAGCCGCGCCGGATCGGGCCGATTCCAGGAGAGGTCGCGGCCGCACCCGCGGCATCCCGATTGCCATCGGCCGCGCCCCGCCGTCGCGATTGCGCGATCGCGCCGATCCTCGATCCCGTCGACAGGAAGCGTCGCGATGCCCGATCTCATGGCGGCGTCGTTCCGCGTGCTGCGCGCCGTCGCGTGGATCTCGGCCGCCACCGCCTGCTCGACCGTCCCGGTCGCGAGGAGCGTCGCGGCGAAGCCGGCAGCGCTGGCGCTCGCCGCGGGTCCGGACACGACGATGCGGAACGCCGACCTCCTGGACTACGGGCGCTTCCCGGCGCTCGCTCCGGCCGACACGGACAAGAGCTACTTCATCCCGGCCGTCGAGATCGTGACCTTCCAGGTCCTGCTGAACCAATTCAACCGCCGCTTCGTCGATGAAGAGGACTACGGCTCCGACTGGTCGACGTTCAAGGACAACCTCCATTCCGGCTGGATCATCGACCACGATCCGTTCGCGACCAACCAGGTCTTCCATCCGTATGCGGGGTCGCTGTACTTCGGGTTCGCGCGGTCGGCCGGACACGGTTTCTGGGTGTCGTTCGCCTACACGTTCCTCGGCAGCGCGCTGTGGGAGGTGGGCGGCGAGACCGGACGGCCCTCGCTCAACGACCAGATCACGACGGGGGTGAGCGGAAGCTTCCTCGGCGAGGCGCTGTTCCGCATCGCCGGCGGGATCCTGAGCGACGAGGAGCCGGGCTTCTTCCACGAGCTCGCCGCCGCGCTCGCCTCGCCGCCGTCGTTCGTCAATCGCCACGCGTTCGGCGACCGCTTCAAGAACACGTTCCCGACCGACGATCCCGCGGTATTCACGCGCGCGAGCCTGGCGGGCCGCAACAGCCTTCGCGTCAACGACGGCGGGATCGGGAGGGACGTGCCGCAGAACGAGCTCGTCGCCCGCTTCGTGATCGACTACGGGCTCCCGGGCCAACCGGGGTACCACTACGACGAACCCTTCGACTACTTCCACTTCGACTTCGACGTCACGTCGGGCGGCGAGTCGACCGTCGAGAACCTCAACGCGCGCGGCCTGCTCTTCGGCGACGGCTACGGCAGCGACGACCATCGCGGAGTGTGGGGACTCTTCGGCAACTACAGCTATTTCTCGCCCGAGGTCTTCCGCGTCTCGACCACCGCCCTCTCGTTCGGCACGATCGGACAGTGGTGGATCTCGGACGACGTCGCGCTGCAGGGGACGGCGCTCGGCGGCGTGGGCTACGGCGCGTCCGGGACGGCCGCGTCGAACCAGGTCGACCGCGACTACCACTACGGAGCGATCCCGCAGGGGACGCTCGGGATGCGCCTGATCTTCGGAAGCCTCGCGACGTTCGAGCTCCAAGGGCGCGACTTCTACGTCACCGGCGTCGCGTCCGACGACCATGGGCACGGACACGAGAACATCGCGTCCTTGCAGTCCGCGCTCACCTTCCGGGTCCTCGAACGGCAGACGATCGGGGTCCAGGTCGACTTCGCGCGCCGCGACGCGCCCTACTCCACGGTCCCGTCCCGACGCCAGACGGTGGGGACCGCGAGCCTCGTCTACAGCTACGTCTTCGGCAATACGCAGAAGCGGCAGGGCGCGGTCGAATGGAGGGAAGGCCACGGTCGGTGAACGCGGGGGCGGCGGGATACATTCGGCGGGATGTGGAAACCGAAGACGTCGCGCGCGCCCTGCGTCGGGCTCGCGCTCGCACTGCTCGCCGCCTGTTCGAATCCGACGCCCCGTCCCGAACCGCCCGGCCGCGTCGCGCTGCAGGACGCCCCGCGCGAGGCCGATCTCACCTACCTCGCGGGCAGCCTCACGGCCGACCAGCAGGAGGAGCTGCGGCGCGACGTGCCGGGGATCCACATCGTGGTCGCGAGCGATTCGTCGGAGGCGCTGCGCCTCGCGCCGCAGGTGCGCGGCGCCGAGGCGCGCTTCGCGACGCCCGAGTTCCTCGCCGAGGCGAAGAAGCTGGTCTGGCTGCAGGCGATGAGCGCCGGCGTCGACCGGTACGTCACGCGACCGGAGATCCGCGACCGCGCCGATCTCGTCCTCACCAACATGCGCGGCGCGCACGGGCCGGCGATCGCCGACCACTCCTTCGCGATGCTGCTCCTGCTGACGCGCGACTTGCGGCGGTGGGAAGGCGACGGTGGCGGCGCGCGGGCGCGCGGCGGCGCGCGAGCAGGCGCCGGCGCGCGCCCGATCGCGCTGCAGGACAAGACGATGCTCGTGGTCGGGCTCGGCAGCATCGGGAGTGAGATCGCCGAGCGGGCGCACGGCTTCGGCATGCACGTGGTCGCGACGCGGCGCAGCGGACCGGGCGGCGACGACGTGCCCGCCTGGATCGAGAAGGTCGGCAAGCCCGAGGAGCTCGATTCCCTCCTGCCGCAGGCCGACGTCGTCGCGATCTGCGTCCCGCTCACGCCCGAAACCGACCACCTCTTCGACGGCGAGCGGCTCGCGCGGACGAAGCGCGGCGCCTTCCTGATCAACATCGCGCGCGGCAAAGTCGTCGACACCGCCGCGCTCGTCGAGGCACTGCAATCGGGCCAGCTCGCCGGCGCCTGCCTCGACGTCACCGACCCCGAGCCCCTCCCCGAAACCCACCCGCTCCGCTCCATGAAGAACGTCGTGATCACCCCCCATGTCGCCGCTGACGCCGAGATCACCGAGGAGCGCGCGTGGGCGCTGCTGAAGGAGAACCTCAAGCACTTCGCGGCGGGCGAGCCGCTGAAGAACGTGGTCGACAAGAAGGCGGGGTACTGAGGGTCAGCGGGCGACCGCGATGCGCACGTCGGTCGCCGGACCGAGGTCGACGTCGATATCGGTCGCCTCCTCGCTCGCGCCGCCGCTCGCGTCGCTCCAGACGAGCGCGAGGCGGAAGCGGCCGTACGGGACCTTCTCGAAGGAAGCGACGCCGCGTCCGGTCGCGACCTCTTCCGCCGACAGCGGCAGCGTCACGCGCTCGCCATGCTTCGCGACGCGCGATACGAGGCGCAGCGCCTGCAGCGTGCGCGCCGGGCCGGACGACGCGGCCGCGATGCTCCAGTCGACTTTCACCGAGCAGACGCGCGAGACGTTGCAGGAGATGACAAACCCGCCACCCCATTCAGCCGACGGCGACGGCCACGCAAACGCATACCCGTCGACGCGCACTCGAATCCAACGCGCCTGGGTCGTGGAGTCGGCGAAGAAGTAGGAGCCGTCGGCGAGGTGTTCTGCATCGACCCGCGCCGCGGGGTCGGGCGGCCGATCAGCTGCGTCGGGCCTCGGCCGGAACGCGGTGTCCTCGAGCCACACCTCCGAAGGCATCACGTTGCCAGACGTCCCGAAGAACGACAATGCGAGCGAGCGACCCGCGGCGAGCTCGACGTCCAGCGGATCCGACGTCGCAGCCGCGTCGAGGTCGCGCAGCCAGCGCCAGACGTGGTCCGGCGCCACGAAGCGCAGCGTGACGAGCTCGGCGCGGACGGCGTCGATGCGGAAGCGACCGACCGCATCGGTCTCGACGAACCCCAGTCCGCTCGAACCCGGCGTCAACGGCGTGACCCGCGTCTTCGGCAGTGGGCGGCCCGACGGTTCGTGGACGAAGCCTGAGATCGTGCGCGACGTCGACGGCAGCGTCTCCGAGACGACTTGCGCTTCGCCGGGAGCGAGGACGACCTCTTCGTGCCAGACGTCGACGCCGAGCGAATCGCGCACGGTCAGCGCGAGCGGGATTCCCGGCGTGAGCGCGAGCGCCCGGAACTGCCCGTCGCTTCGCCGCTGGAAACTCAGGAATCGCTCGAGGTCCCCCGCCGCGCGCTCGATCCAGAGGCTGCTGCCTCCGAGTCGCTCGTGCGCGACCGCGACGTCGGCGGACGACCACGCGCCCGGCCATCTGTCCGCACGGATCTCGAGCAGTCCGAAGCCGACCGGCGATCCGTCGCCCTCGCGCAGGTCGAGCGTCAGCTGTGCGGCGGGTTCGAGCACGACGTCGACGCGGCCGGGAGCGGAGTCCACGGGGACGTCGCGCGTCACGAATCCCGGCGCGACGACACGAAGCGAGGCGACCTCTTCCGAGAGGACGATGCCGGCGCGTGCTGCGGCCGCAGTGACGAGACTCCGAGGCGGATGTCGGATTTGTTCCTTCACTTCGCACTTGCGCTCCACGACGACCGCGAATTCCTGGACTGCTTGTCCTTCGCTATCGCGCACGACGAGCGCGACCGTCCGGCTCGTGTCGACCGTCAGGTCGCCGACGTCGCAGCCCACATCGACCGACCGATCGATCCGGACGCGCCGCACGAGCACGCCGCACGGCTCGCGAATCCAGAGCGTCGCCCACGCGGTCGGCCACACGTAGCGCTCCGAGACGTAAGCGCGGAAGGAGCCGTCCTCGCCGCTCGCGACGACGGGCTGGCTGCTCTCTCCGTCCGGCGACCCGGTCCAGGTCTCGACCTTCCAGCCGGCGAGCGGCGCTCCCGACCGGTCGACGAGCCGGCCGCGGATCGAATCGCTGACGCGCAGCACCACCTCGACGTCGGGACGCGCGTCGTCGAGCGCGTACTGGAGCTTCTCTCCGCGCGCGTCGATGCACTCGTAAGGGCTCTCCGGACCGAGCGAGACGCGCAGATGCGGCGCGAGCCCGAAGAACGCGAAGCCGCCGCCGCGATCGGTGCGCGTGCGCAGGATCGGCAGGAGCGAGAATCCGCCCCGCTTGACGCTCTCCACGACGCAGGCGGGGACGTCGACCGGCGGGAAAAGCAACGCATTGGGTTCGAGCTCGAGCTCGATCGACGCCGGCGGCGGACGACCGCTGACGACGACGTGGCCGCAGAACGAAAGCCCGTCGTCGAACGCGATCGCGACGTCGGCGGCCCCCGCCGCGACCTCGACGATCCGCGGCGGCGCGCAACCCGGAACCGCGAGGAGCCGGCACGCCGCTGCCGCGATCGGGATGCGGGCCTGTCCGCGCGCATCGGTCGTCGCTTCGGCGAGCACCCCGTCGTCCGTGTACTCGACCAGGAGCGTCCCCTCCATCGCGCGTCCGTCCGGCGCCGCGACCTGCACGGTGCAGGTCGCGACCTCGCGTGCGCCCTCGGGAACGGGCGCGCTCGCCGGCGCCGACGCTCCGTCCGCGGCGCGCGCGTCCGACGGTGCGGCCGCGGCGGCCGCCGCGACTCCGGCCGGGGCCCCTTCGCTCCCGCGCCCGTGTCGCACGACGACGACCGCGAGCGTCACTACGCTCGCCGCGAGGAGGGCTCCGATCCCGGCGACGCTCGCCACCTTCGCTTTCGCAGTCACGACGGAGCTCCCCAACAGTGCCCCGGCCCACGCCGCGCTGCCGCCGTCGACGCTGCCGTCGAGGTCGACCCGCAACTGCGCGATCGCCCGCCGCAACCGCGTCTCGACCGTGCGCACCGGGACGCCCGACGCCGCGGCGATCTGCGTCGGTGTGCGCTCCTCGAAGAAGCGGGCGTGGATCGTCGCGCGATAGGGCTCGTCGAGACGGGCGACCGCGTCGAGCAGCGCGCGCTCCGCCGAGAGCTGCGCTGCGACGTCGAACGTCGAGGGGAGCCGCTCGGGCACGGCGGCGTCCCGCTCGCGCCGGCCGCGGCGCTGCTCCTCGCGACGCAGCCGCCAGGCGGCGTGGCGCACGACCTTCGCGAACCACGCCTTCAGTCCGCGGCCAGCCTCCGGCGGATGCTGCAGCGCGGCGAGCCACGAGGTCTGCACCACGTCGTCGGCGCGCGCTGCATCGCCGGCGAGCGCGCGCGCCAGGCGGCGCGCGAACGCGGCGTGCTCGAGCAGCGACTCGACCGGCGGGACCTCGGCCACGATCGTCCTCCGTCGCCATTTCATCCCGCCGACGGCCGCGACCCTTCAACTTGATCTGCCTGCCCGGTTCGATTACTCCCGCGCCCCCATGAAGCCCCTCCCCACCCACGTCGCCCTCCTGCGCGGGATCAACGTCGGCGGCAAGAACCTGCTCCCGATGAAGGAGCTCGCCAAGCTTTTCGAGAAGGCGGGCGCCGTCAACGTCGCGACCTACATCCAGAGCGGCAACGTCGTCTTCTCGACGCGCGCCGGTTCGCTCGACGGCTTCGAAGCGGAGATGGCGGCGGCGATCGAGAAGCGCTTCGGGCTGCGCGTGCCGGTGGTGCTGCGCTCGGCGAAGGAGATCGCGGCGGTCCTGGCGAAGAACCCGTTCCTCGCACGCAGCACCGACCCGAAGGCGCTGCACGTCGCCTTCCTGGCGGCGAAGCCGACGGCGGCGAACGCCGCGCGGCTCGACCCGAAGCGCTCGCCCGGCGACGCGTTCGAGCTGCGCGGCCGCGACCTCTATCTCCAACTGCCGAACGGCGTCGGAAAGACAAAGCTGACCAACGACTACCTCGACCGCACGCTGGCGACGGTCGCGACGCTGCGGAACTGGAACACGGTCGGCAAGCTGGTCGAGATGAGCGCGCGTACCGGCTCCTGAACGGCGCGCGCATCCTTTTCCCGTGCTGGGCGGCGCAGCGCCGCGGCGGCGCCGGCCGCATCGCTTTCCGGCCTCGCGCCGTCGCGTTAGCGTGGGAGCCCCGATGCATGAGACCCCGCCGCCGCCCGACGCCGCCGCGAATCCGCTGAAGGCGCTGCGCCGCCCGCCGTCGACGGCCTTCCTCGACGAGTTCCCGGCGCTCTCGGCCGAGGCGAAGCGTGCGCGCGTCGCCGCCAACCTCGCCGCGCTCGAAGAGGACCTCTGGAGCGAGCGCCTCGTCTTCCGCTCGCGCCCGCGCACCGCCGACGTGCAGTTCAGCAACTACTGCAACATGGCCTGCACGATGTGCTACCCCGACGGCAATCCGCCGCTGCAGGTGATGCCCGAGCCGCTGCTGCGCCAGCTCGCGCGCGACCTCTTCCCCGACCTCGCCGTGGTCGAGCCGTTCGCCGGCAGCGAGCCGCTCGTCTTCACGTGGGAGCTGACGCGCCGCGTCGCCGAACGCTTCGCGATCCAGCTCGAGATCGTGACCAACGCGCAGTTCCTCGACGAGCCGCGCTTCCGCGAGCTCGAGCCGCTGGTCTCGGGCATCCGCCTCTCCGTCGACTCCCACCTGCCCGACGTCTACGCGAAGATCCGGCTCAAAAGCCGGCCCGACGTTGTCTTCCGCAACCTGGCCGGCGCCGCGCGGCTCTGCCGCGACCATTCGATCGAGGCGATGGTGAACGTCGTCTTCATGGCCGAGAACGCGCCCCACCTCGATGAGACGGTCGCCGCGTTCGCCGACCTCGGCATCCCCAAGATCAACCTGCTGCAGTACCACTACTTCGACGAGCGCGGCGCGGCGTCGGATCCGTGCCGGGTGCTGTCGCGCACGCAGATCGACGACCTGCTGGCGCGCATCCGCGCCGTCGCGCGCGAGAAGAGGATCGCCGTCTTCTTCGACCTCGATCCGAAGGAGACGGTCGACTTCCGGCCGCCCGACGTCGCCTACCGACCGAACCTCCGCAACGACGAGTGGTTCCTGCGCTTCCGCCGCTTTTTCCCGGGCTACTGCCTGCAGTCGATCGACCGCGTGAAGGTCCAGGCCGACGGCAACGTCTACCCGTGCTGCATGGGCGGCGGCGACCAGCTCGTGCTCGGCAACCTGAACCAGAAGAGCTTCGAGGAGATCTGGAACGGGCCGGAGTCGCAGGACCTGCGGCGCGGGATGCTGACGCAGGACCTGCCGTCGCTCTGCCGCGGCTGCAGCTTCGTGAGCGGCTTCCTGCTCCCCGAGCAGGAGCGCATGGTCTTCCTCGATTCGTTCGCGACCGACGAGCGGCTCGACTTCGTAGAGCTCCCCGACGCGCCGCCCTTCGAGCTGCTCGCGCCGGCGCACCTCGAGCGTCGCGAGAGTGCGCCCACCTTCCGCTGGAGCGCGCCGCCGTTCCGCGCCGACCGCCTCGTCGTCGAGCTCGCCGCCGGCGGCGAGGTCCAGCCGATCAACGCCCGCTTCGAGCTCTCCGGCGACGCGACGTCGTTCACCGTGCCCGACGACGCGTGGCTGCGCCTGCGCGGCAACCTCGGGTACTGGTGGTGCGTCTTCGCGATCGACGAGCGCGGGCGGCGCTGCGCGCGCGCGAGGACGGCGCGCTGCCTCGTCCGCCACCAGCCGATCCCGCGTGTCGTCGGCAGCGACCTCTACCACGCTGACCGCGCGCTCTACAGCTTTTCGGGTTTCTCGGGAGCGGTGCCGTCCGCGCCGCGCGCTCCGTAGTGCGGCGTCTCGTCCTGCGCGCCGCGCTCGTTGCTGCGGCGCTCTTCGTTTGCGCCGGCGCGCGGCTGCGCGCGCAGACCGCCTGGATGTGGAC
>DAINBU010000108.1:0-17288 GCA_036732755.1 Planctomycetota bacterium
GGCTAGCGTGAGGAAGAGGAAGGCCCAGGGCGTCTGCGCGTCCGTCAGCGAGGCGATCCAGGCGCTCAGATTCTCGACCATGCGCGCGCGGCTCCCCGTCCGCGCCGCACCATGTTACGACCGCCCATTCCGATCCGGCCCGGGACGTGCGATGATCTCCCCGTCCGCGCCCTCCGGTCGCGGCGCACGAGCGCGACCGGTTCCGATGGAGAGCCGAGTGAAGACGCTGTGCAAGCTGCTGCTCCTCGCCGTGCTGGCGCTCGCCGTCGTCGGCGCCATGAAGGACTGGTACACGGTCAGCACGGGCAAATCCGAGAGCGGCCGGCGCCAGTTCACGCTCGAGCTGAACGACGCCAAGTTGAAGAGCGACCTCGCCGTCGTGAAGGCGAGCTCGAAGCAGGCGATCGACGGAGCGCTCGAGGACGACCCTGCGAAGTCGAACGGCGCCACCGGCGCGAAGTCGACGGGTGCCGCCGGCGCGAAGAAGTCGAATCCGAAAGTGCAGGAGCTCGAGGCGAAGCGGCGCGAGCTCGCGAGCCAGCTCGAGCACTTGAAGAAAGTTCCAGGCGCGAAGTTCGACGCCGCGCTCGATGTGATCCAGCAGCGGATCGACGAGTACGACCGCGCGATCGAGAAGGAGCTCTCGGGCCACTGAGCCGGGCTCCGGCGCGGCGAGCGCGGGCCGCGGGCCGCAAGGCGGCGTCGCTGCCGCCCCGTCCCGAGGAACCGCGATCCGTTTCGCGAGTAAGCTCCGTCTCCGTTTCCGAATCGCTGGTCCGGAGGTTCCGCGCCTGCCGGCGGTCCTCCGGGATCCCATCTCACTGAAGGGGAGTTGCTCATGCACCGGAACTGGATCGCTGCCATCCTGCTGGCGCTGACCCCCGTGGTCGCGCTGGCGCAGTCCAAACCGGCCGACCCGGCGCCGGCGAAGCCGCCGCAAGGCGAGCCGGCGCCGAAGCCCCAGGCCGATCCGGCGGCTCCGAAGCCGCAGGCGAAGCCCGACGAGGCCCGCAAGCCCTACGTCGTCGGCAACATGGTCGACCCGTCGCTGTCCTTCGTCGACCTCGAAGGCAAGACGCGCACGCTGAAGGAGTTCGCCGGCAAGACGATCCTCCTCGACTTCTGGTCGATCGAGTGCCCGGTCTCCAAGGGCTACGAAGCGCGCCTCACCCAGCTCGCGAACGACTATTCGAGCAAGGGCGTGGTCTTCCTCGCCGTCAACGCGAACTCCGGCGAGATCGCCGACGACACCTACGCGAAGATCAAGGACTACGTGAAGAAGGAGAAGGTCCCCTACACGATCCTGATCGACAAGAAGAACGTGGTCGCCGACCGCTTCGACGCGCAGACGACCCCGCACATCTTCGTCATCGACGACAAGGGCAAGCTGCGCTACGCCGGCGGCGTCGACGACGACGAGACGTTCAAGAAGGACGCGAAGGCGGTGAAGAGCTTCGTCCGCGACGCTCTCGACGCCGTCCTGGCGGGCAAGGAGCCGCCCCAGGCGACGACGAAGCCGCACGGCTGCAGCATCAAGCGCGTCGGCGCGAAGAGCTGACGTCGGTGCCGGCACGGCGGCCGGGAGCGCTCGTCCGCTCCCACGCCTTTCGGGCCGCGGCCGCGATCGCCTGCGCGATCGCGGCCGTTTTTTCTTCCGCGTGCAGGCCGAAGGCCCCGGCCGTCGTCGCCGTCGACTTCGACGGGCTGCAGCAGCTGCTCGCCTCGGGAGGGGCGCGCGCCACGGTGGTGAACTGCTGGGCCACGTGGTGCGCGCCCTGCGTCGCCGAGCTGCCCGACCTGCTCGCCGCCGCCGCCCCGTGGAAAGAGTCGGTCCAGGTCGTCCTCCTCTCCTACGACCTGATGGTCCCCAACAGCGGCCTCGACCGCGTTTCGGGCGTCGCGCACGTGAAGCGCTTCCTCGAGGAGCGCAAGCTCGCGCTCGGCGACCACGTCCGCGTGGTGCTCTACGACGACGCCGTCTCGAAGCTCGACGACCGCTTCGACCTCCCCGGCCCGATCCCGACTACGGTCGTGCTCGATCGCGCGGGCAAGGTGGTCGGACGGGAGAAGAGCGCAGCGACGCGCGTCCGATTCGACGAGCTCTTCTCCGCTGCCGCGAAGTGAGCCGCGCCGCGCGTGGCGGCGGGCACGCGAAGGGTCGCGTCCGCGGCTGCTACACTCCCGCGCCATCGTTCGCCGAGGGTCCTGCCCGCGGCGATCACCCCATTGCAAGGAGAGGGAACGATGGGATGCAATCGACTCGTGTTCGTCGGTGCTTCGCTGCTGCTCGGCGGGTGCGCTGCAGCGCCGACGCGGACGCCGGCGCCGCCGCTCGCGCCGGAAGCCGCCGCTCCCGAGACGGCCGCGACGGAACCGCCGCCGGTCGAGATGGCGGAGCCTCCGGAGCTCGTGGCGGCGAGGCCGGAGCAGGCCACGAACGGCGGCGGCGACAGCGAGTACGGGGCGGGCGCCGGCGACAAGATCGTGATGGGCGCGATACAGATGAGCTCGGCCAACACGGACGGCGGTTCGACGGAGAACTTCTCCGGCATGCTCGGCGGCGGTTACTTCCTCACCGATCAGCACGAGGTCGGCGGCCAGCTCCTCGTCACGTATTTCGCGCCTCCGGGCCCCAACTCGGTCGCCTTCTTCCTGGCCCCCTACTACAACTTCAACTACCAGTTGAATCCGCGCCTGTCGATCTACGGCGGCCCTCACCTGGGCTACGCGCGCTTCGAAGCGGGAAACGCCAGCGACGACTCGGTCCAGTTCGGAGTGCAGGCCGGCGGCCGCTACTGGCTCGAGCGGAACACCGCCGCCTTCGCCGAGTGGCGTTACACGAATTACGAGGCCTTCGGCAGCAGCACCAACGAGTTCGCGATCCTGCTGGGACTCGCCTACTCGTTCTGAGCGCGGGACCGAACGGAGAACCGTGACCCTCGACGCCCCGCCCGCGGCGAGCGCCGCGACGCGCTTGGTCGCGCTCGCGCCGGCGGAGGCGCGCGCGACGCTGCAGCGCTTCGCGGAGGCGGTGCGCCGCCAAGGCGGACCGGAGCTCGAATGGGTCGCCGGCGACGAGGCGGAGATCCGCGCGCGCGCCGGCGCGCTGCTCGGCGAGTGGGACGCGCTGCGCCGCCGGCTCGGGATCGCGTCGCGCTTCAACGACCCCGCCGGCTTCCTGCGCGGCGTCGCCGGCCGCCACGGCGTGCCGTGCGTCCTCGCGGCGCGCGCCGGCGACGTGCTCGCCGTCGTGGTCGCGACGCTCGAGCACGCGCCGCTCGTCCACAAGATCGGCTACCTGAAGGTCCCGACGCCGAAGCTCAAGACGATGCGCGTGGCGGAGACCGGGCTCCTGTGCGACGCGACGCCGGCCGCGCTCGACGCGGTCGTCGCGACGCTGCGCGCGCTCGTCGCGTCGCGCGCCGTCGACCACCTCGCGATCCACAACCTCCCGCTCGACCATCCCCTGGCGAAGCGCTTCGGCGAGGTCGCGGCCGCCGGCAGCGGCGCCGTGCCCGTCCAGCGCGGGCGCTGGCGCACGCGCCTCCTCGATCCGGTGACGGGCGCGAAGCTCGTGCACCATTCGGGGAAGACGCGCCACAAGCTGCGCAAGCGGTCGAGCACCTTCGACGAGGCGTTCGGCGGCGAAGTGCGCCTGGTGCGGATCGAGAAGGAAGACCAGATCGACGGCTTCGTGCGCGCCGCCACCGGGATCATCCGGCAGACCTACCAGGCGGCGCTCGGCATCGGCGTGAAGGACACGCCCCCCTACCGCCAGCTCCTCGCCGACCTCGCCGCGGCCGGTCAGCTCTGCGGCTACCTGCTCGAGGCGCGCGGCGAGGCGGTCGCCTACCTGGTGGGCGACGTGCAGGACGGTACGTTCCGCCTCTGGGCCACCTCGTTCCTGCCGCAGCACTGGGAGCTCGGGCCCGGCGTCGTCCTGCTCTGGCGCGTCCTCGAGGAGCTGGCGGGGCGCGGCGTCGCGCTCTTCGACTTCGGCTTCGGCGAGGCCGAGTACAAGGCGATGCTCGGCAGCGAGCGGATCGAGGAGGGCGACTGGCGGATCTATGCGAAGGGGCTGCGCGGCCGCGCGGCGTGCCTCTCCGACCGCGCGACCGGGGCGGCCGACGCCTTCGCGCGCCGCCTGCTGCGCTCGCGCAACCTCGTGCAGCGCGTGAAGAAGGCGTGGCGGCAACGCATGGAGAAGGGCGCGGGCAAGGATCCCGGCAAGGGCGCCGCGCCGTGACGCCGCGCGCGCGGCTCGACCGGGAGCAGGCGCGCGCCGTCGACCGCTTCGCGACCGAGGTGCTCGCGATCCCGAGCCTGCTCCTGATGGAGAACGCCGGGCGCAACGCGGCGGAGGTCGTGCTCGGGCTCTGCCGAGGGCGGCGCCATGCGCGCGTGGTCGTCCTCGCCGGCGCCGGCAACAACGGCGGCGACGGCCTCGTGGTGGCGCGCCACGTCGCGCGCGCGGGCGTGCCGGTGCGCGTCGAGCTCTGCGGCGAGCGCGCCCGCCTCGCGGCCGACGCGGCGGCGCAGCTCGCGATCGTCGAGCGGATGGGGATCGCGATCGCCGCCATCCGAAGCGACGCGGCCGCGCGGCGCGCGGCGGCGCGCCTCGCGCGGAGCGACGTCGTCGTCGACGCGCTGCTCGGCACCGGCTTCACCGGGGACGTGCGCGCGCCGATGGCGACGTTGATCCGCGCGCTCGTCGACGCGCGCGAGCGCGGGGCGACCGGGCCGATCGTCGCGCTCGACCTGCCCTCGGGACTCGACGCCGATTCGGGCCGGCCGTCGAACGCGACGGTCCGCGCCGACGTCACCGTGACCTTCGTCGCCGAGAAGAAGGGCTTCGCCCGGCGCGCGGCCGCGCCGTGGCTCGGCGACGTGGTCGTCCGCGACATCGGGATCGGCCCGCGCGAGGTGGCGCGCGCGCTCGCGGCGGCGCGGCGGGCGCGGCGGGCACAGGGCTGAGCTTGTCGGGCGCGGCGGCGCGCCGCTGCCGGCGCGTCACTTGCCCCCTTCGACGCTCCCCGACGCTTTCGCCGAGCGCTGGATCTCGCCGAGCGGGAGGGGCAGCTTCTGCCCCTTCTTCAGCGTCTCGATGTAGCCGCGCACCTTGGGGTCCCCCGCCCCGCCGATCAGCGCCTGCGCCCGCTCGAAGTGGCGCAGCGCCTCCGGGTCCTTGCCGCGGTTCGCCGCGATGCAGCCGGCGATCGCGTGCGCGCGCGCGTCGTCGGGCGTCGTGCGCAGCGCCTTGTCGATCCAGACCTGCGCCGACTCGTACTGGCCGCCGACGTTGAGCACGCCGGCGAGATGGACCATCTGCACCGGGTTGTCGGGCATGAGCTGGATCGCCGCGACCGCGCTTTCGAGGTCGGGCAGCACCGGCACCGCCTTCTGGAAGCGCTCCATCATCTCGGCGCCCTGCGCGCGCTCCTCGGCCGAGTCGGAGCGCCCGAGCAGCAGCGCGAGCTTGTAGAGGACCGAGAAGCGCAGCGGGTCGAGCTCGAGGCAGCGGCGCAGGTCGGCCTTCGCGCGCGGCACGTCGCCCGCCTGCTCGCGGACGAGGCCGCACGTCTCGAGCACCGCGGCCGACGGCGGGTCGACCGCCTCGATCTCCTGGACGAAGGCGAGCGCCTGGTCGAGCTCGCCGGCCTTGAGCGCGAGCTCGGCGAGGTAGCGCGTGGCGTCGAGCTTGTAGGCCGGCAGGGCGCGCAGCCGCTCGAACTCGGTCGCCGACTCCTCGATCATCCCGGAGGTCCGGTAGAGCTCCGCGAGCCGCATGCGGCACTCGTCGTGGCCGGGGTCGAGCGCGAGCGCCTCCTTGAGGGTCGCGACGGCCTCGCCCGTGCGATTCGCCATCGCCTCGCTCATGCCGAGCTGGAAGCGGGCCGACGCGCTGCGCGGCGCGCGCTTGACCAGCTCGCGCTGCCAGCGGAGCGCCGCCTCGTACCGGCCGCCGCGGAAGGAGACGCGCCCGGCGCCCTCGATCGCGTCGCGCAGGTCGTGCGCGTCGAGCGCCGCGACGCGCCACGGCGTGCCGGCGACCATCTCGTAGAGGCGGTAGGAGTCGGGCAGCTGGTGGCGCCGCTCGGCGACCCGCGCCGAGAACAGGAGCAGCTCGCTGCGGTCGCGCTCGGAGCGGCGCAGGTCGAGGATCGCGTCGTTCGCGCCGCGCAGGTCGTCCAGAGCGATCATCGCGCGGATCCGTTCGAGGCGCGCGTCGACGCACAGCGGCTGCCCGACCAGGAGCTCGTCGAGGAGGACGAGCGCGCGCTTCCCCTCGCCCTTGGCCGCGAGCGCGCGCGCGCGCACGATGCGCGTGGAGGAGGAGGGCTTCGCGACGCGGTCGAGCGCGGCGAGCGCCTCGTCGGGCCGGCCGAGCTCGATCTGGCAGCGGGCGGCGAGCTCGAGCGCGGCCGCGCCTGCCGCCGGCGCGCCCAGCAGCGGCTTCAAGAGCTCGAGCGCGGCCGCCTCGTCGAGCGCGTCGAAGCGCTCCTTTGCCGCGGCGACCACGGCGCCGGCGTCGGCCGGAGCGGTCGGAGTGGCAGGTGCCGCCTCCTGCGCCGCCGCGGGCGCGCCGACCAGCACGAGGACGAGGAGGGCGCGGCGGCTCATTTCTCGACGCGCCCCTTCCCCTGCTCGACCACGATCGTGCGGTCGACCGGCGGCGCCTCGACCACCTCGACGGAGCCGTCGGGCCAGCGCACCTCGATCCGGTCGGCCTTCGTCGCGTCGCCGAGCCCGAAGTGCGCGCGCAGGTCCTCGTGCGAGAGGAAGCTGCCGCTCGAGCGGATCTCCCGGAAGCGGCGCCGATCTGCGGCGACCAGCGTCACGCGCGCGCCGATCGCGGAGCGGTTCATCCCCTGGCCGCGCACCAGGACGCTCACCCAGTGGCCGTGCTTCGCCGAGTCGTTGCGCAGCAGCGTCGGTTTCGCGTCGAGGTGGTTCACGACGATGTCGAGGTCGCCGTCGTCGTCGACGTCGCCCACCGCCGACCCGCGGCTCGGGAGCTTGACCTGGAACGCGGGGCCGGCGGCCTCGCTCACGTTCTTGAAGCGGCCCGGCGACGCCTGCACGAAGAGGAAGTTCTTCTGGCCGTAGGCGTATCCGCCGCCGACGAGGTCGGCCTGCGGATACGTGTGGCCGTTCGCGACGAAGAGGTCGAGGTCGCCGTCGTTGTCGACGTCGAAGAGCGAGGTGCCCCACGAGAGGGCGCGGAACACCTCGGCGCCGCCGAGCCCCGAACGCAGCGACACGTCGGTGAAGCTCTCCTTCCCGCCGTTCTTGAAGAGGGTCTTCGCGTCGTCGGAGAAGGTGGTGATGAAGAGGTCGGTGCGGCCGTCGTCGTCGAAGTCCTCGGCCGCGACGCCCATGTTCGACTGCGGCCGCCCGTTGGGGTTGTAGGCGACGCCCGCCATGAGCGCGACGTCGGTGAACTTCCCGTCGCCGTCGTTGCGCCACAGGAAGTTGGCCATCGAGTCGTTGGCGACGAAGAGGTCGACGTCGCCGTCGTCGTCGAAGTCGAGCGTGATCGGCTCGAACCCGAAGGAGGGGACGGCGCCGGCCATGCCCGCCTCCTGCGTGACCTCGGTGAACTTCCCGCGGCCGTCGTTTCGGTAGAGCGAGTCGGGGGCGGGCGTCAACTCGTGCGGCCCCTTGAAGACCTTCTGCCCCTTCCACTCCGACATCGGCAGATGGGTCGGCCCGTGCTCGATCGCGCCGGGCTCGAGCGTGATGTAGCGCGAGACGTAGAGGTCGAGGTCGCCGTCGCGGTCGTAGTCGAAGAAGGCGGCGCCGCTGTTCCAGCCGCCGCCGGCGACGCCCCACGCCTCGGCGCACTCGGTGAAGCGCCCCGCCGTCGTCTGGAGGTAGAGGCAGTTGCGCCCGATGTTGGCGACGAACAGGTCGAGCCGGCCGTCGCCGTCGACGTCGGCGACCGCGCAACCCTGCCCGAACGCGCCGTGCGAGTCGAGGCCGGCGGCCTCGGTCGCGTCCTCGAAGCGGCCGCCGCCGAGGTTGCGGAACAGGCGGTTGCTCGCCGCCTCCCCCTTCGGCATGCCGCCGAGCCGCGAGCCGCTCACGAAGAAGACGTCGAGGTCGCCGTCGCCGTCGCCGTCGAAGAGCGCGAGCCCGCCGCCGTTGGTGCCGGTGATGTGGTTCTTGGCCGGGTCGCCGTTCACCTGGACGAACGCGCCGAGCCCCGAGGATTCGGTCGCGTCGTCGAACCAGATCTCCTGCGCTTTCGCGGCCTCGGGGGACGCGGGGCGGGCGGCGTCGGGGGACGTCGGCCGGGCGGCGTCGGGGGGCGGCGCGCCCTGCGGGAAGGCCGCAGCGGCCGCGACGAGCAAGGCGGCGGCGGCTCCGATCATCCCGTGGCTTCCTCGCAGCGGTGGCCCCCGCGGCGACGCGCCGCGCCGCGAGGGCGGCGGAGTATAGCCCCGCCCCGCGCGCGCCCCCGGAAACGACGGGACGCGACGCTCGTGCGTCGCGTCCCGTCGCGGGAAACCACCGATCGGGGAATTACTTCTCGAACACTCCGCAGTCGTGCGACGGGCCGCGCGGCCGCGCGACCCACTGCTTGTCGCGCCAGACCACCGGCAGCGCGAGGCCCGCGTCGACCGCCGGCGAGCCCTCGAGCAGCGTGAAGTCGAGGTGCGACGGGTCGCTGAACAGCGGGTCGCCCCACTTCGAGTGCGAGTCCTTGCCCTTCACGCTCTTCCACGTGTCGAGTGAGGTGTCGGAGCTGCTGCCCTTGAGCACGATCATCAGGTCGGCCGGCGAGCGGTTCCTCCAGTGGAAGACGTTGTGGTCGCTGTCGAAGGTCGCCATCGACCAGGTCGCGTCGAGGAATCGGAAGAAGCCGGCCTTCGCGTTGTCGCGCACGAAGATGTTGTTGCGCAGCTCAACGTTTGGCGGGACGCTGGTCTGTCCGTCCTTCACCATGTCCTTGAAGCAGTTCACCGCGACGTCGGGCAGCTCGTTCGAATAGAAGGTGCAGTTGTAGATCTTGATCTTGTTCGCGGCGTCCGGGTTCCACTCGAGCGAGATCGCCGCGCCGTCCGGGTTGTTGGACGGGTCGTTGTTGTAGAAGGTGCAGTTGCGGATCGTGACGTCCTTGATCCAGCCGGTGTTGATGCCGGTGTACTGCCCGGCGTTGCCGTTGTTGTGGATCAGGCTGTCCTCGACGATGTAAGCGCTCGGCGTCGGCTTGCCGTCGCCCACCTCCTCGGAATTCTTGTAGCAGCCGATGCCCTGGTGGCAGTTGAAGACGTCGGCGCGGCGCACGACGACGCCGGTGCCGCCGTTGAGCTTCATGCCCTCGTTCGCGACGTATCCGTCGTAGGTCCGTCCGTTGATGACCATGTCCTCGAGCAGCCAGTGCTTGCCGTTGCTCAGGTAGATCTGGTGGTCGAAGACGTCGCGGTGGCCGTTCGCGGTCAGCTTGCAGCGGCGCAGCACGATGTCGTTGCCGCCCGAGAAGTAGCCGAACATCGCGCCGTACGAGACGTCGCAGTCCTCCATCACGAAGCCCTGCGCGCCGCGCACGCCGCCGTTCTCGATGGTGCAGCCGCGCGCGACGCCGCCGTACGGGATGTAGCTCGCGATCAGGCCGAACGCGCCGTTCTGCGTGGTGTAGCTCAGGTGCAGGTTCTGGATGATCGGGCCCCAGCCCCAGTCGTCGTTGTGGTACCAGACCAGCCCGGCGTCGGTCGTGAAGGCGATGTGCGGCTGCGCGCCGGTGCCGTAGGCGTCGAGGATCGACGGCGTCGGAACCGCGTCGACGCTAGGCACGGTCCAGGTGTCGCCGCGCAGGAAGAAGAGCCGGTCGGGGTGGCTCTGGTCGACGCGGGTCTTCATCTTGCCGAAGGCGTAGTTGATCGTCTTGAACGGCCGCGCCGAGCTCTTCCCGTCGTTGGAGTCGCTGCCCTGCGACGAGGAGACGTAGTAGTCGGTGCCGCTGTAGGCGGTCGTCGTGATCGTGGTCGTCGTCTTCGCCGTCGCGCCGGTCGAGTCGACCACGGTCAGCGTCACCGTGAAGGTGCCGGCGGTGTCGAAGCGGTGCGCGACGATCATCCCCTCGTCGGTCTGCGGATCGGCGCTGTTCGCGTCGCCGAAGTCCCAGTTCCAGCGGACGATGGGGTTGTTGCCCGTCGTCGACTCGAGCCCGCTGAAGAGCGTCGTGTAGGGCGCGATCTTCATCGGGTTCGGGGTCAGGTAGATCGTGGCCTTGAGCGCCGGGTCGTTCACGACCAGGTCGACGCCGCGCGAGGCGTCTCCGAAGCCGTTGGTCGTGTTCGCGAAGGCGACGTCGTCGTGATACGCCTGCGGCGGGAGGCCCGAGGCGTCGTTCTGGTCGATCGAGACGGTGACCGTCGTCGAGCCGCCGACCGGCAGCGTGCCGCCCTGCGAGGAGAGCGCGAGCCACGACTGCGATGCGGTCGCGGTCCAGTCGAGCGACGCGTCGCCCGTGTTGGAGAGCGTGTAGTCCATGCTCGCCGGCGAGAACGGGCCGCCCGCGTAGCCGGAGCTCTGGAAGCTGCCGGCCGGATCGACTTCGAGGATGCCGCCGGTCGAGGCGACGTCCATCTGGACGTCGAGCGACATCTCGTGCTCGCCCTGGTCCTCGTCGGGTTCGATCTGGACGGTGCCGAAATAGTGGCCGGGCAGCAGTCCGTAGCGGTCGATGGCGAGGACGAGCGTCTTCTTGTCCTTGGGGCCGGCGCTGGTCCCGACGACCTTGTCGAGGCGCAGCCAGGACGGATGGCTCGTCACGTTGAACGAGAGGACGCCGCCACCCGAGTTCCACACCTGCATCGCGTACGGGCCGTTGCCGTAGCCGAAGTTGTGGCTGGTCGTGTTGAGCTGCACGCCCACGACCGCGAGCGCGACGTTCACGTTCGCGACCTGGGAGCCGCTCGCGACGTGCACGGTGCCGCTGTAGGCGCCCGGCTGGAGCAGGTCGCGGACGGTGGAGATCGACGCGATGTCGTTCTCGCCGGACGAGCTGCCGCTCGACGGCGTGGCCGTGAGCCAGCCCTGCGCGCCGTTGCCCGAGTCGACCGTGATGTCGTAGTCGAGCTGGCCTTCGCCGGCGTTGCGGATCAGGAAGCTCGCGTTGGACTGGCTGCGGTCCCCGAGGTCGACGTGGTCCTGGGAGACCGAGAGGACCGCGCCGCCGGGAGGCAGGACCTCCCCGTCCGACGTGCCGGTCGAGCTCTTGAGCGAACAGCCGGCGTGTTCGAGCAGGAAGGCGAGGAGCAGCATCGCTTTCCCTGTCGAAGCGGTGTTGCGGGCGGTCGTGGGACGTCCGTCCATCATGGTGTTTTTCTCGTTCTCGCGCCTCGTCGGGCCCTCGCTGGACCCCGACGAACTTCGAAACCTTGAGTCCCCCCTCCCTCGGACACGGCCGATCGCGCTGCGCGGGACTTCGCTCGCCCCGCCGCCGATCCGTGATTTCCGCCGCATCCAGGTCCGGGTGCCCGGACAGGTTGATCGGATGCGGCTTTTCGGATCGGAGGCCCGGGCGGACGGGGCAGGTGGGAATTGCCTGCCGGGAATCACGCGCCCCCTGATGACGACCGGTCCCGATCGACTTCTTCACGGGAATCGGAATTCGGTGCGCGAATCGACCGGAACCTTTTCGACGCGTGGAACGACTCAGCAGACCAAGGCCGCATCCGCCCGCGTCAGCGGCCGCGCTTCGATTTTTCGCGCTGCTCGCGCTCGAGAGGCACGGCCCAGCGCTCGTCGTGCGAGCCGGGCGGACCGGGCCAGAAGAAGCACTTCGTCCACGCGAGCTTCAGCGTCTCCGCGAGCACCGCCTCCGCGCCGAGGCTGCTGGTCCACCAGCGCGCGGGGTCGTAGTTGTCGGGACGCGCCGCGTGGATGCCGACGGCGACGTCGGGTCCGAACGCCATCCGGTAGAGCAGGCGCGTGCGACGCGAATGCGCGCCGGAGGAAAAGACGTCGATCGCCTTCAGGTCAGGGATTTCCCGATTCGCCCACTCTCTAACCATGACGGCGCTGAGGAAAGTCCTGTCCTGCCGCGAAGCGGGCGCGTCGACGACGGCGAGCGCCGACTCGGGGACGCCGCGCCGCTTGAGCCAGTCGCCCGCGCGCTGCGCCCACGTCCCGTACGGGAAGAACTCGGGCGCGCTGTCGATCGGGCCGCCGGTCGTCGCGACGCGCTCGTATTTCCCGTCGTGGAACGTCTCGAGCGCCTGCTCGAGCGCCGCCGGCGCGAGCCACCCCTCGACGACGAGCAGACGCGCGTGGACCGGCTCGCTGGTCGCGAGGAAGGGATGCAGCCCGAGCGCCACCGCCAGGAACACGCCCGCGCCCCCGAGCACCAGGACGAGCCAGCCCCAGAGCGTCGGGACCCAGAAGGTGCGCCGTCGCAGGAATCGGATCATCGCGCGCCGACCCGCTGCAGGACGCCCAGGTTGAGCGCGGCGTCCTCGACGACGAGCTTGAACTCCCGCGCGATCGGGTCGTTCGCGATCCAGCGCGCGATGCCGACCCAGTCGGCGAGGTAGTCGATCGCGCCCCGCCCCGGCCCGAAGCGCCCGTCGACGACGTAGCGCGCTGTCGTCCCCGCGATCAGGTGCTTCAGCGCGTCGGGGTTCACCTTGCCGTCGAGGTTGACGGTGCGGTCGTGGAAGAAGCCGAGCGTGCCGGTCTGCACCGCGGCCATCCACTGGAATCCGGCGACGTGGCGTTCGGTCCACTCGACCACCTGGAAGTGCATGTGCGCGGTGCCGTTCCGGTAGAGCCGCACGTTCGTGGCCGCGGCCAGCGCGAGCAGCGCGACCGCGCCGACCGCCGGCAGCGCGCGCCGCGCCGCGCCGTCGCGCAGCCGCGCGTGCAGCGCGAACGCCCCCGCCGTCGTCGCCAGCGCGAAGCCGATCGAGAGCGGCGAGAGGTAGCGCGCCATGAAGTAGGCCGCGCCGAAGAGCGCTCCGTAGTAGACGGCGAAGAAGGCGAGGAGGAGCGCCGCGACCACCATGTAGGCGCGCTCGCTCGCGTTCGCGAAGCGGCCCATGAGGGCGACGCCGGCGAGCCAGGCGACGAGCGCGACCGACCAGAGCGCGAGCATTCCGGGCGTCCGCTCGAGCGCATCGGGGATCGGGACGACCACGCTCGCGTACTCGGCGAGCTTCGCCGGTACCGTGGAGAGGTTGTCGCCCGGCTCCGCGCCGAACGCCTGCGCGGTGCCGCTGATCGGCATGAAGCTCCCGAAGTGCAGCTGGTTGTGGATCAGCCACGGGCTGAAGACGGCGACCGCGACCGCGCCGGCGAGCGCCGCCTCGACGAAGCGCGCGCGCACCGCCGCGCCGCCGCGCGCGACCCCGACCCCGAGGTGGGCGAGGCAGACGGCGGCGACCACGAAGACGCCGTCGATGCGCGCCCAGAGCGTCGCGCCGAGCAGGAGGCCGAGCCCGAGCGCGCCCGTCGCGGCGGCCGTCGTCTCGGGAGCGCGCCGCTCCGCGAAGCGGTGCCAGACCAGCAGCGAGCGCAGGATCAGCAGGTGGTAGAGCCCCGTCTCGAGGCAGTTCATGCTGTGCGGGACGACGTTGGGGCTCGCGAACCAGGCCGCCGCCGCGATCGCCGCCGCGTCGCCGCCCCAACTCCGCTCGCGCAGGATGCGCTGGCCGAGCCGGAAGAGCGTCCACGCCGCGACCAGCGCGAGCGCGATCGAGAGCCCCTGCGTCAGCAGGACGCCATTGCGCTTGTCGCCATGCGCGAGCGCAAACATGACCGCCTCGACGAAGTTGAAGCCCGGCTGCGTGCCGTTGGTGGGCAGCGTCCCGTCCGCGGTGCTCATGCCGTGCCCGAGCGCCATGTTGCGGGCGATCGTGAGCATCAGGTAGCCGTCCTCGGTCGGCCACTGCTTCAGCATGCGGCCGCCCTGATCGAGGAGCGGCGCCGCGCGCGAGGCGGTCCCGATCGCGACGAGCAGCACGGCGACGAGCCGCGCGAAGCGGCCGATTTCGCGCGGCGCGGGCGGCGGCGCGGCCGAAGGCTCGTGCGACACGCGGGAGTCCTCCATGGGATCGGCGCGCCGTTCCGGGGCCGCGCGCGCGCCGGGTCTACCACACCCTTCGGTCACGAGGCGAAGCGCGACTTGAGGGAGAGGATCGGCCGCTCGAACCAACGGTACATGAGCAGCGCCGCCGCCACCGTCAGCGCGGCGCAGCCGACGAAGCGCGCCTCCCTCCCCATCGGGCCGACGCGGGTGTCGACGCGCAGCACGACGTCGAGCACGATCAGGTGCAAGAGGTACATGCCGTAGCTCACCGCGCCGATCTTCTGCAGCGGCCGCCACGCGAGCGCGCGCGCCGCCATCCCCCCTTCCGCGACGACCACGCTGCCGAGCAGCACGGTCATGAGCAGGTGGAGCGCGAGGCGCGGCGCGCCGGAGAGGTCGCCGTCGAGGCTCGCGACCGCGACGATCCCGAGCGTCGAGAGCCAGGCCGCCGCCGGACCGAGCGCGGGCGCGACGCGCCGGAACCCGCGTGGATCGTCGAGCAGGTGCGCGAGCAGGACGCCGAGGCAGATCGGCGTGAAGGTCACCTGCAGGATCTTGCGGTCGTCGTGCCCGAAGCCGAACCACGACTGGAGCACCGGATCGGCGAGCCGGAAGTTGACGCACTGGTTCACGACGATCAGCACGAGCAGGATCTTCAGCGCGTGGCGCGGGACGTAACGCTCGACGGGAGGCCAGAGCAGATAGAACTGCTCCTCGGCCGCGAGCGACCAGGTGATCGAGAGCAGCGTGGTCGGCTCGACCCAGTTCGTGGTGTAGGTGAGGCACCACGGGAGCTCGTCGAAGAAGGCGGCGCGCATCGTCGCTTCGCGCCGCACGAAGAGCAGGACGAGCGCCAGCCCCGCGAGGATGAGGTAGTAGGGCGGGAAGATGCGCAGCGTGCGGCGCGCGTAGAAGTTCTTCAGCGAGATCGCGCCGGTCCGCGCCCGCTCGCGCAGCAGCAGCGTCGTGATCAGGAAGCCGCTGATCACGAAGAAGAGGTCGACGCCGAGGAAGCCGTGGCGCGTGGCCGGGAGCGCCGCGTACCCGCCGTGCGCGTGGTGCCAGACCACCGTGACGATCGCGAGGCAGCGCAGGCCGTCGAGCGAACGGAAGTTCCGGCGGGCGAGGAAGGCCGCGTGCGATCGCTCCCCGACCTCGTGCGCCATCGCTTCCTGCCACCCCTCCGTCCGTCGAAGCGGCGCGACGATAACGATCCCGCGCGCGCGTCCGTCCGTCCGCCGCCGGCCCGGTGCGCGCGACCGCGTGGATAGGATCGCCGCCATGCCCTCCCCGAATCCGGCCGGACCCGGCGGGCGCGAGCCCGACTTCGACGCGACCGCGCGCTTCGTCGCGCGCCACCGCAGCGCGTCGTGCCGGCTCGGCTCGGAGGCGGTCGTCCTCGACATCGATCAAGGGAAGTACTTCGGTCTCAACGACGTCGCCGCGCGCGTCTACGAGCTGCTCGAACAGCCGCACGCGCTGTCCGAGCTGCGCGACGCGATCGTGGCGGAGTACGAGGTCGCGCCCGAGGCCTGCGAGAGCGACGTGCGCCTGCTGCTGCGGGAGCTGCTCGAGCTCGGACTGATCGAGATGGTCGGTGGCCCTCCTCGCCCTCCTTCCTAAGTGGCGCGCGCTCGCGCCCGGCGACCGCCGCCTGGTCCGCGAGGCGCTCCTCTGGTTCCTCGCGATCCGCGTCGCCCTGCGCCTCCTCCCCTTCGCGCGCGTCGCCCGCTGGGCCGAGCGGCGCCACCGTGGCCGCGAGGGCCGCGCGCGGCCCGCCGCGCCCGGGGAGACGCCGGCGCGCATCGGCTGGGCGACCGCCGCGGTCGCGCGCCGCGTCGCGCCGCCGCGCAGCTGCCTCGCGCAGGCGCTGACGGCGCAGGTGATGCTCGGCGCGCGCGGACGCGCGGCGACGATCCGCTTCGGCGCAAAGCGCGAGGGCGCGGCGCCGCTCGACGCCCACGCCTGGCTCGAGTGCGACGGCGCCGTGCTGGTCGGCGACGAGACGCGCGGCGACTTCGTCGAGCTGCACGACCGCAGTACATATTGAGGAAGCGATTCGTACCCGGCGGGCCGACGGCCGGACGTGTCGGACATTGCGCGCGGCGATGGCGCACTCGCTTCCCGACTCGGTCGCGCGGCGGCGCGACGAGTCGGACGTTTCTTCCAGCGGGGTCACGGCGTTCGTGCGCCGTGTCCGAACTGAGGGAGAACCCATTGCAGCGAAGGGACTCACGCGACGAAGCACTGCACGCGTGGAAGGTTCTGACGCTATTCCACCGCTTCCAGGGCCCGCAGAAAGTTGTCGAAGCCGCCGCGAGTACGAGGACCCATTCGTGACCGCATCCCCCCCGCCCCCGTCCGCCCAGCCTCCGTCCCCGCGTCTCCCCAAGAAGGCGTACCAGGCGCCTCGCGTCCAGGTCCACGGCGACGTGAAGACGCTCACCGGCTCCGGCATTCACGCGGGGGGCGTCAACCCCTTCGCGACGTCGCGCCACCTGTTCAGCTGAACGGAAGCGCGCGCGCACCGTCGCGTCCGCCGTCGCACTTGTTCGCATACGCGGCGCACGGCCTCTCGATCCAGAGCGACCTCGCGCTCCCCGAACTGCGCCTCGCCCTTTCGGAGACGACGGAGCCGTCGCTCTCGATCCGCATCGAGCCGCGCGGCGGCGCGCCCTCGACGGCCGGATTCGACGTCGACATCGCTCCCGACGCCGTCGCCTTCGACCACTTCGAGTTCGGCCGCGTGACCGTGCACGGCGGGCGCGAGATCGTCGTCCGGCCGCACGAACGCGCCGACGAGCGCGCTCTCGCGCTCTTCCTCGCCGGTCCCGCGCTGGCCGTCGCCCTCCACCAGCGCGGCCTGCTCGTGCTGCACGCGACGGCGATCGCGATCGGCGGGCGGGCGCTCGCGATCCTCGGCGAGAAGGGCGCCGGCAAGTCGACGCTGGCCGCCGCCCTGACGCGCCGCGGCCACCGCCTGCTCTCCGACGACGTCGTGGCGATCGAGGAGCGCGACGGCGCATCCTTCGCGCTCGCCGGGACGGCGTCGCTCAAGATCCAGCCCGAGGCGGCGCGCGCGCTCGGCGTCGATCCGGGGACGCTCGCGCCGCTCCATCCCGACGCGGAGAAGCGCGCGTGGCCGGGCGGCACCGGCGAGGACGCGCCGACGGCGACGCCGATCACGACGCTGCTGGTCGCCTCCGCCGGCACCAAGCCCTCGCTCGCGCCGCTCGCCGCGCCGGCGGCCTTC